>CABUDN010000142.1 GCA_902490355.1 uncultured Oscillibacter sp.
AGATAAAGGAATGTGACTGGAGTTCAGACGTGTGCTCTTCCGATCTGGCCAAGAATACTGGGACCACTCCTGCGGGAGTCAAGGCCATACGGACAGCCGGGTCCACTGCCGATTGGCGGGTTACCGCCTTATTGATTGAGTTAAAAGCTCAAATTTTATAAGTTGGTTACTTTATAACCGAAATGCGCATTTGCGCAGACTTGTGAAACGGTCAATAAAAGAGTAGTAAAAGTATCTTGTTGCTATATAGACTCTCAGTACCAAATAAAAGGTTCGGGATCATGGACTGCAAAGGCAAGGGGGATGTCCCTGCCGCATGCAGAAGGATCGGAGTCCCGGCGTCAATTGCGTACGTATTATTGATTCAAACACAAGCTGCCAAACGGCGGCTTGTGTTTTTTTGTCGTGAGGTGATGGCAGTGAAAAATGAGCGAATCCTGGACCAGAGCAGAGCGCCGATCTATGAGGCGCTTCAGACCTTCCGCCAGATGCGGGTGGTGCCCTTTGACGTTCCCGGCCACAAGCGGGGGCGGGGCAATCCGGAGCTGACTGCGTTTTTGGGTGAGCAATGCGTCAGCATCGATGTCAACAGCATGAAGCCCCTGGACAATCTTTGTCATCCGATTTCGGTGATCCGGCAGGCGGAAGAGCTGGCGGCCGACGCCTTCGGCGCGGCCCACGCGTTTTTGATGGTGGGAGGCACCACCAGTTCCGTGCAGAGCATGGTGCTGTCCACCTGCAAACGGGGCGACAAGATCATCATGCCCCGCAACGTGCACCGCAGCGTGATCAACGCCCTGGTGCTCTGCGGCGCCATTCCGGTGTACGTCAATCCGGAGGTGGACCACCGGCTGGGCATCTCCCTGGGCATGAAGCGGGAGCAGGTGGCCAAGGCTATCCGGGAACATCCCGATGCCGTGGCGGTGCTGGTGAACAACCCCACCTACTACGGGATCTGCAGTGACCTGCGGGCCATCGTGAAAATGGCCCACGACGCCGGCATGTACTGTCTGGCTGACGAGGCCCACGGCACGCACTTCTACTTCGGGGAGAACATGCCGGTTTCCGCCATGGCGGCGGGAGCGGACATGGCATCGGTGTCCATGCACAAAAGCGGCGGAAGCCTGACGCAGTCCAGCTTGCTGCTCATCGGCCCCAACATTCACGAGGGCCATGTGCGCAAAATCATCAACCTCACCCAGACCACTTCCGGCAGCTACCTGCTCATGTCCAGTCTGGATATCAGCCGCCGCAACCTGGCTCTGCGGGGCAAGGAGGTGTTCCGCCAGGTCGTCGCCATGGCGGAGTATGCCCGGGAGGAGATCAACGCCGTGGGCGGCTACTACGCCTTCGGCCGGGAGCTGATCAACGGCGACTCCATCTTCGATTTCGACCCCACCAAGCTCAGCGTCCATACCCGGGATATCGGTCTGGCGGGCATCGAGGTCTATGACCTGCTGCGGGATGAGTATGATATCCAGATTGAGTTCGGTGATATTGGCAACATTTTGGCGTATCTGTCCATCGGGGACCGGCCCCAGGAGCTGGAGCGGCTGGTCAGCGCCCTGGCGGAGATCCGCCGGCGCTATCAGACCGACGGCAGCGGCCTGATGAATCAGGAGTACATCGATCCCGAGGTGGTCACCAGTCCCCAGGAGGCCTTCTATGCCGACAAGCGCAGCGTTCCCCTGGAGGAGAGCGAGGGGAAGGTGTGCAGCGAGTTCGTCATGTGCTATCCCCCGGGAATTCCCATCCTGGCCCCCGGCGAGCGGATTACCGCGGCGATTCTGGATTATATCCGCTATGCCAAGGCCAAGGGCTGCTCCATGACCGGCCCTGAGGACCCCGAGATTGAGCGAATCAATATTTTGACCCAGGAGGTGGTTTGATGGAGCTGTGGTTCAGTGAATTCCATACGCCGGACGTCAAGCACAGCCTGCGGGTCAACCGGCATCTCTACTCCCAGAAAAGCAATTACCAGCAGATCGATATTTACGATACCCCGGAATTCGGTAAGGTGCTGACCCTGGACGGCAATGTGATGCTCACCGAGCGGGATGAGTTCATTTACGACGAGATGATTACGCATGTGCCCATGGCGGTCCACCCCAATGTGCAGGATGTGCTGGTCATCGGCGCGGGAGACGGCGGCGTCGTCAAGGAGCTGGCCCGGTATGAGTCCATCCGCTCCATCGATCTGGTGGAGATGGACGAACAGGTGGTGGAGGCCTGCCGGCGCTATCTGCCGGAAAATGCCTGCCGCCTGGACGACCAGCGGGTGCATATCTACTTTGACAACGCCCTGCGCTTCATCCGGCGGCGGCACGCCCAGTATGATCTGATCATCGTAGACTCCACCGATCCCTTCGGCCCCTCCGAGGGGTACTTCACCCGGGAGTTTTACGGCATCTGCTACAATGCCCTGCGGGATGACGGCATCATGGTCAACCAGCAGGGAAGCCCCTTCTACCGCCACGATGCCGAGGCCATGCAGCGCTGCCACAAGCGCATTGTCAGCACGTTCCCCATCAGCCGGGTCTATCAGGCTCATATCCCCACGTATGCCGCGGGCTACTGGCTTTTCGGCTTTGCCAGCAAGAAATACCATCCCATTGATGATTTTGACCGCAGCAAGTGGCTCAAACTACATCTCAAGACCAAATACTATACGGTGCGTCTTCACACCGGCGCGTTTTTCCTGCCGGCGTTTTTGGAGGAGATGCTGGAGGAGGTAGAGAAATGAACCCCAATGTGGAAACATTCATCGGCTGCGAGAGCAGTTACGAGGAAGCGGAGATTGTCCTCTTCGGTGCACCCTTTGACTCCACCACCAGCTTTCGCCCCGGCGCCCGGTTCGGCTCCGCCGCCATGCGCCACGAGAGCTTCGGCCTGGAGACGTACAGTCCCTATCAGGATAAGGACCTGACCGACTGCGCCGTGTTTGACAGCGGCGATCTGGAGCTTTGCTTCGGCAGCGCCGAGACGGCTCTGGCGGACATCGAGGCCCGGGCGGAGGAGATCCTCACAGACGGCAAATTGCCCCTGCTCATCGGCGGAGAGCATCTGGTGACCCTGGGCAGCGTGCGGGCGGCTTGCAGGCGCTATCCCGACCTGCATATCCTCCACTTCGACGCCCACGCGGACCTGCGGGACGACTATCTGGGCGCCCGGCTCAGCCATGCCTGTGTGATCCGCCGCTGCCACGATCTGTTGGGAGACGGCCGCATCCACCAGTTCTGTATCCGCAGCGGTGAGCGGGAGGAGTTCCGCTTTGCCAAGGACCACACCGATCTGCACCCGTTTTCCTTTGACGGGCTGGAGCAGGTGGTGCGGGAGCTGGAGGAAAGCCGGGCGCCGGTCTATTTCACCATCGATCTGGATTGTCTGGATCCTGCCGCGTTCCCCGGAACCGGAACGCCGGAGGCCGGCGGCGTGACCTTCCCGCAGCTGCTGGAGGCCATTCGGCTGGTCAGCCGGACCCGTGTGGTGGCGGCGGATGTCAATGAGCTCGCTCCCATGCTGGACCCCAGCGGCGTATCCACGGCTGCGGCCTGCAAGGTGCTGCGGGAGCTGCTGCTGGCGCTTTCCAAATAAGAAACTACCACAGCCCGCTCCCGGCGGGGCGGGGAATGATCATTTGAGAAGAAAAAGGAGAATGGATTATGAGCAAAGTTTTAGTCATCGGATGCGGCGGTGTGGCCTCCGTGGCCATCCGCAAGTGCTGCCAGGTCAGCGAGGTTTTTACGGAGCTGTGCATCGCCAGCCGGACCAAGTCCAAGTGCGACCAGCTGGCCGCCGATCTGGCCGGTAAAACCGCCACCAAGATCACCACTGCCCAGGTGGATGCCGACAAGGTGGAGGAGGTCATCGCCCTCATCAAGAGCTACCAGCCGGACCTGGTGATGAACATCGCCCTGCCGTATCAGGACCTGACCATCATGGATGCCTGCCTGGCGTGCGGCGTCAACTATATGGATACCGCCAACTACGAGCCCGAGGACATCGAGGAACCGGAGTGGAAGGCCGCCTATGAAAAGCGCTGCAAGGAAAAGGGCTTTTCCGCGTACTTTGACTACACCTGGCAGTGGGCGTACCGGGAGAAGTTTGAAAAGGCCGGCCTCACCGCCCTGCTGGGCTGCGGATTCGATCCCGGCGTGACCCAGGCCTACTGCGCCTATGCCAAAAAGCACGAGTTCGACACCATCGATACCATCGACATTCTGGACTGCAACGGCGGCGACCACGGCTATCCCTTTGCCACCAACTTCAATCCCGAGGTGAACCTGCGGGAGGTCTCCGCACCCGGCTCCTACTGGGAAAACGGCCACTGGGTGGAGATCCCGCCCATGAGCATCAAGCGGGAGTATGACTTTGACCAGGTGGGCCAGAAGGACATGTACCTGCTGCACCACGAGGAGATTGAGTCCCTGGCGGAAAACATCCCCGAGGTCAAGCGCATCCGCTTCTTCATGACCTTCGGCCAGAGCTATCTCACCCACATGAAGTGTCTGGAGAACGTGGGCATGCTTTCCACCACGCCTGTGGAATTTGAGGGCCAGCAGATTGTGCCCATCAAGTTCCTCAAGGCCCTGCTGCCCGATCCGGCCAGCCTGGGCCCCCGCACCCACGGCAAGACCAACATCGGCTGCATCTTCACCGGCAAGAAGGATGGCAAGGACAAGACCTACTATATTTATAATGTCTGTGACCACCAGGAGTGCTACAAGGAGGTGGCCAGCCAGGCCATCAGCTATACCACCGGTGTGCCTGCCATGTGCGGCGCGCTGATGCTGCTGACCGGCAAGTGGACGACCAAGGGCGTGCACACCGTGGAGGAGTTTGATCCCGATCCCTTCCTGGATGCGCTGGACCGCTACGGTCTGCCCCGCAGCGAAAGCCACAACCCGGTGCTGGTGGACTGATGGCGCACCTGACCACCAACGATCCGCCTTTTGCGGGACTGGCGGGCCGGGATCCGGAGAAGTTATTCCGTGCCATCCCCACGCCCTGCTATGTCATGGACGAGGCGCGCCTGCGCGCCAACGTACAATGCCTTGGCGCCCTGGCCCGGCGCACCGGCTGCCGGGTGCTGCTGGCCCAGAAGGCGTTTTCCAATTATGATTTTTATCCCCTCCTGGCGGAGGAGCTGGCGGGCACGGAGGCCAGCGGCCTCTACGAGGCCCGGCTGGGCCGGGAGCGGATGGCCGGCCGGGAAGTGCACGTATTCTGCGGGGCCTACCGGGAAGATGAATTTGATGAACTGCTGGCGTATGCCGACCACATTGTGTTCAACTCCATTCACCAGCTGAAAAAATTCGGCCCCAAGGGGAAAAAGTGTGGAAAAAGTCTGGGCCTTCGCATCAATCCGGAGTGCTCTACCCAGGAAGGACACGCCATCTATGATCCCTGCGCCCCCGGCAGCCGCATGGGGGTGACCCGTGCGGTGTGGGACCGGGAGATGGATGAAGAGACCTTGTCCCTGCTGGAAGGGCTTCATTTCCATACCCTCTGTGAACAAAACGCGGATGCCCTCCGGACGACTCTGGATGCGGTGGAAGCACGGTTCGGCGATGTCCTGCCCCGGATGCAATGGCTGAACATGGGCGGCGGCCACCACATCACCCGGCCGGATTATGATCTGCCCCTGCTGGAGACGTGCATCCGGCGCGCACAGCAGCAGTGGGGCGTGACGGTCTATCTGGAGCCTGGGGAAGCGGTGGCGCTGAACGCGGGGTATCTGGTCAGCCGGGTGCTGGATATTGTGGAAAACGGCGGAACGCAGATCGCCATTCTGGATGCCAGTGCTGCCTGTCATATGCCCGATGTGCTGGAAATGCCGTATCAGCCGCCGGTATACCAAGCCAGTGTGGAAAACGAAGCGGGGGTCCGCTGCCGTCTGGCAGGCCCCACCTGTCTGGCCGGGGACGTGATTGGAGACTACACATTTGCCCGGCCCCTGCAGGAGGGCGATCTGGTGCTCTTCGGTGACATGGCGATCTATACCACCTGCAAGAACAATACGTTTAACGGCATGCCGCTGCCCAACATCTGGAAGCTGGACAGCGAAGGCGGCCTGACCCGCCTGACGGACTTTGGCTACGAGACGTTTTGCTCCCGCCTGGGCCGCTGAATACGCATGCAAAGGCGCACGGCTGTATCGCGCGCTGAGAAACGGAGAAGGTCTGCATCCTTTGAAGGGTGCAGACCTTCTCCGTTTCTTCCAAAATTGTTTGCGCGGGGAGAGCGTGTATGGAAAAGCGCTGGCCTGCGGGAGGGGTGGATGAGAACGGTACGTTAAGCGGTTCATCCTTAACCATGATTGAAGGCGTGC
>CABUDN010000143.1 GCA_902490355.1 uncultured Oscillibacter sp.
GACCACCGAGATCTACACTCTTTCCCTACACGACGCTCTTCCGATCTTGTTTGCTGATTAAGAAAAGCTTTGCTGCTTCAGCAATGAAGAAAAACAAAAGAAGATATGTAAAGAAACGAGAGGAAAAAATCAAAAAACATAAATTCAAATTGACAAGGATATCCATTACAATATAAAATGTTAGCGGCAAATTGGTTCGATTTTTTCACAAAATTTTTAGCCAAAACTCTGAAAAATACCAAAAAGGCGTCAAAATGTGCATAGAAATCCGGTAACAATTCACATCGGAAATGGTGTCTGCATTTGAAATCAAGACCGCCGTAAAGGTTATCGACCCCGTTGGGTAAAAAAGCTATATTATGTATTGATAGCAGTGTTCCGTTGCTTTTTGAAAGTACGCAGATTGCTGTTCCGGTGTTTGCTTCATGATTTTTGTATTCCGACAGACTGCCCGGTGATGGGGAGTCGTGTTGCGTTGCATCCTTCTTGCAGACGCCCGTTTTTTTGTCCATCATTGTCAAATAATTATCAAGCAGTCCGGCGCCGGGCTTTGCTTCCGGCAAGGGGCAGGGGGGCTTGGTGGTTGTTTGACCGTTGGCATGCAAACCTGTCATCCAAGTTGCGATCACTACTACCCAGAGAAAAAAAGAAGAATCGAGGATCAAAAATGGGACACAAAGTTGTAATGGATGGTAACACCGCTGCGGCTTACGCTTCCTATGCGTTTACCGAAGTCGCGGCCATCTACCCGATCACGCCCTCTTCTCAGATGGCTGAGGCTGTCGATGAGTGGGCGTCTCAGGGGAAGAAGAACTTGTTTGGAAAGCCTGTTAAGGTGATTGAGATGCAGTCTGAGGCTGGCGCTGCGGGCACCTGCCACGGCTCCCTGCAGGCCGGCGCCCTGACCACCACCTATACTGCTTCTCAGGGCCTGATGCTGATGATCCCGCCCATGTTCCGGATTGCCGGCGAGTTCCTGCCCGGTGTTTTCCACGTTTCTGCCCGGACCGTGGCCCAGAACATGTGGTCCATCTTTGGCGATCAGTCCGACGTGATGACCTGCCGTTCCACCGGCTTTGCCATGCTGGCTTCCGCCTGCCCCCAGGAGGCCATGGATCTGGGTGCTGTGGCGCATCTGTCCGCCATCAAGGCCCGTCATCCCTTCATGCATTTCTTTGATGGCTTCCGTACCTCTCACGAGCTGCAGAAGATCGACGCTCTGGATTATGAGGATCTGCGTCCCCTGGTGGATATGGATCAGCTCAATGCTTTCCGCAAGCACAGCCTGAACCCGGAGCATCCCCATGTCCGCGGAACCACCGCCAGCTCTGAGACCTTCTTCCAGGGCCGCGAGGCGGGCAACGGCCACTATGATGCCATTCCCGACATCGTCCAGCACTACATGGACGAGATCAACAAGCTCACCGGCCGGAACTACAAGCTCTTTGACTATTACGGCGCTCCCGATGCCGAGGAGGTTGTGGTGGTCATGGGCTCCGGCGCTGAGACCGCCCGGGAGACCGTGGATTACCTCATGAGCCAGGGCCGCAAGGTGGGCATGATTTCCGTGCACCTGTTCCGTCCCTTCTCCGCCAAGCACTTCCTGGCTGTCCTGCCTGAGACGGTGCGCAAGGTGGCGGTGCTGGACCGCACCAAGGAGTCCGGTTCTGTGGGCGAGCCTCTGTACCTGGATGTCAAGGCTGTGCTGACCGGCTCCGGCCGCAGCTTCGATACCATTGTGGGCGGCCGCTTCGGTCTGGCTGCCAAGGATACCACCCCCAGCCAGATCATCGCCGTGTACGACAACCTGGAGCAGGCCGAGCCCAAGAACGGCTTCACCATCGGCATTGTGGACGACGTGACCTTTACCTCCCTGCCCTGCAAGGATATCATCCTGCCCAAGGAGGGCGAGATCTCCTGCAAGCTGTGGGGCACCGGCGGCGACGGTACTGTGGGCGCCAACAAGAACTCCGTCAAGATCATCGGCGGCCTGACCGAGAAGTACGCCCAGGCCTACTTTGTCTATGACGCCAAGAAGTCCGGCGGCGTGACCCAGAGCCACCTGCGCTTCAGCGACAATCCCATTCACGCGACCTATCTGGTCCAGTCCGCGGACTTCGTGGCGGTTCACAACCACGCGTATCTGGAGAAGTTCGACGTGGCGGCCGACCTGAAGGAAGGCGGCACCTTCCTGCTCAACTGCCAGTGGAACGACGAGGAGCTGGAGCAGCACCTGCCCGGCAGCCTCAAGCGCGCCCTGGCCGCCAAGAACGCCAAGTTCTACACCATCGACGCTTCCGATATCGCCATGCGTCTGGGCCTGGGCAACCGGACCAACTCCGTGCTCCAGGCGGCCTTCTTCAAGCTGGCCAACATCATCCCCATGGATACGGCCATCACCGCCATGAAGGATGCCATCAAGAAGACCTATCTGGTCAAGGCCGGCCAGAAGGTCGTGGACATGAACTGCGCTGCTGTGGATGAGGGTGTCAGCGCCCTGCACGAGGTCCATATCCCCGAGAGCTGGAAGAACGCTCCCGTGGAGAACAAGGACGACGGCGTCCACGACTTCTTCCATGATATCTTCAAGCCCCTGGATCAGATGCAGGGCGACAAGCTCCCCGTGTCCGTGTTCCAGAAGTACGGCACGGTGGACGGCACTTGGCCCAACGGCACGTCCAAGCATGACAAGCGCGCCGATGCCATCATGGTTCCCGAGTGGGATCCCAGCAAGTGCATCCAGTGCAACCAGTGCGCCTATGTCTGCCCCCACGCCGCCATCCGTCCCGTGCTGGTGACCGAGGAGGAGAAGGCCGCGGCTCCCGCCACCTTCGAGACCATCCCCGCCAAGGGTCCCGGCCTGGAGAAGTATACTTACCGCATTCAGGTTTCTCCCTATGACTGCCTGGGCTGCGGCTGCTGCGTCAACGCCTGCCTGGCCAAGGACGGTGCCCTGACCCTCAAGCCCGCGGAGTCTCAGGCCGTGCAGGCTGAGAACTGGACCTACGGCATTGAGACGGTGCCCGTGAAGAAGGATGCCGTCAACGTCAAGACCGTCAAGGGCAGCCAGTTCGCCAAGCCCTACTACGAGTTCCCGCCCGCCTGCGCCGGCTGCGGCGAGACCGCTTACATCAAGCTGGTCACCCAGCTCTTCGGCGACCGGATGTACATCGCCAATGCCTCCGGCTGCACCGCGGCCCACGGCGGCTCCCTGCCCTCCACCCCCTACTGCACGGATGACCGGGGCTTCGGTCCTCCCTGGGAGCAGTCCCTGTTCGAGGACAACGCCGAGTTTGCCTTCGGCTTCCTCAACGCCCATGAGACCGTCAACGGCGAGCTGGTGGATGCCATCCAGGAGCTCAAGGATGCCGGTGTGGCACCCGAGGCGTGCGAGAAGTATCTGGCCGGCAAGAACGACGCTGAGGTCTCCCGCCAGGTGACCGACGATCTGGTTGCCGCTCTGGAGAAGGTCGACGTCAAGCCCGAGGCCAAGGCTTCTGTGGACTTCGTCCTGCAGAACAAGGAGTTCCTGAGCAAGAAGAGCGTCTGGGCCTTCGGCGGCGACGGCTGGGCCTATGATATCGGCTTCGGCGGCCTGGATCACGTTCTGGCCTCCGGCATGGACATCAACATGCTGGTTCTGGATACCGAGGTGTACTCCAACACCGGCGGACAGTCCTCCAAGGCCACCAACGCCGGCGCTGTGGCGCAGTTCGCCGCCGGCGGCAAGCGCACCAAGAAGAAGGACCTGGGCATGATGCTCATGAGCTACGGCTACATCTATGTGGCCCAGGTGGCTATGGGCGCCGATCCCAACCAGACCCTCAAGGCCATCCGCGAGGCTGAGGCCTATCCCGGCCCCTCCGTGGTCATCTGCTACGCGCCCTGCACCGCTCACGGCATCCCCCACGGCATGAGCAACTGCCAGCAGGAGATGAAGCGGGCTGTGGAAGCCGGCTACTGGCACCTGTACCGCTACAACCCGGCGCTGCGTGAGGAGGGCAAGAATCCCTTCATCCTGGATTCCAAGGCTCCCACCAGCGACTTCCTGGAGTTCATCCGCTCCGAACGCCGCTATGCCTCCCTGGAGGCCAAGTTCCCCGAAGAGGCCAAGAAGCTCTTCGCTGAGGCGGAACAGGGCGCCAAGGACCGCTATGACAACTATGTCAACATGAGCAAGCGGTAATCCACGACTCGTCCATACCATCCCTCCCTTCCCTTCTGGGCGGGGGAGCCGCACTCCGGTTCCTCCGCCCAAGGCTGGGGAGGCACTGTCGTATCAAGCACCATATTACTGATTAATAAAAAAGAGAGGCTTAGATTATGAAAACTGCTCAGGAGTATAAAGACAGCCTGCGGGAGCGGAAGATCCGGGTCTATGTAAAGGGCCAGCTGCTGGACAGCCGCGAAGTCATCGATCATCCCTTTATCCGCGGCCACGTCAACTCCGCCGCCATGACCTATGCTCTGGCGGGCAATCCGGAGTACGCCGATCTCATGACCACAACCTCCCATCTCACCGGTCATAAGATCAACCGCTTCACCCACATTCATCAGTCCGTGGATGACCTGATGAAAAAGGCCAAGATGCTGCGTACCATCTCCCAGAAGACCGGTACCTGCTATCAGCGCTGCGTGGGCTTTGACGCCATGAACGCCACCTACACCGTGACCTACGAGTGCGACAAGGCTCTGGGCACCAACTATCATGAGCGCTTCAAGAAGTTCCTCATCCAGGTGCAGGACAATGACTGGATGGTGGCCGGCGCCATGACCGATGTCAAGGGAGACCGCAGCCTGCGGCCCGGCCAGCAGGTGGACCCCGACATGTTCGTCCACGTGGTGGAAAAGCGGGAGGACGGCATTGTCATCCGCGGTGCCAAGGCCCACATGACCGGTATGGTCAACTCCCACTGGATGCTGATCATGCCCACCATGGGCATGCTGGAGAACGAGGCCCAGTACGCCGTCTCCTGCGCGATCCCCGTGGACGCCCCCGGTGTGACCCACATCTTCGGCCGTCAGACCAACGATGACCGCAAGTGCGAGGGCACCATCGACCAGGGCAACGCCAACTACGGCATCGTCGGCGGCGAGTGCCTGACCGTTCTGGACAACGTCTTTGTTCCCTGGGAGTACGTGTTCATGTGCGGTGAGTATCAGTTCTCCGGCCTGCTGGTGGAGCGCTTTGCCTGCTATCACCGTTCCAACTACGGCGGCTGCAAGGGCGGCGTGAGCGACGTGGTCATCGGTGCTGCCGCGCTGTGGGCCGATTATCAGGGCACCAGCAAGGCAAGCCACATCAAGGATAAGCTCAACGAGATGATGCACATGACCGAGACGCTGTACGCCTGCGCCGTGGCCGCGGCGGCCATGGGCGGCCCGACTCCCTCCGGCGCCTACTTTGTGGACCGGCTGATGGCCAACGTCTGCAAGCACAACGTCACCAAGCTCATCTATGATATTGACCGTCTGGCCCAGGATATCAGCGGCGGCATCATTGCCACCATGCCCTCCGAGTCCGATCTGCGCAATCCCGAGATCGGCAAGTGGGTGGAAAAGTATCTGCGCGGCGTGGACGGTGTTCCCACCGAGGACCGCATGCGGGTGGGCCGTCTGCTGGAGAACATGACCGGCGGCACCGCACTGGTGGAATCCATGCACGGCGCGGGCTCTCCCCAGGCGCAGAAGGTCATGTATTCCAAGCTCTCCGGCCTGGAGGAGAAGAAGAAGTTCGCCGCTCACATTGCCGGCGTGGGTCACACCGGCAAGTAAGCGTTCCCGTTTAATCAGCGGCCGGCCCCGACGTTTCCTTGCTGAAAAGCCGGGGCCGTACCGCAAAAAATACATGGAAAAGGAATGAAAAGACTATGGATTTTTCTCTGACTCGTGAACAAGCTCTGGTCAAAAAGATGATGCAGGCCTTCACGGAGAATGAAGTGAAGCCCATCGCCGCAGAGATTGACCGTACCCACCAGTATCCTGCTGAGAATGTTGCCAAGCTGTTCAAGCTGGGCGTCATGGGCATGACCGTGCCCAAGGAATACGGCGGCATGGGTGCCGATCAGGTGGCTGCCGCCATCTGCACCGAGGAGCTGGCCAAGGCCTGCGCCTCCACCAGCGATATTGTCGCCGGCCACACCCTGTGCTGCGTGCCCATTCTGGAGCACGGCACCGAGGAGCAGAAGAAGAAGTATCTGCCCATGCTCACCAAGGGCGGCGTACTGGGCGGCATGGGCATTACCGAGCCCAACGCCGGTTCCGACGCTTCCAAGAGCCAGACGGAGGCCAAGCTGGAAG
>CABUDN010000144.1 GCA_902490355.1 uncultured Oscillibacter sp.
CTCCAGTATCGGGAATGTGTCTCCCGGTACCCTGGTACGGGGGTATTTTCCCGAAGGCATGCGCATGGCCGTAGAAAACCTTCCGGTTCTGCTGCTCCTCTGTCTGGTACTCTGGCTCGTCCACAATGACCATCGCCACAACCCGAAAGAGCGGCGGCGGAGCCTGCTGCGCAGGGCTTTCCGGATTCTGCGGGCGAAGGACCTGCGCCGCCCGGTGCAAAAGCGCCTTCGCTGGCAAGCCATAGCTCCTATGGTGGTTGTGGCCGCGGCAGGCATTTTGGGCGTGGCCATGCTGTTGGTGGGCAGCCAGTTCTGGTGGTGGGACGTATACAGCGTCTACATCGCTGTCACAGCGATGCTCTACGTTCTGGTCCTGCTCTTTTGCGCTCTTTTCGCCCGACGGCAGTTGTCTCTGGCCCGGGACATTGGGGCGGTGTGCGACCACATTTCCGCCATCCGGGCGGGAGACCTCGCCGCCTCGTTGATCCTGCCGGAGGACGCGGACCTCCAGCAGGCGGCGGAAGACCTGATGAACCTCCAGTCCGGCCTGCAAACCGCACTGGAGGACCGGACCCGCAGCGAGCGGATGAAGGTGGAGCTGATCTCCAATGTCTCCCATGACCTGAAGACTCCCCTCACGTCCATCCTCTCCTACGCTCAGCTGCTGCGGCAGGAGCCATTGGAGGGTGCGGCGGCGGACTACGCCCGGATCATCGATGAGAAGGCTCAGCGCCTCAAAAGTATGGTGCAGGACGTGTTTGAGGTATCCAAGGCGGCGGCTGACCAGCTGCCGGTGCACCTGGAGCGGCTGGATTTTGTCAAGCTGGTGCGTCAGACCCTGGCGGACATGGCGGACCCCATTGAAAAAAGCGGCCTTGCCTTCCGGGTGGACCTGCCGGATACGGAGGTACCCATTACGGCGGACGGCAAGCGGATGTATCGGGTGTTTCAGAACCTCATTCAAAATGCCCTGCAATATGCCCTGCCGGGGAGCCGGGTGTATGTGACACTCACCGTCTCCGCAGGACGGGCAGAAACGGCGGTGCGCAACACCTCCCTCCAGGAGCTGCCGGAGGGTGTGGACTTCACTGCCCGCTTTGTCCGGGGGGATGAGAGCCGTACCGACGGCGGCAGCGGTCTGGGTCTCTCCATTGCCAGAAGCTTTACGGAGGCCTGCGGTGGAGCATTGGCTGTGGAGACCGTGGCGGACCTGTTTACGGTTCGGGTGAGCTTCCCCTTGACGCCGGAACCGTAAAGAATCTTCGCCAACCGGATGCCCATGAAAGCGCATATCAAAAAGAAAGACATCTGCTGAAAGCAGATGTCTTTCTTTTTGGGTTCCGCCGCCTGAAAAGTATTTATTGGACAATGAGAGCAATGGGGAAGCGTGTCATCGGCTGGCAGACTGTCAAAGATGCGGCAATTCCGGCATACTGTCAAATTACCTGATAGGGTTTGAGCTTTTCCCAATCAAAGCGGACGCCCACGCCGGGAATCAGATTGGGGGCAATATATCCGTGGTCTACGGTCAGCGGATCCAAAGTGTATTCCCAAATGGGGAAGCTGTGGAATTCCAGCAGGCCCGGATTTTCCAGTCCGGCCAGCAAATTGACGTGCAACTCCTGCATTCCGTGGGAGCTGACGGGAAGATGGTATGTATCTGCCAGCTTTGCAACCTTCACGAAGCCGGTGATGCCGCAGATGTTGGAGCAATCCGGAATGGGATAGGAGATTCTGCCCAGCTTCAGCGCCAATTCATGCTCATAAATGGTGTGGAGATTTTCACCCATGGCAATGGGGATGGTCGTGGCCTGTGCGATTCTGGCATATCCTTCATAGTCATCCGGATTCGTAGGTTCTTCCAACCAGTGAATATGGAATTCCTCCATGCGCCGTGCCATTCGGATGGCTTTTTCCACATCCCAAACCATATTGACGTCCACCAGGAACAGAGCGTCGTCCCCGATGAGCTGCCTGACAGCACGGATGCGGTCCAGATCCTCCTGGTCACCGGGTCTGCCAAGCTTGATCTTCACGGCGGTGTGTCCCCGTTTGAGCTGAGCTTCCAAGCTTTCCAAAAGCTGTGTCTGGGTAAATGCCAGGTCAATCCCACCGTAATAGGTGCGGACAGGCTGCGGCTCCCGGCCGAAAGCGCGGCAAAGCGGCAGCACTTCCCGTTTGAGCTTGGCATCCCAAAAAGCAATATCCAGTGCAGAAATGGCAAAGGATGCGATCCCGCCCCGGGCAACATAGTGAATCCTCTGATTCATAAAATCGTTCATTTGCTCCGGAGAATGAACTTCCTGCCCGATCAGCAGCGGCGTCAAATCCGCCTCGATCATCTTGGCAATAGCGGCACCGCCGAAGCCGCCGGTATAGGTATATCCCGTGCCCTCCGTTCCGTCTTCCATTGTAACGGTGGCAGTAATCAGTTCGAAGTGCGTATGGGTGCCGTGCAGGGCATCCACAAGACAATCCCGCAGAGGGACGCGAAAATATCGGGTTTCAATGCGCTGAATCTGATTCATGACACATCTGCCACAGGGAGTGGTTCCCTGTGATGCTCCTTTCTAAAAATTCCGCTGAGCTACGAGAAAGAGA
Organism: uncultured Oscillibacter sp.; assembly: GCA_902490355.1. GTDB lineage: Bacteria > Bacillota > Clostridia > Oscillospirales > Oscillospiraceae > Oscillibacter. The sequence goes on from CABUDN010000144.1 coordinate 2,602, forward strand.
CTGGTTGGGAAGCAGGAAAAAGCTTTGGCAATCAGGACCCCCTTTGCATGGCCGACAAAACAATTCTAAAAGTCGACAATTTTATAAAATTATTGTATACTAAAAGAAAGGTATTTGCAATGGAGCAATGAAATGATTTTTCAAAGACTGGAAGGAAGGGACTGCAAAGAGAGCCGGCATTGACAAGCTGTGGGTTGTGAATATGATAGAAGTATCAAGCAAATCATGGGGAGGGATTTTCATTTCCAGAGTGAGAAGTCATGCGCTGGAAACAGCAGTGGATGCGATTATGAATAAGATTAACAACTATGAGCTGCTTTCCGGCGATGTTGTATCGGATGCAGAACTGTCCGGGGAGTTGGGGATGAGCCGCACGCCGGTCCGCGAGGCGATGCTGCAGCTGATCAACGATGGAATTCTGCAGCGCACAGCGACAAGAGTTGTGGTCAGGCCGTTGACACTCACGGATATCCACGAGATTTTAGAGATCCGGGAGGCGCTGGAGATTGCCAGCGCCGGCCGCATTCTGCGCCGCGGAGGGCTGACAGACGGGGAGCAGGCGCTGCTTCGTTCCATTCACGAGCAATTGCGCAGATCGGTTCAGGAGAAGCAATTTGACGAGAATTTTTCCCAAGACGCCCGGTTTCACCAGACGATCATTGAGTTTGGCGGAAACCTTCGGATGCTTGCAATCTCCAAAATGTTTGACCGGCAGGTACAGCGGCTTCGATTTCTCAGCATGGTTACACCGGAGCGTTATACGGGTACGGTTGCAGAGCACCAGGCTATTCTGGATGCACTTTGCGGCGGGGATCTGCAGACGGTGAAAGCGGCCGTTCGGGAACATATGCGCGCAACCGCTGATAATTTTTCTGATATTCTGCAGGACTCCCGGTGGAGCCGGATGGCCAGAGGCCTGCATGATCTGACGGGCAGGGATCTGCATTCCGGCAAATAAAGTGTGCGCGGCGGAATCACTTGACGTGCAGACCGGGAGACGGAATTTCAAATCAAGTACAGATGTGGCCTGTCATGTGTGCAAAATCCCGGGAAATGGATTTGGAATAAAGAGAAGAATGGAATTCAGCAAAGAGAGAATGCGATCCGGTATCGATTACGTTTGAGAAAATTCTAACAATATAGACGAAATGAAGGGAAGGCGCAGGGAAGTAAAACCGGCGCTGGCTATCAAAAAAACAGGGAATGGATTATGGTAGATTGGTATTAACAGCTTTCAATCAAAAAATGATATAATTTTACACAGAGAAGAGAGGGCACTGTCCATAGAATTTATGCAATCAGACGAAACAAAGAGGCGCATACGGGAAAAAGAGAATTATAAGAGGTGAAAGGAATGGATAACAATCTGAACAAAAAAGGCAGAGGCTCCGCACTGATCCCGTTTCTCGTGTTTGTCATCATTTACTTGGGCGCTGGTCTGATCCTGCAGTCTCAGGGAGTGGATATGGCATTTTACCAGTTCCCTTCCGTTGCGGCAATGTTCATTGCGGTTTTGGTGGCGTTTGCTATGACCAAGGGCACCATCAATGATCGCTTCCGGATTTTTGCAAGAGGCGCGGCCAATGAGGACGTACTGACCATGCTGATGATCTATCTGCTGGCCGGTGCGTTTTCGGGGGTAGCCGCTGCCATGGGCGGCCGGGATTCCACGGTGAATCTGGGCCTGTCCTTGATCCCTGTCCATTTCCTGGCCGCCGGTGTGTTTATTATTTCCGCCTTTATGGGCACGGCCACCGGTACCTCTATGGGAACCATCAGCGCCATTGTCCCCATTGCTGTGGGCCTGGCGGATAAGGGCGGACTGAGTGTTCCCATGATGGTAGGCGCCTGCGTGGGCGGCGCCATGTTCGGCGACAACCTCTCCATGATTTCCGACACCACCATTGCGGCAACCCGGTCTCAGGGCTGCGAGATGCGGGACAAGTTCCGGGTAAACTTCTTCATTGCCCTGCCTGCCGCCATTATTACAGTGATCATTTTGCTGATTGTGGGACGTCCGGAAGTGGCTCCTACCATGGACGCCCTGGAATACAGCATCATTAAGGTGGTTCCCTATCTGCTGGTGCTGATTCTGGCTTTGGTGGGCATCAATGTGTTCCTGGTTTTGACCATCGGTATTTTCGCCGCCGGTATCATTGGCATTGCCACCGGTGCGCTGGATATTTTCGGATTTGCCCAGAATATCTGGAGCGGCTTTACCGGAATGAACGAGGTATTCTTCCTGACGCTGTTCTGCGGCGGCATGTCGGAGATGGTGACGCACAATGGCGGCATTACCTGGCTGATCTATAAGCTGCGGGGCATGATGCGGGGCGAGAAGTCTGCGCAGGTGGGCATTGCGGCGCTGGTGTCCCTGTCGGACTGCGCCACGGCCAACAACACGGTGGCCATCGTCCTCAGCGGCAGCATGGCCAAGGATATCAGCCGGGAATACGGCGTGGATCCCCGCCGCACCGCCTCCTTGCTGGATGTGTTCTCCTGCGTGCTGCAAGGCATGATTCCCTATGGTGCGCAGCTGCTGTCTGCGGCAACACTGTCTACCAGCAACGGCGTGCCCATGAACCCCACGGATGTGATTCCCAATCTGTGGTACTGCTGGGTGCTGGCCATTGTGGGCATCCTGTCCATCTTCATCCCCTTCGCCGACGGCGTGTGCCGCCGGGACCCCTGGAACTGGGAGTACGATGTGGCTGAGTCCGGTGTAGCCGCCAAGAAGGCTGCTATGGAAGCGGAAGCTGCGGAAGCTGCGGAAGCTGCCCGCGCAGAGAAGATGTAATGCATGAAAGCGCCGGCCCTTTTGGGCCGGCGCTTTTCTTACATGGTCCGTTTAAGTATCTGCACCGCTGTGGCACAAGGATTGATGGACCGATTCTGTGAAGGCGATGGACTCCGCAATGGATTGATCCAACAGGCCTACAAACTGCGCCACATAGGGTGTCAGTTTGCTGTTGCGGGGACGGATCCAACCGATGCGGATACAGGTTTTTCCCGCCAGGGGCATGGTGACCACGGCCTGGCTGGTGATGCCTTCCACCAGCAGGCCGCTGCCGGTGGTGTATGCATCCGTGGCGGCCAATACATTCATCATGGTTGCGCGGTTGTTGACGCTGATTTGCCGGGGCGGTTTTTTCATGGATAAAAGCTGATACTCCTCGGAATAGTCGGTTCCCACGCCCTGATTATGTTCAAAGGAAACGTAGGGTAAGCCCGCCAGATCTTCCTCCGTAACCTCGTCCCGGTTGGCCAGGGGATGGCCTTTGCGGACGTAAATACAGGGGGAGACCGCTGCGATTTCATGGAAGTCCAGATCCCGGGCGTCCAGCAGGCGGCGAATGATCTTTTCCGTCAATTCTGTAAGGAAGATGACGCCGATGTCTGCCCGATGGTCATAGACATCGTCGATGACGGCGTCCATCCCGGCCTCCCGGATGGAAAAAACGTACCGGTTGTCTGTGGTGCGCCAGA
>CABUDN010000145.1 GCA_902490355.1 uncultured Oscillibacter sp.
CCTCGCCGGCGGCACCGGCGCGGTGATCGACTGCGTGCTGGATATCGACGAGATGGTCCGGCCCATGGTCGCCGCAGGCTCTCCCATCACGGACTTTTTGCTGGATTAAGGAGGGGACGGGCATGAAAAAGCAGTTGGATACCCGGCGCAGGCTCTATACCCTGTGCATTCTGGTCCGGGATATTCCCGGTGTCTTGAGCCAGGTGGCCCGGCTCTTTTCCCGCAAGGGCTACAACATTGAATCCATCGTCTCCGGCGAGACGGACCGCCCCGGCATCACCCGCATCACCATCGGCATCCTGGCCGACCAGGGCATGATCGAGCAGATCGCCGCCCAGTGCAGCAAGCTTCTGCCGGTGACCGCGGTCAAGATTTTGGACGAGGATACCTCCATCCGGCGGGAGATCGCCCTGGTAAAGGTGGGCGCGGCGGACCGCAACGCCCGGGACGAGGTCATTCAGCTGGCCAATATCTTCCGGGCCAAGGTCATCGACGTCAGCCGGGAATCCCTGACGTTGGGAATCTTCGGCAGCAACAGCAAGATCACGGCGCTGATCGGGATGCTGACGGATTACGGCATCCTGGAAATCGCAAAGACCGGTACTATCGCAATCGAAAGAGGGCGTAGCACGATATACGACGACAATAAACTCAAGGAGGAATACGATTATGGCAAACATGTATTATGAGAAGGACTGTGACCTGGGCAAGCTGGACGGCAAGAAGATCGCCATCGTGGGCTACGGCTCTCAGGGCCATGCCCATGCCCTGAACCTGAAGGAATCCGGCTGCGACGTGTGCGTGGGCCTGCGGGCGGGCAGCAAGAACTGGGCCGCTGCCGAGGCCGCCGGTCTCAAGGTCATGACCGTGCCCGAGGCCGCCAAGTGGGGCGACATCGTGATGATCCTGATCAACGACGAGGTCCAGGCCGATGTCTATAAGAAGGACATTGCCCCCAACCTGGAAGCCGGCAACGCTCTGATGTTTGCCCACGGCTTCAATATCCACTTCAAGCAGATCGTGCCTCCCGCCGACGTGGACGTGCTGATGATCGCCCCCAAGGGCCCCGGCCATACCGTCCGCTCCACCTATGTCAACGGCAAGGGCGTGCCCTGCCTGCTGGCCGTGTATCAGGATGCCACCGGCAAGGCCCATGACATCGGCCTGGCCTATGCTGCTGGTATCGGCGGCGCCCGCGGCGGCGTCATGGAGACCACCTTCCAGGACGAGACCGAGACCGACCTCTTCGGCGAGCAGGCCGTTTTGTGCGGCGGCGTGGTGGAGCTGATGAAGCTGGGCTTCGAGACCCTGGTGGAAGCCGGCTACGCTCCCGAGAACGCCTACTTCGAGTGCATCCACGAGATGAAGCTCATCATCGACCTGATCAACAAGGGCGGCGTCGCCATGATGAACTACTCCATCTCCGATACCGCCGAGTACGGCGAGTATGTCTCCGGTCCCCGGATCCTGCCCTATGAGGAGACCAAGAAGAACATGAAGGCCGTCCTCACCGACATTCAGAACGGCACCTTCGCCGGCAAGTGGATTGCCGAGAACAAGAACGGCCGCTGCTTCTTCAACGCCTCCCGTTCCATCCTGGCCAAGCACCAGATGGAGACCGTGGGTGCCGAGCTGCGCCGCAACATGCTCTGGGGCGACGATACCGATCCCGATACCGCGTCCAACTGATTCCCCGCACATAAAGGGGATGCGGACCCCGGCACAGCCGGGGTCCGCGTGCCATTGGGACGCCCCTCCGGCTGCGGCGGTTCTCCGTCCCATGCTGCTCCGGCAGCCCCATTCTATCAGGAGGTCGATCTTCCATGCATTCTGACGTCATCAAAAAGGGAATCCCCGCCGCCCCCAATCGCTCCCTGCTCTATGCCCTGGGCTATACCAAGGAGGAGCTGGAGCGGCCGCTGATCGGTGTGGTGTGCTCCTATAACGAAATCGTACCCGGCCACATGAATCTGGACAAGATTGCCGAGGCAGTCAAGGCCGGCATCCGGGCCGCCGGCGGCACGCCGGTGGAGTTTCCTGCCATCGCCGTGTGCGACGGCATCGCCATGGGCCACGTGGGCATGAAGTACTCCCTGGTGACCCGGGACCTCATCGCCGACTCCACCGAGGCCATGGCCCTGGCCCACCAGTTTGACGGTCTGGTAATGATCCCCAACTGCGACAAGAACGTGCCGGGCCTCCTGATGGCGGCGGCCCGGGTGAACATCCCCACCATTTTCTGCTCCGGCGGCCCCATGCTGGCCGGTACCCTCAACGACGGCCGGCGCACCTGCCTTTCCCACATGTTCGAGGCGGTGGGCGCCTACTATGCCGGCAAGCTGGACGAGGCCGGTGTGGAGGAGTACGAGCAGAACGCCTGCCCCACCTGCGGCTCCTGCTCCGGCATGTACACCGCCAACTCCATGAACTGCCTCACCGAGGCCATCGGCATGGCCCTGCGGGGCAACGGCACCATTCCCGCCGTGTGGTCTGCCCGTCTGCGGCTGGCCAAGCACGCGGGCATGCAGGTCATGGAGCTGGTGAAGCAGAACATCCGGCCCCGGGACATCATGACCCCGGCGGCCTTCCATAACGCTGAGACGGTGGATATGGCCCTGGGCTGCTCCACCAACACCATGCTCCACCTCCCTGCCATCGCCCATGAGTGCGGCATTGAGCTGAGCTTCGACATGGCCAACGAGATCTCCGCCAAGACCCCCAACCTCTGCCACCTGGCCCCGGCCGGCGATACCTACATGGAGGATCTGGAGCGGGCCGGCGGCGTGTACGCCGTCATGGCGGAGCTGACCCGCGCCGGGCTGCTGGACACCACCTGCCTGACCTGCACGGGCAAGAGCGTGGCGGAGAACCTGGCCGGTGTGGAAAACCGGAACCCCGAGGTCATCCGTCCTCTGGAGAAGCCCTTCTCCCCCACCGGCGGCATCGCGGTGCTCAAGGGCAACCTGGCGCCGGACGGCTGCGTGGTTAAGCAGTCCGCCGTGGCACAGGAGATGCTGGTCCATACCGGTCCCGCCCGGGTGTTTGACTGCGAGGACGACGCCATCCGCGCCATTTACGACGGCAAGATCGTGGCCGGGGACGTGGTGGTCATCCGGTATGAGGGCCCCAAGGGCGGCCCCGGCATGCGGGAGATGCTCAACCCCACCAGCGCCATCGCGGGCATGGGCCTGGACAAGGACGTGGCCCTCATCACCGACGGCCGCTTCTCCGGTGCTACCCGGGGCGCCTCCATCGGCCACGTCTCTCCCGAGGCGGCCTCCGGCGGCCCCATCGGCCTGGTGCAGGAGGGCGACATCATTTCCATCAACATTCCCGCCCACACCATTGAGCTGCAGGTTTCCGACGAGGAGCTTGCCGCCCGGAAGGCCAAGTGGGTCTGCCCCCAGCCCCGGATTCAGACGGGCTACCTGGCCCGGTATGCCAAGCTGGTCTCCTCTGCTGACCGCGGCGCCATCTTGGAGTAAGCGGGCGGAAAGGAGCAAGGCATGTATCGGGAATTATCGCACCTTTTGCTCTTCAGCGACCTGGGAGACGATGAGATCCTGGTTCGTCTGGCCGAGATCTTCCGGGACTGGAAGCGGGGCAATGTGGACCGGGACGAACTGGTCGCCCGGATCTACGCCCAGATCAAGCGTCTGCTGGACTTGTCCACCGTGTGCGGCTTTGACGAGAATCTCTGGCAGTGCTATCTCACCTGGCTGCTGATGACCAATGAAAACTCCTTCACCCAGACCTGCGAGCGGGTCGGCGCCAGCCAGGGCAGCGTGAATACCTTTGCCCGGGCGGATTTCGCCGTGTTCCGCCGCCTGATGCACTTTGATTTCGGTCCCATTGAGCAGGACCTGAACATTGACTGCTTTTCCACGGTGTGTCACTATCAGGCCATTCCCAAGCGGGAGCGGATGTACAACCGGGATATCAGCCAGCAGGTCCGCGCCCTGCGGGCGGCCCTGGCGGAAGCGGCGGACGAGAACGCCATGTTCGATCTGGTGACGGACTATTACCGCCGCTACGGCTACGGCGTCTTTGCCATGAGCCGGGCCTTCCGCATCCGCCATGAGGACAACGGGACGGTGACCTTCCTGCCCATCAGCAATATCGACGGCGTGATGCTGGACGATCTGCTGGGATATGAGAAGCAAAAGCAGGAGCTGCGCCGGAATACGGAGACGTTCCTGGCCGGCAAGCGGGCCAACAACGTCCTGCTCTACGGCGACGCCGGTACCGGCAAGTCCACCAGCGTCAAGGCCCTCATCAACGAGTACTTTGACCGGGGATTGCGGATGATTGAGATCTACAAGCACCAGTTCCAGGATCTGTCCGCCATCCTGGCCCAGATCAAAAACCGCAACTACCGCTTCATCATCTTCATTGACGATCTGTCCTTTGAGGAAAACGAGGTGGAGTACAAGTTCCTCAAAGCGGTCATTGAGGGCGGCGTGGAGACCCGGCCGGACAATGTGCTGATCTACGCCACGTCCAACCGCCGTCATCTGATCCGGGAGACCTGGAACGACCGCACCGATATGGAGCACCACGGCGACATCCACCGTTCCGACACGGTGGAGGAAAAGCTCTCCCTGGCCAGCCGGTTCGGCGTGGCCATCAACTACAATGCCCCCACCCAGAAGGAGTATCAGGAGATCGTCCGGACCCTGGCGGCCCGGCAGGGCATCACCATGGACGACAAGCAGCTCATGGCCATGGCCAATACCTGGGAAGTCCGCCACAGCGGCTTTTCCGGCCGCACGGCCCAGCAGTTTGTCCACTACCTGGAGGGACTGGAGACGTAAGTTCCAGGGGCAATGTACCCAATCTGACCATATGTTTGACCGGAGGTCCGCTGCGGCGGACCTCCGGTCAAAAAACGCCGGGGAAGGCAGCTGCCTTCCCCGGCTGTTTTATAAAGTTGCAGGACCTTTCCCGGGAAAATCCGGAAATCAGGCGTGCTCGGCTGCGTAGGCGTCCAGATACTTGATGGCGTCCAGCAGGGTGCTCTTTTCGAAATAGAAGGGCACGTTGGTCACGTTCCAGCGCTTGCCGTACACATCGTCCACCAGCTTTTCCAGCAGCTCGTCTCTCTGCTCGGCGGGAATGGCCAGGTCGGCGGTGCACACCGGCAGACCCACCGCCTTGTTGAAGGCGAAGATCTCCGGGAAGCGGGGATCGTTCTGGACAATGAGCTGTACCAGCACGCAGTAGCCCACGCCGGTGCCGTGGGGGAAGTGCTTGGGCAGCACGCCGAAGCCGGCCTGCAGGCCGTGGGCGATGGACACGCCGGTGTTTTCGCAGCCCACGCCGGAGAGCAGCGTGGCGGCTTCCACCACATTCTCATAGGCGGGAGTACGCAGATGCTCCCGGGCGGCCCGCATGGCGGCCACGCCGTCCTGAATCAGGATATCGTAGCACAGCTTGGCGGCGGCCATGCCCAGCATGGAGGGCTTGTAGTCATCCAGACCGGAGTTGCACACGTTGTTGTTGGCGGAAGAAGCCTGGGCCTCGATGTAGGTGGCCAGAGCATCACCGATGCCGGAGGCCAGCATCCAGGCGGGGCTTTGAATGGTGATCTCAGTGTCCACTACCACATAGTCGGGGTTCTTGTAGTGGAACATCAGCTCATTCTGGGCGCCGGGGTTGTTGATGATGGTGTGGGTGAAGGTGGGGGCATCGGTGGTCAGGGCGGTGGCGAAGCTGATCCAGTTTTTGCGGTAGGTGGCTGCCACGGCCTTGTTGATGTCCATGGTCTGGCCGCCGCCCATGCCGATAAAGGTGTCGGGAATTTCGGGCAGGGTCTTGACGAAAGCGATCAGCTCGTCCAGCTCCTTGTGTCCGGCGTAGCCGGGGAACTTGACGCAGTAGGCTTTCATGCCGGCGTCCTCAAACAGCTTGGGCACGCGGACGGAAAAATCGTCATAGAAGAACGGATCGATGATGAGCAGGGCGGTGTTGCCGAAGGTGGCGGCAAACTTGGGCAGACGTTTGATCAGCCCCAGATCGGAAGAGCGTCGTGTAGGGAAAGAGTGTAGATCTCGGTG
>CABUDN010000146.1 GCA_902490355.1 uncultured Oscillibacter sp.
GGAATGTCTCCTTACACATGCAATCCCCCTCTTTTAAAGTGACAGCTTGTCACAAAATGACAAGCTGTCATTGATTATAAGAAAAACCACAGGACTTGTCAATCGGTTTTATGCAAATATGGTGTTAATCATTTTAGGGCCTCCAAGCAGAAACCCCGCGCAAACCGACCGATCGGTTTGCGCGGGGTAAATTCCATTACCAGGCATGTGCCTGCCAGGATTCCTCCGGCGTCATGGCAAAATAATCATAGCTGATCTGGGAACCGCTGTCGCCCCAGGTGGTATCGATGTGAACCTGCTGGCCGTCCAGCTCTGCCACCGTCCAGATATGTCCTTCATTCGACAGCGCAGTGCAGGAAATTCCCTCCAGTTTCAGCAGCAGGTTATACGCACCGGTATACCCGTCGCACACTGCCTTTCCGTTGCAGAAAAGGTTGTAGGCAATATGGCTCAAGGACTCATCCCCCGCGCCATAGTCATACACGCAGTTGTCACAGATCCAGGTATAATATACCCGGGCCTTTTCCGTATCGGTCATGGACGCGGTCAGTTCCCCGCTCTCCCAAAGCTGGTCATGGACCGCAATAGCAGCCTCCATGGTGGCCGTCCGATACTCTTCCAGCCGGCTGCCGGCTCCGCCGGCGGAAAAGGTCATCCGCAGGCGCCCGTCCGGCATAATGGCGCAGGACACGGTGTTATAACTCTGCTCGCAGTAGCTTTTCACTACGGCCAGCGCCTCCTGCATCTTCTGGCGGGCGCCGGTCATGGAAATATCCGGATAGGACAAGGTCAGCGTATGGTCACCGGAAGAGAGCATATACCGCACACTCTCATCCATCTCCGCCTCCGTCTGCGGAGAGGCAATATACGTTCCCGGCTCCACCAGGCTGACCAATGTGGTGCCCACGGCACTGTTGGCCAGAGGCACGTCCCACTCCAGGGTCAGCCGCAGATCGGGATCCAGCAGCCGCGTCAGCATAGCTGCCGCCGCGCCCCGGGTAATGGGCTGATCGGGGTAGAAGCTCCCCGTCTCATCACTGCCCTGGCTGATTCCCCAACGGTAGAGCAGCAAAATATCCTGATAATACGGTGTGTACTCCGTCACATCGGTAATGTACCGCCGGGAAGCATACCCTTCCGTCACCTGGGCGTCGTTGATCTTGGTCAGAACTCCCTCCGGCAGCGTATTGGCCAGCACATGGGCCACCTGCGCCCGGGTCGCCGTAGTGGTCAGAAGGCCATCCAGCTCTGTTCCCAGAGCGCCTTCGGCCTGTAAGTAACGCAGATACGGTTCCGCCGCAGTCCCATCGCCGCCCTGGGCGGCCGCACCGGCCTCCGGATCCCCCGTACGGTACAGGCTGTGGATCCGTCCGGCAAAAATCACAATCTGCCCGACGGTCATGGTATCTGTCAGGCCAAAGGTTCCGTCCCCTTTGCCCACGGTCAGCCCATATTCATACAGAGCCGTCACATTTTCATAAAACGGGCTGTCGGACGCCAAATCAGAAAACTCCCCGGCATAGGTACGGGTCCGGGTAAAGTTGTCCACCGTATTTTCCGCGGCCAGCGCCGACACCGTCATCAGTACACATGCCAATATCAGCGCGGCAATCCGTTTTTTCATGGGTTCTCCTTTCTTTTCCCGGGATCCTTAATCCGGAATATTCAAATCCTCCGCCACCCGATCCTCTACATAGGGATTGAGGTGCTCGTTTACCAATGTCAGGGTTTCTTCCTTATTCAAATAAATATAGGGGCTTTTCCACTCTCCGGGCAGAGTGGAGAAGGCCACGTTTTCTGCGCCGATGGAAATTGCCTTGCTGCCCAGCCATGCCAGATTTCCCAAGGTCAGATCCGTCTCAACATACTGCTGGAAGATCTTCACAAACTGATCCACCTTGGTGAGGTTGGACACCTGGAGCGTCTGCTGCGCCACCGCCTTCAAAAATGCCTGCTGCGTCTCCATCCGGGCAATGTCCTGAGAGGCATATCCCTCCCGGAACCGCACCACCTTGATGGCCTCTTCTCCGCTCAGGTGCTGCATGCCTGCCGGGATGTGGATATAAAGGTCCTGATAAGGGTCCTCGTAGTCCATATCAATGGGAACATCAAAGTCCACGCCGCCGATGGCATCCACCAGAGCTACAAAGCCTTTCAAGTCCACTTGGACCGTATAGTCCACCGGAATTCCCAGCTGATCGCCGATCACATCCGCCAGCTTCTCAATGCCTCCGCTGCCAAACGCCGCATTGATTTTATGGCTCTTCCCATTCCAAACCGCCTTGGTATCCCGCGGAATGCTCACGCCATAGATGGAACCTTCTGCGGCATCCACGGCAACCAGAATGTTCGTGTCGCTGTTGCCGTTGCCGTCATCCACACCGGACACCAAAATCGTATAGAAATCCGCCTTGCGTTCCTGATGAGACCGCAGGGCCTGCGCCGCCTCATCCTCCTGCGCTTGCCCCTGATCCTGTTGTTCCTCATCGGTCAGCTGCTCTTCAGCCTGGACCTGCTGCGGTTTTTCAAACAACAGGCAATGAATTCCGGCATATGCGGCAGCGGCGATCAGGATCACCGCCAGCACAATCCGGGCCGGATTCCGGCGGCGGCGCTTACGGCGGACGCGATTTGGCATAAAAAAACACTCCTTGGATGCGCGGAAGGCCCGCGGCGATATCTTTTGCACGATTTACATAAAATCAACGCTTATTATACGGCCACAAGGCGAAAAACGCAAGCAAAACTTCCCTTTCCGCACGCCCGAAAAAATAGCGGCCAAGCCGCTATTTTTCAGGTGCCGACGCTGCCATCTGCTCCAGCAGGGACCGGATCTCCGCCAACAGCTGATTTTGATAAGACAGCGCGCAGCGAATATACTGCAGCGACGGGTCCGGACACTGCATGGGCTCCGTCCCATCCACCGGGTGCGGCCAGCGCCGCATGGCCGGCTCGCTGGCCGCAGCATGCGCCGGCACCGTCCGCCGGTTCCGTCCACAAGAGTGATTTGCCATATACCGATCCCTCCATCTCAAGATTTGTTCAGGCTCCGCGGTACTTGCGCCGGGTCGCGATCCCGCCCCGGATGTGCCGCTGGGCCTTGTTGACGTCCAGCACCTCCTTGACCTGCAGGTACAGCGCCCGATTGAACTGGGGCAGACGCTCGGAGATGTCCTTGTGGACGGTGGATTTACTGATGCCGAATTTCTGCGCGGCGGCGCGGACCGTGGTCCGGTTCTCTATGATGTAAAGAGCCAGGCGCTCGGCCCGCTCCTCCATATTTCCTTTCAACACACAACACTCCCCGCCTCTTGTTGGTCCATCCTATGCGGCGCTTGGGCGGGATATGTGCACCCGGAGACGTTTCTCCCTGTTTGAAGGCGTATTTTGCAGCCCTTTCCTGTTAAATTCTGTTTGGTGCTTTCCGGAAAGCGTGCTATGATAGCAATAACAAACCACACAGGAAAGGATGGGACTCCCATGAACGAAACGCTCAAAACCTTACAGGAGCGCCGGAGCATTCGCCGCTACTCCAAGCAGCAGGTGGACGAAGCAGCCCTGAACGCCATTCTGGAGGCCGGCACCTGGGCCCCCAGCGGTATGGGGACACAGGCCAGTGTTCTGGTCGCCGTACAGGATCCGGAAACCATTTCCCTGATGTCCCGGCTGAATGCGCAGATCATGGGGCAGGATGGAACCGACCCCTTCTATGGCGCGCCCACTGTGGTCGTCGTCCTGGCGGACGGGGAAAATCCCAACTGGCTCAAGGACGGCTCTCTCGTCATGGGCAACCTGATGAATGCAGCCGCCTCCCTGGGAATCGGCTCCTGCTGGATCAACCGGGCCACGGAGCTGTTCGATCTGCCGGAAGGCCGGGAGCTGCTGGCCAAGTGGGGGCTGCCCGCAACCATGCGGGGCGTCGGAAACTGCATCCTGGGGTACGCGGACGGTCCCGCCCCCGCTCCCAAGCCCCGGAAACCCGGCCGCATTCTGCGGGTCTGATTTTCCCGAGAGATCAGCCGCAGCAAATCAGGGAGGATATTATGGCACTGTTCGGCAAACGGGAAAAGGTGTTTGAGGTCTGGGGCGATGCCCCGCGGTGGAAAGCGGCCCGGGCCGCGCTCAAGCAGCAGGGAATCAAAATCATGGAAAGCGGGTTTTATGATACCGAAGCCCCCGTATGCGGCTGCGGCGCCAAGCTGGACCACCGGGACTTCGGTCCCAACGGCCGCATTGACCGCCACACCTATTACCTCTGCGTCCGGCCGGAGGACGTTCCGCGGGCAAAGGCCCTGCTGGACGAGCTGTAAATCCCCGGCGCCCGTCCATCAGGCACAGTAAAAACCGGGAGGCCCCAGAAGGGCCTCCCGGTTTTTTGATATTCGTCTCCTGCTCTCAGGCTTTCAGGGAAAACGCAATGCCGCCTACGCTGAGGCTCGCCATCTCTTCCACCGGGATGATCTGTGAAAAGACCGTTCCCTTGGAGCAGACCGTCGTGCCGTCCTGCGGGGACACGCTGCCGCCGGCCCCGGAGAAATCCACCACCGTGCCGTCCGTCTTGGTGAGGAGGATTTCCACATTCTCAAAATTCCGCTCCATCGCCGTCTGGTCCTCATCGTTCATCTGTCCGCTGCCGGAGTTGCTCCACTCCACTTCCTGATTGACGGTGTAGTCCACTTTGATGGCCACCGGAGAAAGGGTGATCTCATCAATGGTAAAGGTCATGCCGTTTTGCGCAAAGGTCTGGCCGCCGTCCAATGTGAACGCGCTGTCCTCATAGTCCAGGTCAAAACGGAACTTCCAATGTCCCTCCAGCACGGGAACGCTTTCTCCTTTGCCCTCGTCCCACCAGTACAGATTCTCAAACTCCGCCGTGGCCCCGGCACCGATCAGCTCCTGGTCCGAACTGACGGTCTGCACAATCTGAATGCGGTCGTCGCCGGGCACCTCGTCCACAAACCAGCTTCCGCCATGGCTGCCGCCCAGAATCTGAACATCGGTTCCGCCGCCGCGCACCAGCAAACTTTCAGCGCTGATTCCATCCGGCAGCAGGGCGGTCCCGTCATCCCGGCAAACCGTATAGACGATGGCCGCGTTGTACCGATCACCCATTACGGCCTCAGCGGTAATGGTGATGCCGTTGTCCGTATCCGAGGCCCCCACCGGATAGCCGATTTTATCGATGATTTCGGTCTGGGCACTGCTGGCGCCGAAAATCGGGCCCAGCACCTCCGCCGCCGAACGCAGCACGCCGCTGGCTCCCGCGCCCACTGCCAGCACCGCTGCCAGCGCCGCCGCGATGACCGCCGTCCGCCACACGGGACGGTGATGCTTTTTCTGCGCCATCTGGGCCTGGGCAGCCTGAGCAGCCCGCGCCGCAATGGCCGCTTTTTGCTCCTGTGTAAAATGCAGGGCATCCAGTTCCTGCTGATAATCAAACTGTCTGTTCATCGTCTGCTCCTCCCAGAATTCCCCGTAGTTTTTCTCTGCCCCGGGCCAAACGGGTGTGCACAGTGGCCCGGGGAATTCCCAGGATCGTGCCGATCTCTCCGGCCGAATACCCTTCATAATAATAAAGGTAGATCACCGAACGGTAATGCGCCGGCAGTTCATTGACCGCCGAAAGCACACTTCCTTCTTCCGCCTGCGGCGCCGGCAGATCCCCGCACGCCTCCAGGCCGCAGGTCCGCTTGCGCCACGGACTTTTCAAAAGATCCTTGCAGGCGTTGGCCGCCATCCGCAGGATATAGGCCCGCTCATGTTCCGCGGATTCAAATTCCTGCGGCTGCGTCAGAAGTTTGACAAACACACTCTGACAGATATCCTGGGCATCACTGGTGTTTTTTAAATAGGTATAACTCAGGCGGAGAATGGCATCCGAATACGTCTGCGCCAGGTATTCCGCCCGCTGCTGACAGGTCATATTGTTATCACTCCTTTGAAGCGCGCTCATCATGGATACGATTCAGCATGCCCAGGTCTTTCATTCCCCAGAAAAAAAGAGCGGCCAAGCCGCTCTTTTTTTCTTGGGAAT
>CABUDN010000147.1 GCA_902490355.1 uncultured Oscillibacter sp.
ATGCTAAAATGCAAGGAGGCAAGCTGAAAAAGTTTTTGCCTGCTTTTGTACAGATTGCCGGGAAACGGCGGAACCTTTTGGAAGATGTTCCGTCAGAACTGGCAGGAGGTGGGAAAAATGAGACGATTTTTGGTGATCGCGGCGGCGTGTCTGCTGCTGACGGGCTGCGGTCAGAAACAGGTGGACGCGATGATTTCCGAGCCGGAGCAAAACGGACTGCTGCTGGAGCAGGCGGAAATTACGGAGAATGCACCGATCAAGCTGGCCACAGAGTGGGAGGTATATGATCCTTCCATGGAGGAGATCTGGTTTTGGATCGAAAACGACAGCGGAAACGACGTGACGTTTGGCCAGGAGTATACCCTGGAAAAATGGCTGGAGACGGACGGCGGAGTTCAGGACTGGTACCAGGTGCCGCTTCAGGAGAATGTTGGATGGGAGAGCGTGCTGTATCTGCTCGCCTCCGGTGGGAAACAGGCCGCCTGCTGCCGGCTTTCGCAGTTTGCTTACACATTTTCCTCCGGAGACCGCCTGCGCATTGTAAAGGAAGTGGAAGGACAGACCGTGGCGGCGGAGTTCCGGCTGGAAGAAGGCGCGGCGGTCTCGGCGGAGACTCCCTATGGCTTCGGCGCGCTGGAGGAGCTGCCGGAGCGTTACGGCGCGGCGGAGGCAGCGGGCAGCGGGGCGGTGATCTATACGTCCCGCGGGGTGGAAAACGGCGAGGCAGTGGGGGCCTTTTTGGAAAAGGTGTCCCTGGGGATTCCCTGTCAGCTGCGGACGGTACAGGATTTCGGCGAAGGCATGCCCATGGATATCGATGTGATCTATGAGGACGGCGGGTTTCTCTGGCGGATGCGCAGCGGCGGAGAGGTGACGCAGCGGCGGCTTTCCTTCCTGGTGACGGACGGAACCGATCTCTTCCTTTCTGACGGAGCCGACTGGGAGTTTGGAGAGCGGTTTAACGACAAGCGGGTATTTCTGGTGCCGCCGGAAACGGGGCATGAGTGGGTCAGCAAAGTCGAAGCGATGACGCAGGCCCGTTTGACCAACAGTGCCGTCCGCTACACGCTCTGGTCGGAAGATGGGGCCCGCAGTGTGTCTCTGCTGGAGGAAGATGGATCCATTGCAGTGTTCCTCCGGCTGCCCGACGGCGGCGAGAAGGGCTGGACGGAGACTCTGCCTGCCGACAGCGGGGCCATCACGGCCCTTTCCTGGCAGGAGGATGGAACACTGCGCCTGGAGTGCGAAACAGACGGCGGGGCCTGCATCCTGACACTGCATCCGGAAACCGGAGAATGGACGCAGCTGATGATCTGCGGTCTGCCCCAGGCACAGGCTGAGGGTTGGAACGGCGGAGGAAAAAGCATTTGACAGTAGACGGTGTCATCTGATATTCTAAGCAAACCGACCAACGAAAGGAATTGCAATGATGCTGGGACAACTGATTTCAACCCTCAATGACTACCTGTACACATACATCCTGGTGATTCTGCTGCTGGCAGCGGGTGTGTACTTCACCATTCGGACAGGCTTTATCCAGTTCCGGATGTTCGGAGAATCCATTCGGGTTGTGGGGGAGAAACCCCATAATGCCGGTTCCATTTCCTCTTTCCAGGCGCTGATGGTGTCCACGGCATCCCGGGTGGGTACCGGCAACATCATCGGCATCTCCACCGCCATCTGCTGCGGCGGCTACGGTGCGGTGTTCTGGATGTGGGTGATTGCCATTATCGGCGGTGCGTCCGCGTTTGTGGAATCCACCCTGGCGCAGATCTACAAGCGCCGGGATCCCCACACGGGGGAGAGCTACGGCGGCCCCTCATATTATATTGAAGCTGCCCTCCACAGCCGGCCTCTGGCGGTGCTCTTTGCCGTGACTCTGATCCTCACCTATGCCGGCGGCTTTAATATGCTGGCGGCCTATAACCTTCAGTCCACCTTTTCCGGCTACGCCTTCTATGATCCGGACACCACGCCCTGGGTCATCGGCGTGATTCTGGCGGCAGTGGTGGGATACTGCGTCATGGGCGGAGGAAAGCGCATCATCCGCTTTACCTCCACTCTGGTGCCCTTTATGGGCGGCCTCTACGTACTGGCAGCCATTGTGATGGTCGTGCTCAACTGGCGGATGGTGCCCCAGGTGCTGGGCAGCATTTTTGCCGGCGCCTTTGATTTCCAGGCCATCTTCGGCGGCTTTACCGGCTCGGCCATGATGTACGGCATCAAGCGGGGCCTCTTTTCCAATGAGGCGGGTGTGGGCTCTGCCCCCAATGCCGCGGCTTCCGCCGATGTCAGTCATCCGGTCAAGCAGGGTCTGGTGCAGATGCTCTCCGTGTTTATTGATACGCTTCTCATCTGTTCGGCCACTGCGTTCATGCTCCTGTGTTCCGGCGTGGCGCCGGAGGAAGCCCTCATGGGGGCTCCTTATGTGCAGGTGGCCCTGCAGGCGCAGTTCGGCGCTG
This sequence comes from uncultured Oscillibacter sp., assembly GCA_902490355.1. GTDB lineage: Bacteria > Bacillota > Clostridia > Oscillospirales > Oscillospiraceae > Oscillibacter. Next base: position 2,463 of record CABUDN010000147.1, read on the forward strand.
CCGGTCCCATTTTCATCACGGTGGCCATGGTGCTGTTTGCCTTCACCACTCTGATCGGGAACCTGTATTATGTGGACAACTGCCTGAACTATATCGTGGGGAAGATTCCAGCCAAGGAGTTCATGGTCCTTTTCCGCATTGATGCTGTGGTGCTGATTTTCATCGGTGCGGGCATGGAGATCAACATGGTATGGAATCTGGCGGATGTGCTGATGGGCGTGATGGCCCTGATCAACCTGCCGGTGATTGTGATTTTGGCCCGGCCCGCTCTGGAGGCTTTGAAGGACTATACCCGCCAGCGCAAAGCCGGAGGAAACCCGGTGTTCCGTGCGGCAGATATCGGTTTGTCGGGAAAAACAGAATTTTGGACATGACAAAAGAGGGCGCATATGCGCCCTCTTTTTTTGGTTAACTTTTCTGTTCATGAATCGTAAAAATTTACAAATGCTACTTGAAAAAGCTATTTACATCGTATAATATAGTTTTGAAAACCAGATTTAAAAACACTGAAAAACATTGTGGGTTGAAAGACCGTAATCGAAGGAGACGACATTCATGAATCGATTTTTTGCCTGTGCACAGGACCGGGTCAGCTGCGAGACGCACACCATTGGCGCCGCGGCGGCGGTGGCTGGCGCGCTTTTGTACCTGATTCGTGCGGTAAAGGTGGATGCGCCCATGATAGCGCTGGCAGCTGCTCTCTGTTTCTGCTTTTCTATGGTAGCGTTGTATTCCGCCAGTGCCATCTATCATTTCTATCCCGGCACCGCATCCAGCGGCGGCATCAAGCGCCGCCTGCGGAAGATGGATCACAGTATGATCTACGTGCTCATTGCCGGCAGCTATACCCCGTTTGCCGTGGTGTTGCTGCCGCAGCCCAAGGGAACCCGGTTCTGCCTGGCCATGTGGGGTGTGGCTCTGGCAGGAACGTTGGTCAAGATGCTCTGGATCAATGCGCCCCGCATCCTGTCTACAGCCGGCTATCTGATTATGGGATGGGCCGTGCTGTTTGCGTGGGAGGACTTCACCGCGCTGGGGCAGCCCTGCCTGACCCTAGTGGCCCTGGGCGGCATCTGCTACTCCGTGGGAGCGGTACTTTATGCCATCAAGAAACCCAACCTCTCAGCGGAGTGGACCTTCCATGAGATCTTCCATGTTTTGATTCTGGCAGGCTCCCTTTTCCACTATCTGGCTGTTTACTTCTATGTGCTTTGATGCAGAAAACGATTTGAAAAACCGGCGTCCGGGATTTCCCAGACGCCGGTTTGCCTATTTTGCAATGAAGTTGGTTCGCCGCCTGCGGGGGAAAATGGCGGTGGAGGATTATTTCGTGCCGAAGATCCGGTCGCCGGCATCGCCCAGGCCGGGGACGATGTAGCCGTGCTCGTTGAGATGATCGTCCACAGCGCCGCAGAAGATGTCCACATCGGGGTGGTTCTTCTGAATGAGTTCGATGCCTTCGGGGGCGGCCAGCAGGACCATGAGCTTGATGTTGACGCAGCCCCGCTTTTTCATCTCAGAGATGGCCGCATCGGCGCTGCCGCCGGTGGCCAGCATGGGATCGACGATCATGATATCCCGCTCTTCAATGTCCTTGGGCATCTTGCAGAAGTAGACATGGGGCTCCAGGGTTTCCTCATCCCGGTACATACCAATGTGGCCGACCCGGGCGCCGGGGACCATCCGCAGCACGCCGTCCACCAGTCCCAGGCCTGCCCGGAGAATGGGAACCACAGCGAATTTTTTGCCCTTGAGCGTGGGAGCCACGGTTTTGCAGATGGGAGTTTCCACTTCCTTGGTGGTCAGGGGCAGATCCCGGGTGGCCTCATAGGTGATGAGCATGCCGATCTCGGAGACAATCTCCCGGAAGTCCTTGACGCTGGTGTTTTTGTCCCGGAGGATCGTCATTTTGTGGGCAACCAGGGGATGGTCCATGATGTGTACTTTTCCGTTCATAATCGGTTCTCCTTTATGTGAAAATGATGAAGTCCAGCAGAATATCAAAGCTTCAGGCGCTGGGCCTGCGCGGGACGCAGATAAACGGGCTGAAGATCCTGGGCACTGACCAGACCGCCTGCGGCAGCCAGCGCTTCGGCTTCCAGGGCGACGGAGGCGGCATTTTGCATGATGAGGTGCGGCGGAGCCAGACGGCAGGGGAGGCCTGCGCCGGAGAGAAACTCACAGCAAAGACGTGCCCCGTCTCCCACCACCAGCTTGGGACGGGAATCCTCCCGCAGTTCCTGGGCCAGCTCTTCCAGAGCGATGGCCCGGTCCGGCGTCAGACGGGTGAGGTGGCCGTTTTCCGCCAGAAAGACCGCGTTGTAAATCTGGCTGCGGCGGGCGTCCATAGCGCACAGCACCAACCCGTCGGCAAAAGCCACATTCCGGGCCATGGCTGCCAGAGTGGAAACACCTACAGCGGGTTTTTCGGCGGCAAAGGCCAGCCCCTTGGCCGCTGCCACGCCGATCCGGATGCCGGTAAAGGAACCGGGGCCGGCCGCCACTGCCACGGCATCGCAGTCAGCCATGGTCAATCCGGTGTTGCGGAACAGATGCTCCACAATGGGCATCAAAGTGCGGCTGTGGGTCAGGCCGGTATCCTGATAGCCGCTGGCCAAAATGCGGCCGTCTTCCGACAGTGCGGCGGAAACCGCTTTGGCCGAGGTCTCCAGTGCGAGGATTTTCATGGCAGAGTTGCTCCTTCAATGGTGATGGTGCGCCAACTGTCCGCCTCCGGACAGCGGGCGATGGTGACGCGGATAGCGTCCGGGGGCAGGGCGTCTTCCGCCTGCTCGCTCCACTCCACGGCGCACACGCCGCCCCGGTCCAGATAATCCTCCCACCCGATGTCGAACAGGGAGTCGGCATCCTCCAGACGGTACATATCAAAGTGAAACAGGGACAGGCGGCCGCCCTCGTATTCATTGACGATGGTAAAGGTCGGGCTGGTTACCCGCCCAGAATACCCCAGGCCCCGGGCCAGGCCCCGGGTGAAGGCGGTTTTGCCCATGCCCAGACCGCCCCGGTAGGCGACCACATCGCCGGGAGAGAGAACAGCAGCCAACCGGGCACCCAGCGCCTCTGTCTCCGCCTCGCTGCGGCAGAGATATTCCATACCGCGGTGCCTCCTTTCAGAATGGGTCAAAATTTACCGCAGATAGTATATCACAGTTTGAACAAAGTGTAAAAACAAATTTGTTCCGTTTACACTTCTTTTCCTGTGTGGTATACTGTATCCGTTGAATTTTGCCCTTTTGCGAAAGGCGTTTGTATATGATAAATCGTTTGAAAGCCATTTTGGCGGATTTTTTCCAGCAAGCGGATCTGATGCTGCTGGGACTCTGCTCGTCTGCCACCGTATTTGGCATTTTGCTGATCTTCAGCGCGTACATAGCTGAAACTTACATTTTTAAACTCTAACTTATCTGTGAAAGCGTCCAA
>CABUDN010000148.1 GCA_902490355.1 uncultured Oscillibacter sp.
GGCAGCCGCTCTTGTCCAGGATGTCCCAGCCGTGAAATTGATCCGTGAAGCTGTAGCCCATATCCGCAAAGGGATACACCACCAGCATAAGAAAGCCCATCGCCACCGCAGCCCTCTGGAGCCACTGCTGAAGCCGGTACGGCCTGGGCCGGGACAACGGGACGCCGGCACGCAGAGTCCGCAGCAGGCGCCGCATTCCCAGCAGCTCCCGGGCCTCCAGAACCAGAATCAGCCACAGCCACACCTGGCCCAGCAGCATCCGTCCGGGCAGCAGCTCCAACGCACGCAGCAGCGGTGCCTCCGAAGTCCACTGCCAGAACATCATGCCTGCCAGCAGCACCAGGAACCCCAGTTCCACCGCCGCCGACCGGAGCATCCGCCTCTTGAGATACCGGTACCCCTCCGCCTGAACCACCGGGTCCGTATCCAGCTCCGGTGCGGCGGGATCGTCGCAGCGCCAGACATGGAACAGCCCCTGCATCACCGCCACATACTGCCAGCCCAGGCTCTCATAGACCTCCCGCCGTTCCGGAGAGATGGTCTCTTTTCTCTTTCCAAGCGGCTGGAGCCGGTAGCGGCACGCCTGGGGCTCCGCCCGGTCAAACACCGCCTTCCAGCTCCGGGTCTCCCGGAACCGCCAGCCCTCCCGGGCCCGGTCCTCCAGCCAGGTCTCCGCAGCCGCCACATCGAACAGGGAGTATAAGCAGGTCTCCCGCATCTCCTCCGGCGGCTCCAGGGGCTGCCATTGGGTGTCTCCGGTCTCCGGCGCGGGGGTCTGCGCATCCGGGATCCGGGCCGTGTCCCGCTTCCGCTCGTCCATAGCGCTCCTCCTTTTCCGCTCTACTGTTCTTCCCGCTCCCCGTCGGCTACGCACAGCCGCAGCCGGCTGAGCTCCTGCCGGTACAGCGCACGCCCCCGGTCTGTGATGGCATAGGTCCGTTTACGCCCTTCCACCGCCGTCTCCCGGATCAGGCCTTCCTCTTCAAATTTTGCCAGGATGGTATACAGCGTTCCCGGGCCCAGGCTTACCCGGCCTGCTGTGGTATCGTCCACGTACTGTACAATTTCCGTCCCGCACCGATCCTGCCGCAGCAGGGACAACAGCACGTAAAACATGCTCTCCGTCAGGACTTTCAACGGTTCCTTCGACATACGGCTCTCCTTCAATATCGAAAGGCGATATTATCTGATTTCATTGTAATATCGTCTCTCGATATTGTCAACACAATCTTTTCCAAGGGAAGATTTCTCTCCTCCGGCAGTTTTTGAGGGTTGCTCCAAAAGGGCACTTTTCGGTATGATAAAAACCAGATTTCCCAAAAGAAAGGACGATTTCTCATGAAACGAGCACTTTTCTGCGGTCTTTTGGCCGCGTTGGCCCTGTCCGTTCCTGCCCGTGCAGAGCGCAGCGTCCGCGTCCAGGTGGACGGACAGCTGCTCCCGGAAACCGCCCGGCTGGAACAGGGCACTACTTACTTCTCCCTGCGGAGCCTGCTGGACGCCATGGGCGGCTGGACCCTGGTCTGGGACAACGGCGCCGCGGTTGCCACCAGTGAGGATGGGGTTCTGACCGTCCATCCCGATGCGGATACCCTGACCTACAACGGAATCACCGTTTCCGGCAACGTATCTGTGGAGGACGGACGCACCTATGTGCCCCTGCGCACAACGGTCCAGCTGCTGGGCGGCGATGCCCAGTGGGATCCCTATCTGGACGGTGCAGCGGTCACCACTGCCGGGGCGGAACATGACACGGTGGATCTGTACTGGCTCTCCCGCATCATCAGCGCAGAGAGCCGCGGCGAGCCCATGGAGGGTCAGATCGCCGTGGGCAACGTGGTATTGAACCGGGTGGCCAGCGAGACCTTCCCGGATACGATTCCCACCGTGGTCTTTGACCGCAAGTATGCCGTGCAGTTTGAACCGGTGTCCAACGGCACCGTCTATGATACTCCCGCCGCCTCCTCCGTGGAGGCCGCCCGTCGGGTTCTCAACGGAGAAAAAACCGTGGAGGGCGCTCTGTACTTCTACGCTCCCGCCCTCTCCCCCGGCACCTGGATTGTCTCCAACCGCACGTATCTCACCACCATTGGCTGTCACCGGTTTTTCCTCTGATTGACTTTTGCATTCGCGGGGGATACAATAAAGGTATTCTGTCAGCAAAGGAGCATTGCATATGCTGTTTTCCGATCATCCCAGAACCCATTACCGCAGCGCACCGGCCCACGAGGTCATCTGCCAGCTGCGTTTTCCCACCATTCTGACCATCAACAACGTGGAGCCCGCCGACTTCCAGGAGGCCATTCGGGAGGCATTTCCCCAGTATGCCCGCCGGGAAGAAGCCGCTCCTCCCAAGGTAACCGGTCTGGGCGGTCCCAATCCCCGGGTGGAACAGCAGCCTCCTGTTACCAACTATACGTTCCTCTCTGCGGACGGCCGCTGGAAGCTGAACCTCACCCGGGACTTCATCGCCCTGTCCACTTTGAGCTATCCCGGCTGGGAGGAGTTTGCCCGCCATCTGGACAAGCCCCTGGCTTCCTTTATTCAGATCTATCAGCCGGCCTTCTTCCAGCGGGTGGGCCTGCGGTATGTCAATATCTTCTCCCGGACAAAGCTGGGGCTGGAGGGTACTCCCTGGTCCGAGCTGTTTGCCCCGGCCTACACCGCCCTGCTGCGGGAGCCGGATGTGGAGGAAGATCGGATCTTGGGCTGCAACAGTGACGCAATCGTCAAGCTGGATTCCAGCTGCCAGGCCAAAATCCACGCCGGTCCCGGCCGGATGAAGCCCGCCGGCCCCAACGCCCCGCAGGATCCCGAGGTCAAGTTCATTTTCGACATGGATCTGTCCATGGGCGGAAACACCCCCTGCACCCTCTCCGCTGCTGCGCTGGAAACTCTCCACGGCCACGGCACCCGTATTTTCGAAGGCGCCATCACAGACCGCCTGCGGCAGGCCATGGATCCCAACTGATCCTCCCGCGTACAAATTCCCCGCAAAGTGTCCGCCAAAGGTCGGCCTCCCCCGTTTTTTGCAGAATTTGCAGTCAGAATGTCCGTTTTTTATGCCGGTCTGAGGCCGCTTTGGATTGCGTATTTGACGCACATTTTTCCGCAGGATCGTCCATATCAGGGTGATCCTGCGGTTTTTTTGTAAAAACTGCAAAAAATTCCATGGTATTACCTCTTTTGATTTTAGGGAAAATGAATTCTGTACAAATTCCTGCATTTCGGATATTCTTAAGTCATAGAATCGTTTACCAGAGCAGATTCACGATACGAAAGTAAGAAAAGGGGCATAGAATATGTTGAAAAGCGCATATCTGCAGCGGGTCTATTCCCAGGTTGTTGCCCGGGACCCCGATCAGAAGGAATTCCAGCAGGCGGTTCTGGAGGTTCTGGAAAGCCTGGATATGATCGTGGAGCAGCATCCCGAATACGAGGCCAATGGAATCATTGAGTCCTTCGTGGAGCCCGAACGGATCATCACCTTCCGGGTACCCTGGGTGGACGATCAGGGCAAGGTGCAGGTCAACCGCGGCTACCGCGTGCAGTTCAACTCTGCCATCGGTCCCTACAAGGGCGGCCTGCGGTTCCATCCCACCGTCAACCTGTCCATTCTGAAGTTCCTGGGCTTTGAGCAGATCCTCAAGAACAGCCTCACCGGCCTGCCCATCGGCGGCGGCAAGGGCGGCAGCGACTTCGATCCCAAGGGCAAGAGCGACCGGGAAGTCATGCGGTTTTGCCAGAGCTTCATGACGGAGCTCTACCGTCACATCGGCCAGTTCACCGACGTGCCCGCCGGCGATATCGGCGTGGGCGCCCGTGAGATTGGCTATCTGTTCGGCCAGTATCGCCGTCTGCGCAACGCCCACGAGGCGGGCGTGCTCACCGGCAAGGGCCTGACCTACGGCGGCTCCCTGGCCCGGACCGAGGCCACCGGCTACGGCCTGTGCTACCTCACCGAAGAGATGCTCAAGTGCATGAAGAACGACAGCTTCGCCGGCAAGACCGTGGTGATCTCCGGTTCCGGCAACGTGGCCATCTTCGCCACGGAGAAGGCTACCGCCCTGGGCGGCAAGGTCGTGGCCCTGAGCGACTCCAACGGCTATATCCACGATCCCAACGGCATCCAGCTGGATGTGGTCAAGGACATCAAGCTGGGCCACCGCGGCCGGATCAAGGAGTATGCCGACCGTGTTCCCGGCAGCACCTACACTGAGGGCTTCCGCGGCATCTGGACCATCCCCTGCGACATCGCCCTGCCCTGCGCCACGCAGAACGAGATTGATGCCGAGGCTGCCCAGAACATCGTCAAGGGCGGCGCTATCGCCGTGGCGGAAGGCGCCAACATGCCCTCCACCCCCGAGGCCATCCACATCTTCCAGCAGGCCGGCCTGCTGTTTGCTCCCGCCAAGGCTGCCAACGCCGGCGGCGTGGCTACCAGCGCTCTGGAGATGAGCCAGAACAGCATGCGTTACAGCTGGACCTTCGAGGAAGTGGACGCCAAGCTCCAGCAGATCATGGTCAACATCTTCCACAACATCTATGACGCCTCTGTGGAATGCGGCGTCACCGGTGACCTGGTGGTGGGCGCCAACATCGCCGGCTTCAAGAAGGTCGTCGATGCCATGCTGGCTCAGGGTACCGTCTGATTTTCCGATCCCTTAAAAGCAAAAAAGAGAAGGAACCAATCGGTTCCTTCTCTTTTTTGCTTTTAATCACGCTGGAACATCGGGGTGGAGAGATACCGTCCGCCGGCATCGGGCAGCAGCGCCACAATGACCTTGCCCTGATTTTCCGGCCGCCGGGCCAGCTCTGCCGCCGCCCAGACCGCCGCGCCGGAGGTAATTCCCACCAGAATGCCCTCCCGGGCTGCCAGCTCCCGGCCGGTGGCATAGGCATCCTCATTGGTCACAGTCAGGATTTCATCCACCACACTCCGGTCCAGATTCTCCGGCACAAAGTTGGCGCCAATGCCCTGCAGGCCATGAGGGCCTGCATGTCCCTGGGTCAGCAGCGGGGAGGACGCAGGCTCCACACCCACAATCCGGACCCCCGGCGCCCGCTCCTTGAGATACCGGCCCACGCCGCTGATGGTGCCGCCTGTGCCGATTCCGGCCACAAAAATATCCACCCGGCCTTCCGTATCCTCCCAAATCTCCGGACCGGTGGTACGGTAATGCGCCTGGGGATTGGCCGGGTTTTCAAACTGCCCGGCCACGATGCTGCCCGGAATGCTGCGGCTCAGCTCCTCCGCCTTTTCCACAGCCCCCGCCATTCCCTGTGCGCCGGGAGTCAGAACAATCTCCGCTCCGTAGGCGGCGATCAGGCTCCGCCGTTCCACGCTCATGGTATCCGGCATGGTGAGAATCACCCGGTATCCCGCGGCAGCGCCTACCGCTGCCAAGCCAATACCGGTATTGCCGGAAGTCGGCTCGATGATGGTGCCGCCGGGCCCCAGACGCCCCTCCTGCTCCGCTGCTTCAATCATGCTGGCAGCCACCCGGTCTTTGGCGCTGCCGGCGGGATTCATGCACTCCAGTTTCGCCAGCACGGTGGCGGGCAGGGCATGATCTGCCTGATAATGCGTCAACTCCAGAAGCGGCGTGCGGCCAATCAGTTCCCGCACACTGTGGGCGATCTTCATAACGGGTTCCTCCTCAAATTATAAGCTATGCTTTATGATACCCCTTTTTCCGGTTTCCCGCAACTCAAACAGCCCCATAACCGTTTTTCAAAAAAGCAGGCCGGTTTTGAAAAACCGGCCTGCTTTCAGCGTATCCAGTTCTCTCTGCGCTTACGTTCCAATCAAATTCGGCCAGCTTCTTTCGCTCAGACCGGAGCGTCAGACGGATCAAGATTCGGACATGGTG
>CABUDN010000149.1 GCA_902490355.1 uncultured Oscillibacter sp.
CATCGGGGACCGGGGCATCGAGGTGCGCTTCCCGGTGGACTTTTGCATTGAGGCAGCCTCCCGGACCAAGCGGGTTTGTATCTCCAGTGCCCGTGTGGACACCGACAGTCCCCGGGACATGACGGGAAAGCCGTCCCTGGTGCTGCGGTGCCTGGGCAAGCAGGAGAGCGCCTGGGATCTGGCCAAGGCATGCAACACAACCATCCGGGATCTGCTGGCCGCCAACCAGCTGGAAAGCGAAGAGGCAATTCCGCGGGAGAAGCTGCTGCTGATCCCCCGCAAGCGGGCGTGAGACGCATCAGGCCCGACAGGCAACAAGAATGCCCCGGCGGATTTGAAAATCCGCCGGGGCATGGTTTTTGTTGGGAAGCCGGTTAATTCTGGGCGTAGCGGGAGAGGAACTGCCGGGTGCGCTCTTCCCGGGGATGTTCGATGACCTGGTGCGGATCGCCCTGCTCGACGATGACACCGCCGTCCATGAAGATCACCTGGTCCGCCACATCCCGGGCGAAGGCCATCTCATGGGTGACGATAATCATGGTGGTCCGCTGTTCCGCCAGGGAGCGGATGACCTTGAGCACCTCGCCGGTGAGCTCCGGGTCCAAAGCGGAGGTGGGTTCGTCGAAGCACAGAATATCCGGATGCAGTGCCAGGGCACGGGCAATGGCAACCCGCTGCTGCTGGCCGCCGGAGAGCTGGTGCGGGTAGTGTCCCGCCCGGTCTGCCAGACCCATTTTTCCCAGGAGTTCCTGTCCTTCGGCCTGGATCTCTTCCAGAATGGCCTTTTTGTTCTCCTTGAAATCCGGCCGCTCCTGGCTGAGCAGCTCCTTGGCCAGAGTGACGTTTTTCAGCGCGGTGTATTGGGGGAAGAGGTTGAAGGACTGGAACACCATGCCGAAGTGAAGCCGCTTGCGGCGCACCTCGTTTTCCCGCTGCGTGGCGGGATCGGCGGCGTCAAAGAGGGTTTCGCCCTGGACGCGGATGATGCCCCGGTCCGGTGTTTCCAGAAAGTTCAGGCAGCGCAGAAGAGTGGTCTTTCCGGAGCCGGAGGAACCAATGATGGACAGTGCCTGTCCCTTTTCCAGTGAGAAGCTGATATCCTCCAGAACCTTGGTGGCGCCAAAATGCTTTTCAATGTGCTGTACTTCCAAAATTGCCATGACGTCGTTCCCTCCTTACTGAAAGAATGCCAGCTTCTGCTCCAGCTTGCCCAGGAGCACGGTAACCACACCGCTGAAGACCAGATAATAAATGGCGGTGAAGAAGAGGGGCCAGGTGAGACCGGCAATGCCGGAATTGCCCTTCATAAAGGATTCGCCCATCCAAATGACTTCCTGCAGGGCGATCACCCGGGCCAGAGAGGTATCCTTGACCAGGGTGATGATTTCGTTGGACATGGGAGGCACGATGCGCTTGATCATCTGCACCAGTGTGATATGACGGAAGATCTGGGCCTTGGTCATGCCCAGCACCTGGCCGGCTTCTCTCTGGCCGTTGGGCACACCCTGAATGCCGCCCCGGTAGATCTCGGAGAAGTAGCAGGCATAGTTGATGATGAAGGCCACACAGACCGCCATCATCCGGCCGGTTTCGCCACTGGGCCAGTTGAACCACTTCTGGATGCCCGGCACGTAGAACAGGGCAATGATCTGCAGAACCAGGGGGGTGCCCCGAATGATCCAAACCATCAGGCGGCAGACCAAGCGGATGGGCTGGAACGCAATGAGCAGCTTGGCGATCTTGCCCGGCTCACGCTTGTTTTTCCGCAGGTACCAGTGTACGGGACGGGACAAAGGCGCCAGACGGCTCATGGAGCCAAAGCTGATAATCAGACCCAACGGAAGAGCTCCGATCAGAGTGATGAAAAACAGCTGCAGGGTTTTCAAAAATCCGCTGTTCAGGGCGGACAAAACGGTCTGGAAGGTGGTGGAGGTGAAAAATTCCAACATGGTATCGTCCTCTCAAGGTGTATGTAATGGAAGGGTCAGCCGCTGAAAAGCAGAGCACGCTGTGGAGGCGCACTCTGCTTTTCCAACTGTCGGGATTGCGGGGAAGGGGGATTACTCCAGAATCACGGCGTCCTGAAGGCCATAGGTGGTAGCCGTCTCCAGCACCGTACCGTCGGCGACTTTCTCCGCCCAGAAGGAGTTGAAGGCATCCACCAGGTCGGAACCCTGCCGGAAGCCCACACCGTACTCCTCAGAAGGCAGGCCCTGGCTGTCGTTGAGGTTGAGGCTGTAGGCAAGATCCGCGTAGCTGGTGCCCTCGCCGGTCATCTCGGCAGCCATCAGAACGTCGATGACGGCGGCGTCGGACGTACCGGCGGAAACCTCCATCAGGGCGTTGGCCTGTGCCTGAACCGGCACGGTGGTGGCGCCCAGAGCCTCAGCGGCATCCTCACCAGCGGAGCCGGATTCTACGGCGATATTCAGGCCTTCCAGGGAGGTCAGACCCTCAAAGTCCGCGGCCTTGTCAGCGGGATATACCAGAGTTTGATAGTTGGTGCAGTAGGGAGTGGAGGTACCCATGGCGGCCAGAACATCCTCGCTCAGGGTCATGCCGTTCCACACGCAGTCAATGGCCAGGGAGTTGAGTTCTTCCACCTTATAATCCCAGGTGATCTCCTGGAACTCCACATTTACGCCCAGGCTCTCGGCGAAGGCCTTGGCCATGTCGGCGTCGAAGCCGATCCACTCGTCGCTGCCTTCTTCCTTATAGTCCAAGGGAGCAAAGTAGGTAATGCCGACCACCAGAGTGCCCTTGTCCTGGACGTAGGCCAGATCGCTTTCGCTTTCCGTGTTGTCGGCCGGCTCCTCCGTGGTCTGGCCGGCAGTATCGTCCGCCGGCTCCTCGGTGGTGTCGCTGCCGCCGCAGGCGGCCAGGGAAGCTGTCATGGCCAGGGCCAGTACCAAAGCCAGAATCGTTTTCAGTCTTTTCATCATTTCCATCCTCCAGACGCGGCGGATTGGGCCCACCCGTTTAATTCATTAGTAGTTTACCATGGTAAATCGAGGATGTAAATGCAAAATAACGCTCAAAGAAGCCTGAATTTTTTCGCTAGTTTTATGCAATTCAAACAAAAACAGACGGGCCGTCATACTTTGCCAGCGGCGGACATAGAGTGGGAACATGAATATGGAGCGGAAAAAGGACGGGATGCTATGAATACCACGATCTATCAGAATATCGCCACCCGCACCGCGGGGGATATCTACATTGGCGTGGTGGGGCCGGTGCGCACCGGAAAATCCACCTTTATCAAACGGTTCATGGAGACCCAGGTGATTCCCAACATTGAGAATGTCTACCGCCGGGAGCGGGCACGGGATGAACTGCCCCAGAGCGGTTCCGGTCGGACCATCATGACTGCCGAGCCCAAGTTCGTTCCGGAGGAGGCGGCTCAGATCCAGCTGGAGGGCGGAGCGGCGTTTTCCGTGCGGCTGATCGACTGCGTGGGCTATATGGTCCGGGGCGCTATCGGGCAGTTTGAGGATGACGCGCCCCGGATGGTCACCACGCCCTGGTATGACCACGAGATCCCCATGACGGAGGCGGCGGAGATCGGCACCCGGAAAGTCATTGCCGAGCACTCCACCATCGGTGTGGTCATCACCACCGACGGTACCATCTCCGACATTCCCCGGGAGGACTATTTAGAGGCGGAGGAACGGGTCATCCGGGAGCTGCAGGAGCTGGGAAAGCCCTTCATCGTGCTGCTCAACTCCGCCGATCCCAAAGGGGAGCGGGCCGGAGCCATCGCCCGGGACATCACCTCCCGCTATGAGGTCAACTGTATGGCGGTGAACTGTCTGGAACTGGACGAGGACGCGGTGGGAGAGATCCTCAAAGCGGTGCTCTATGAGTTCCCTATGCAGGAGCTGGACCTGTTTTTGCCGCCCTGGGTGGATGCCCTGCCGGCGGACCATCCCATCAAGGCGGGACTGTATGAGGCCGTGCGCCAGGGGACGGATCAGCTGCATCACATCCGGGAGATCAACGGCGTCATTGCCTCGCTGGGCGAATGCGAAAACATCAGTGAGGCAAAAATTACCTCCATTGATCTGGGAACCGGCATTGCCAGCGCCACACTGGTACTGCCCCGCGAACTGTTCTACCATACGCTTTCGGAGCAGTCGGGATTCTCCGTGGCCGACGACGGCGATCTTATGAGTCTTTTGACCCGGCTGGCAGCCGTCAAGGCGGAGTACGACAAGGTAGCCGGAGCGTTGAAGGATGTCCGCGAAACGGGATACGGCATCGTGGTGCCCGGAATCGACGAGCTGAAGCTGGAGGAGCCGGAGATCATGAAGCAGGGTGGACGCTACGGCGTCCGGCTCAAGGCCAGCGCCCCCAGCATCCATATGATCCGGGCGGACATCGAGACGGCGGTCTCGCCCATTGTGGGCAACGAAAAGCAGTCCGAGGATATGGTGAACTATCTGCTCCAGGAGTTCGAGGGGGATACCAGCAAGATCTGGCAGTCCAATATCTTCGGCCGCAGCTTCCATGAGCTGGTCAGCGAGGATCTGCAGGCAAAGCTTAAGCGGATGCCCGACGATGCCCGGAAAAAGCTCCAGGAAACCCTCACTCGAATCATCAACGAGGGCAGCGGCGGCTTAATCTGTATCATTTTATAAAGATACGGCGCACAGCGGCGGGATACCGGTTTGGTATCCCGCCGTTCATTATAGGCGGCATTCTGATTCCTAGTTTTGGATAAAAGGAGCTTGACCTTCCAGGCCGCACGCCTGATGCAAACAGCACTGTACAGGCTTAAAAACACATGTATTGGGAGAGAAAATGGACAGGCTGTATACGCAAATTCTTTCATAACAAAGTTGCTTTATCAATGATTCAGCGGATGAATTTTATAAAACTCAAGAGTGGAATCTTTCACGGGGTATTTTCTCAAACCCAAAGATTTCATAGTTTCCAAGCATAATATGTGTTGCAGTCTGAATTGCCCACACAGCAACATTGTGCAATATTAACAACAATATCAGAATTCATCATATCATTTTACGGAAGTATTGAATAAAAAATCAATTGAATTATAATCGACATATCTTCAGGTGGAGCATTCTTTGTACAGTGTGAATCAAACAATGAAGGGAATGACAATGGATGAAATTTGAGTATTGTGAAGTAATTGATCTAACTTTGCCAATCACAAGCGGGATGGATATTCCAACGGGACTGCGGGCAACACTGCCGCCTGTGGAATTCAAACTTTATAGCAGAGCAGAGGAACAGGGACTTCAGGTTGGGCACCTTTCTACACCGATTCATGCTGGAACGCATCTTGATACACCACGCCATATCTACCCCGATGGCAAGACGCTGGATGAAATTTCAATGGATACCTTTATTGGAAAGGGAATCTGTGTAGATGTGTCTCAGGCAAAAGAAAATGAAGAAGTTACCGTAGAAATGCTGCTGCCATACGAAGATCGAATTCAACCTGGCATGGTAGTGTTTCTGTATACCGGATGGAGTGAAAGAATGTTCGGGACTTTGGAATACTGGAACAATTCTCCCGTACTAAGCACTTCCGCAGCGGATTGGCTGGTAAAAGAAAAAGGGGCCAAAATGCTCGGATATGATTTCTTCCAGGACGCTGGCGCCAAGGGATTCAAAACATTCCGAAAAAATTTCCTTGCACATGAGCATGTTTTGGGACAGGGTGCATTGCAGGTGGAGCACTTGACAAATCTGAGTCGGGTAGTAGGCAAAGAATTCTTTGCCATCGCATTGCCCCTTAAGATCGTCGGCGGAGAAGGGAGCCCGACTCGCGTCATTGCACTGATGTAAGAGTGTGCTGTAGTTGTGGGAACAGAATGCAAAACAAGGAGGAGGAAC
>CABUDN010000150.1 GCA_902490355.1 uncultured Oscillibacter sp.
AAGCTCGAGCGCTTTGAGCTGCCCCGGGAAGAGGCCATCAAGTTCATGGAGGAAAAGGGCGAGCCCTATAAGGTGGAGCTGATTCAGGATCTGCCGGAAGACGCCCACATCTCCTTCTACAAGCAGGGCGAGTTCACCGACCTGTGCGCCGGTCCCCACCTGGATTCCACCGGCCGCATCAAGGGCAACGCCATCAAGCTTACCGCCTGCAACGCCGCCTACTGGCGGGGCGACTCCAACCGGGAGACCCTGCAGAGAATCTACGGCATTGCCTTCCCCAAGAAGGATGAGCTGGACGAATATCTCCAGCGCATCGAGGAGGCCAAAAAGCGCGACCACCGCAAGCTGGGCAAGGAGCTGGGCCTGTTCATGCTCCGGGACGAGGGCCCCGGCTTCCCGTTCTTCCTGCCCAAGGGCATGGTGCTCAAGAACACCCTGATCGATTACTGGCGTCAGGTCCACAAGAAGTACGGCTATGTGGAGATCTCCACCCCCGTGATCCTCAACCGCAAGCTGTGGGAGCGGTCCGGCCACTGGGATCACTATAAGCAGAACATGTACACCACCGTCATCGACGAAGAGGATTACGCCATCAAGCCCATGAACTGCCCCGGCGGCATGCTGGTCTATTCCAGCGAGCCCCACTCCTACCGGGACCTGCCCCTGCGGGTGGGTGAGCTGGGCCTGGTGCACCGTCATGAGCTCTCCGGCGCTCTCCACGGACTGTTCCGCGTGCGCTGCTTCACCCAGGACGATGCCCATGTCTTCATGACCCGGGAGCAGATGAAGGACGTGATTCAGGAGACTGTCCACCTGTTTGACGAGGTGTATTCCACCTTTGGCCTGAGCTATACCATTGAGCTGTCCACCATGCCCGAGGATCACATCGGCACCGTGGAGGAGTGGGAGCACAACCAGGAGATCCTGAAAAACGCCATCACCGAGATGGGCAAGACCTTTGTCATCAATGAGGGCGACGGCGCCTTCTACGGCCCCAAGCTGGACTTCCATCTGGCCGATTCTCTGGGCCGGACCTGGCAGTGCGGCACCATCCAGCTGGACAGCCAGCTGCCTGAGCGCTTCGAGCTGGAGTACACCGGCGAGGATGGCCAGAAGCATCGTCCCGTCATGATCCACCGGGTGGTGCTGGGCTCCATCGAGCGCTTCATCGGCGTCATCACCGAGCACTTTGCCGGTGCGTTCCCCACCTGGCTCTCTCCTGTGCAGGTGAAGCTCCTGCCCATTACCGACCGTGCCGCGGCCTATGCCGACCAGGTGGCTGCCGCTCTGGACGCTGCCGGCTTCCGGGTGGAGACCGATCACCGCAATGAGAAGATCGGCAAGAAGATCCGCGAGGCCCAGCTGGAAAAGGTTCCCTATATGCTGGTGGTGGGCGACAAGGAGGCCGAGGACGGCACTGTCTCCGTGCGGCACCGCGCTGAGGGCGATCTGGGCGTCATGTCCCAGGCCGACTTTACTGCCATGCTGCGGGATGTGGTGGATTCCAAGGCCCGGAAATAATCCGTTTTTTGCAGGGAGTCGCCTCCGGGCGGCTCCCTGTTTTATAGAATGACCGCTGATGACGGACATTAGTCCTGCGGAAATAGACAAAAGAAATCCCTCGAAGCCCTAAAAAAACTGGAAGCTTTTCCGAATTTTATAAAACTGTGATTTCAACCATTGCAAGGGGCAAATCCGGGGGAGTATACTGACGGGACAGAAGCAATCTAAAACTATGATAATTAAAAGGAGGAGTCCTATGAGCAGAACGTTCAAAAAGGTGCTGGTGGCCAACCGCGGCGAAATCGCCATGCGGATTTTCCGGGCCTGCCACGATCTGGGTTTGCAGACCATTGCCATCTACTCCAATGAGGACACGTACAGCATGTTCCGAACCGCTGCTGACGAGTCCTATCTCATCGGTGAGAACGAGAGCCCCCTGGGCGCCTATCTGAATATTCCCCGGATTATCGAGCTGGCCAAGAAGCACGGCGCCGACGCCATTCATCCCGGCTACGGCTTTTTGAGTGAGAACGGTGACTTTGCCCGGGCCTGCGAGGAAGCGGGCATTGCATTTGTCGGTCCGTCCTCCCGGGTGCTGGATATGATGGGCGACAAGCTGTCCGCCAAGCAGATGGCGCTGGAGTGCAGCGTACCCACCATCCCCGGCACGGCGGAGCCCCTCAAGGGCCGGGAAGAGGCCCAGAAGCTGGCCATGGAGTTCGGCTTCCCGGTGATTCTCAAGGCAGCGGCAGGCGGCGGCGGCCGCGGCATGCGCCGGTGCGACACGGTGGAAGAAGTGGGCGTCAACTTCGATCTGGTGAAGGCCGAGGCCAAGAAAGCCTTCGGCAATGACGACATCTTCATGGAGAAGTTCCTGGTGGAGCCCAAGCACATTGAGGTGCAGGTCCTGGGCGATACCTTCGGCAATGTGGTCCATCTCTATGAACGGGACTGCTCTTTGCAGCGCCGCTATCAGAAGGTGGTGGAGTTCACGCCGGCGTTCTCCGTGCCGGAGAGTGTGCGCCAGGCCCTCTATGACGACGCCGTCAAGATTGCCAAGCATGTGGGCTATGTCAATGCCGGTACCCTGGAATTCCTGGTGGACCGGGACGGCCACCACTATTTCATTGAGATGAACCCCCGGATTCAGGTGGAGCATACCGTTACTGAGATGGTGACCGGTGTGGACCTGGTTCGTTCCCAGATCCTGATTGCCGAGGGATATCCCCTCAGCGATCCCCAGATCGGCATTTCCAGCCAGAGCGATGTGCACCAAAACGGCTATGCCATCCAGTGCCGCGTGACCACCGAGGACCCGGCCAACAACTTCGCACCGGATACCGGCAAGATTACGTCCTACCGTTCTCCCGGCGGCTTCGGCATCCGTCTCGACGGCGCCACCGCCGGTGCGGGCAGCGTGATCTCCCCGTACTATGACTCCCTGCTGGTCAAGGTCACGGCCTGGGACACCACCTTCAGCGGTGTGTGCCGCAAGGCCGCCCGTGCCGTGCGGGAAATCCACGTCCGCGGCGTGAAGACGAATATCGCTTTCATTCTCAACATTTTGATGAACGATACCTTCATGGCCGGCGGCTGCCACACGAAGTTCATCGATGAGACGCCGGAGCTCTTTGAACTGGACGAGGGACAGGACCGCGCCACGAAGATGCTCAAGTATATCGGCAACATCGTCGTCAAGGAGCAGGAGGGCCACAAGTTCTACGACGCGCCCCGGTTCCCGCCGGTGACGGGGAACCGTCCCGACGGCCTCAAGCAGCTGCTCGATGCCAAGGGCCCCAAGGCTGTGGCGGACTGGGTGAAGGACCAGAAGAAACTGCTCATCACCGATACCACCTGCCGCGATGCCCATCAGTCCCTGCTGGCGACCCGGGTCCGGACCCGCGACATTGTCAAGGGCATGGACGCCACCAGCGAGATTCTCGCCGACGCCTTCTCCCTGGAGTGCTGGGGCGGCGCGACCTTTGACGTGGCGTACCGTTTCCTCCATGAGTCTCCCTGGGAGCGGCTGGATCTGATCCGCCAGAAGGCACCCAACCTCCTGCTGCAGATGCTGCTGCGGGGCGCCAACGCCGTGGGCTATACCAACTATCCCGATAACGTCATCCGGGAGTTTATCAAGGAAGCAGCCCGCTCCGGCATTGACGTGTTCCGGGTGTTCGACTCCCTGAACTGGATTCCCGGCATGGAAGTGGCTATGGACGAGGTCCTCAAGCAGGACAAGATCTGCCAGGCCACCATCTGCTACACCGGCGATATTCTGGACCCCAAGCGGGATAAGTATCCCCTGGATTACTATGTGAAGCTGGCCAAGGAGCTGGAGCACCGGGGTGCCCACATGCTGTGCATCAAGGATATGTCCGGCGTGCTCAAGCCCTATGCCGCGCAGAAGCTGGTCACCGCCCTCAAGCAGGAGATCGGCATTCCCATCCAGCTCCACACCCACGATACCTCCGGCAACCAGGTGGCCGCGCTGCTGCTGGCTGCCGAGGCCGGCGTGGACGTGGTGGACTGCGCCATCAGCTCCATGGCGGGCATGACCAGCCAGCCTTCCCTCAACGCTGTGGTGGCGGCTCTGCAGAATACGGAGCGGGATACCGGAATGGATCTGGACCGGCTGCAGAAGCTCACCGAGTACTGGGAGGATGTGCGCAAGCGCTACGACTCCTTTGAAGGCGGCCTGACCTGCAACAACGCCGATATCTACCGTTATGAAATCCCTGGCGGCCAGTACACGAACCTGCGTCCGCAGGTGGAGTCTCTGGGTCTGGGCAGCCGCTTTACCGAGGTCAAGGAGAACTATCGCCTGGTCAACGAGATGCTGGGCGACATTGTCAAGGTGACCCCGTCTTCCAAGATGGTGGGCGACTTGGCCATCTTCATGACCCAGAACGGCCTGACGCCGGAGAACATCGTGGAAAAGGGTGAAAACCTGGCCTTCCCCGACAGCGCCGTGAGCTATTTCTCCGGTATGATGGGCCAGCCCGCCGGCGGATTCCCCAAGGATCTCCAGCGGGTGGTGCTCAAGGGCAAAGCGCCCATTACCTGCCGCCCCGGCGAGCTGCTGCCGCCGGTGGACTTTGAGGCCAAGAAGCGGGAGATGGCAGCCTTCGATCCCGATCCCACCTGGCGGGCGGTGCTGAGCTACTGCCTGTATCCCAAGGTGGTGGAGGACTTCGTCAAGACCCGCAAGGAGTACGGCTATATCATGCGCCTGGGCAGCCACGTGTTCTTCCACGGCCTGGCGGTGGGCGAGACCAACAAGGTCAACATTGCCGACGGCAAGACCCTGGTCATCAAATACCTGGGCCTGGGCGAAGTGGACAGCGAGGGTATGCGTACCGTCAGCTTCGAGCTCAACGGCATCCGCCGGGATGTTCAGGTGCCCGACGAGGCCGCTCAGAAAAACATCGTCAAGGTTCCCATGGCGGATCCCGAGGACAAGAGCCAGGTGGGAGCGTCCATCCCCGGCGCTGTCAGCAAGATCAATGTCAAGGTGGGCGACAAGGTGGAAAAGAACCAGACCCTGGTGACCATCGAGGCTATGAAGATGGAAACCGCCGTCACGGCCCGGATGAGCGGCACGATCGCATCCGTGGAGGTCCGGGAGGGCGACACGGTCAAGGGCGGACAGCTGCTGCTGACGATTCAGTAATTTGAAACCTGTCAAGAACTTGTAAACGTTTTCCTTAAGTCTCCGGCGTTATGACCAAATCCGGTCACGGCGCCGGAGACCTTTTTGTATGCTGTGCCGTTTGTGACGGAGATGAGTCAAGAAAATGCAAGGCATCATGCATAGACTTGCAAAAACAAACTGGAAAGACAAAAAAAGACTTGAAAAATGAAGGCAAATGAGATATCATATGCAGGTATATACAAGACCCCGCAAGAAAACAAGAGGAAAAGAGGACATGAACATGAAGAAGTTTTTCTCTCTGCTGATGGCCGCCATGATGATGGCCAGCGTGTTGGCCGGCTGCGGCGGCACGGAAGAGACTCCCGCTGAGGATACGCAGACCCCGGCCGAGGATACGCAGACTCCCGCTGAGGGCGAGGCCACCGGCACCGGCACGGAGCTGAAGTTCTCCACCGGCGGCGACCAGGGTACTTACTACGGCTTCGGCAGCGTGCTGGCGCAGGCCATTACCTCCAGCGGCACCGGCACCAAGGTGACCGCTGTCACCAGCAACGGTTCCCAGGATAACATCGAGCAGATGGATATGAATACCCGCCAGCTGGGCTTTGTCCAGTCCGACGTCATGAGCTATGCCTATGACGGCACCAACCTGTTCGA
>CABUDN010000151.1 GCA_902490355.1 uncultured Oscillibacter sp.
TCTCTGCCTGCTTACGGAGAAGGTCCACCACGTCGTTCAGCTTCTCTTCAATATCCAGGTGCGGGGTATTATAGCATGACCGGGCAGGAATTGCAAATCATTCCTGCCCGGCTTCCGGAAAAAGTCAAAAAACATGAAAAATTTATAAGATTCCACCGAATGTAACAGCTCCTGTGGAACAGTTCACATAATATTCTCCGGTGTTGGTCACGATGCACCATGCGGGAATCAGGGACATGGAGGTTGTGGAGGAGCTTTGATACTCCAGACACAGGTCCAAGTCGGTGATGGAGGAGACCACGGCGCTGGTCTCCCGCCGGACTTTCTGAAAGGCGGTCAGGGCGGCGGAGGCGGAGAGCGGCTCCACATCTGAGGCCAGTTCCGTGTAAGTCTGGGGCAGCAATATGCCGCTGACAGAGGTAAGGACCCCCTCCGTAAAGGTGAAGGTCAGTGTGCAGTTATACACAGAGAGCCCATCGCACAAAAAGACGGCGGTGCCGGTACCGGAGCCGGTGGTGTCGAGTTGAAAGACAGGCTTGGAATAGCCGAATTCCCGGCAGAAATCCTGGCAGAAGCCGGTGGGGTCCTCTTGGCAGAGCGTGCCGCTGGCGTCAAAGCTGCCGCCGGAACGAAATTGCACTGCGCCGCGATTGCTGCTGTATGAAGAGATGCCGCCTCCCTGGTCGGAAGAAGAGAGGGAGGAGCCCAGCAGCAGTGCGGCGGCGCGGCGTTCCAGGTCCGTGCTGCGGGTCAGGGAGCGGCTTGACGGCGGTGTTTCATCAGAAATGACATCCGGATCCAGCGTGATGCCGTCAGCGGCAAAGAGGGATACCAGCTGTTCCACAGCGGTTTCTTTGGCTGATTGGCGAGCCCCCTCCCGGATGGCCAGTGAGGCCAGCAGGAACACATTCATCAAGCTCAGAATCAGAATGATGATATTTTTCAGGCGATATCGATCCATACAGGACTCCTTTGGGGCGTCTTAGTCCGACAGCCAGCAGGCACTGATCGAAGAGGCGCCGCTGTCGGCATAACCGATGGACAGTTCTGCTCCCGGATGTTGAGCGGCGATGGCCAAAGCCTGCGGCAGCGGCAGCAGCAAGGAAAGCTCGCTGGTGGCGGTATAGGTTCGCAGGCGCAGGGACATAGAGGAGATCACGCTGCCGGTCAGCGTAATTTCCGCGGCGGCGCCGCCGTCGGCAAAGCGAATGGGGGTGCCGTTTATCTGATACCCGTAGCGCAGCACCATGGCGGTACTGGTTTGCTCAACGCTTTCCAGATAGAAGGAGGCTTCTCCGGTGTTGCTGAGCAGCTCGCTGACCAGCGCAGAGGTTTCAGAAACGGCTTCCGCGACGGTAGGGGCGTCGGGGTCGGAGACGTCGATGGTCAGGGTTGTTTCACTGCCGCTTCGATAGAACACCGTTCCGTCGGGGCGGATGTGCACCGAGCGCTCTCCCTCCACGATGACCTCAGCGCCGCTGGAATCGGGATAGCGGTAGTTGGTTCGGGGATTGAAGCGCAGCGTGGTGAGCAAAGCGTCGGTGTCGGTCTGCATGGGCTGGGCGGAGAGAACGGGAAGCTCCGGGATGGTCTGAAGGAAAAGAGACCACGGCGCCACTGCTGCAAATGCCTCGTCCAAAGCGGCCCGGTCGGAGGCAAAAAACGCATTGCCCTGTTCATACTGGCCGATCAGCGTATCCAGATCCGAGGGGGTGAGAGCGGTGGCGCAGACCTGGAAAGAGCCTGCACCGTCCCAGAAGTAAAGCTGGACACTGTTGGCACCGTTGTCAGAGAGCAGCAGAGCGCGTACAAACAGGTCGGACGAGACCTCGGCATCCAGTTCCTTGGCCAACATGGACAGAGGCTGGGGAGTGAGAAAATCATAATAAATGGAGGGACGGTTCAGTGCCGCCGCAAAGGACTCCTGGGAGCAGGAGATCTGCTGCTGCGCAGAACCCAGAGCCTCCCCCAGAAGGCTGCCCAGCTGGCGGAAGGACTCGTCTGAGGTGACCAGGTCCACATCGCCGTACCGGCCGTAGGTGCCGGAAACTGCCACCCGCAGGGGAGAAGAGAGGGAGATGGACTGGACGGCAGGATTGGTCTCTTCGGAATTGCCGCCCAGAAACTGCTGGAAGTAATCGCTGCTGTCTCCCAGAGAATAGATCTGGGTTTGGGCGATGAGAATCACGGCAGACAAAGAGAGCAGGGAGATGATGATATTTTGCAGAAAATCCCGATGGTTGCGCCGTTTTGCGTCCATGCCAGACCTCCTTCGTCATGGGAAACAGATGATATCAGGAAGCAGTGCGCTCCTGGGCGATGGGCAGTGTCAGACGGATGGTAGTGCCGGGCCCCTCATGAGGTGCCAAGGCGATGGTGCCGTGGTGACGCTGCACAATTTCACGTGCAATGGACAGGCCCAGGCCGGTTCCTCCGGATTCCCGGGAACGGGCTTTGTCCACCCGGTAGAACCGGTCGAAAATACGTTCCCGATCTTTTTCCGGAATGCCGATGCCGTCATCGCACACGTCCATCCAGACCGTATTCTCGGTGGAGCCGGCGGTGATGCGGATGTGCCCGCCGTCAGGGGTATACTTAATGGCGTTGCCGATGACATTCATCATGACCTGCTCCAGCCGGCTGCGGTCGCCCACGATCAGGGGCAGACTCTCCTGGGGAGTATAGAGCAGCTGGTGGCCGCGCTGCTGGGCGTTGAGGGCATTGGCCCGTACCACGCTCTCGATGGCTTCCCCGAAGGGGAACCGGGAGAGCACCAGCTCGGCATTGCCGGCATCCAGCCGGGAGAGGGTCAGCAGATCCTGCACGATATGCGTCATCCGGTCGGTTTCCGTGATAATAATATCCAGGAAGTTATTGGCCATATCCTGGGGGATATCGCCCTCGGCATCCCGCAGAGTTTCCGCATAACTGCGTACGTTGGTCAGCGGGGTGCGCAGCTCGTGAGAGACGTTGGCCACGAATTCCTTGCGGCGTTCCTCGTTGCGGTGCTGTTCGGTCACATCGTGGAGAAGGATCAGGACGCCGCCCTGCTCCAGGTCGGAGAACGGAGCGAGGTACAATTCGAGAATCCGGTCCCCCACCCACTTCTCGCCCTCGGCGTGATTGGGTCTTTGGAGCGAGAGCACGTCCTGGAACGAGCAGATGTCGGCAAACAGCTCCTCATAGGTGCAGGTATTGGGGATGTCCCGCTGGAGCATGGTTTTGGCGGCCGGGTTGCAATGAATCAGATGGCCGGCATGATCGAACGCCACGACGCCGTCGGTCATATGCAGAAAGAGCGTGTCCAGTTTGTTGCGCTCGTTTTCCATGGCGGCCAGGGTGGATTGCAGCACACCGGCCATCTCATTGAATGTTCCGGTGAGAATGCCGATCTCATCCGTGGATTCCACCGGCAGCTCACTGCCGAAATCTCCGGCGGCCACCCGCTCGGCGCCTGCGGTGAGCTTTTCAATGGGGCCCACCATGGTTTTGGAGAGCAGAAAGCTCAGCAGCACGGAAATCAAAAGGCCGATAATCAGGGCCTGCATGATGATGAAAAAGAGCTGGCTGTTGAGATCCGAGACCGTCTCTTTGTTATCCAGAATATAAATGATAAAGGCGTTGTCTCCCCCCAGGATAGGGATTGCCAAATCCATATAGGCCGCAGTGATATCGCTGTCGTCGCCCACAGTGGTTTCATCCTTTTGGACCACGGCATTGCGGGCGGTGAGCAGATTGGCACTCTGCTCCCGGGGCAGTGCGGAGGCGTCGGCGGAGCCGCCCAGATACGATCCGGTGGTGCCGTCGAGCACAAAATAGTTGCGGGTGCGGTAATCCACACCCAAAGAGCCGGCGTTGGCCCTGAGAATTTCCTCCACGGCCTCAGCGCCGTTGTCCTGGGCGGCGGCCTGACGGAGGGAGAGAATGAATTCCCGGCGGTCTGCGCCGAAGACATCATCCATCTGCTGATAGAAGCTGTTGATGTAGAAGCTGGAGACGCTGGTGGTTAAAAACGCACCCACCACGGCCATCAGGGACGTGATGAGCAGCAGCAAAATCAGCGTCAGCTTCATGTGCAGGCTGCGGAACAAGGAACCCTCTCCTTTCCGGCGCGGCGGTCCGGTGCCGGACCGTCACACGCTGAAATAGTAACCCGCGCCCCGGCGGGTGAGAATATAGACCGGATTGGCGGGGTCGCTTTCGATTTTTTCCCGCAGCCGCCGGACCGTGACGTCCACCGTGCGCACATCGTCGCCCACGTAGCCGTAGTTCCAGACCTGCTCCATCAGATCCACCCGGGAATAGACCTTGTTGGGGTGGCTGGCCAGGAAGGTCAAAAGCTCGTATTCCCGCTGTGTCAGATCGATGGCCTTGCCGCTGCGGTAGACCTGGTGGCTGTCGGTATTGATGGCCAGATCTCCGGCTACGGGCATGGCCGCGTCCGCGGCGGAGGCGGAGGGAGCGGCCATGGCGGTGCGGCGGATGTTGGCGCCCACCCGGGCAATGAGCTCCCGCATGGAGAAGGGCTTGGTGATATAGTCGTCGGCGCCGATTTCCAGGCCGAAGACCTTGTCCGTCTCCTCCTCCCGGGCGGTGAGGATGATGACGGGAACGTTGTTGCGCTCCTGGCGCAGGGTGCGGCAGACGTCAAAGCCGTTCATCTGGGGCAGCATCACATCCAGCAGGATCAGGTCCGGATTTTCAGACCGGGCCTTGGCCAGGCCGTCGGCGCCGTCATAGGCCTCGCAGGTCTGGTACCCCTCCCGCTGGAGGTTGAAGCGCAGGATATCCACAATGTTTTTCTCGTCCTCCACGATCAGGACGGTCTTTTGCTGATTGTTCATCCATACCCTCCGTTTTCTATCATCAGAGATTCAGCTGGACCTTGGCCTTGAGCACAGCGGCCACTGTTTTGGCATCCTCGATTTCCCCGTCCAGACAGCGGTGCACCATCTCGTCAAAGGGAATGCGTTCAACGTGCAGGAATTCGCCGGGATCCAGATGCTGCTCTCCCATGTGCAGATTCCGGGCCAGGAACAGATGCAGCACCTCGCTGTAGCAGCCCGGCGCGGGCAGAATGCGGCCCAGGGGCAGGAAGGTATCCGGCACGGCGCCGGTTTCCTCCTTGAGCTCCCGCAAAGCGCCGGTGACCGGGTCCTCGCCCGGGTCCAGCTTGCCGGCGGGCAGTTCCAGCAGCGTCCGTCCAAAGACATAGCGGTACTGCCGCACGGTCAGGACATTGTTCCGCTCGTCCAGCGCCAGCACGGCGACGCCGTCCACATGTTCCACCACTTCCCGATAGGAGGTTTGTCCATTGGGCAAAAGCACCTGATCGGTGTGTACGCTGAAGAGCGGTCCGCTGTATTTTTCCTCCCGACTGAGTGTTTTCTCCGTCAGGTCCATCATTGCTTCCATGCTGTTACACCTCATGTTTGTTTTTTTATGAAGCTGTCAATCATCTCATTATTATATCACGCCGGCCCTCAAAT
>CABUDN010000152.1 GCA_902490355.1 uncultured Oscillibacter sp.
GGAATGTGACTGGAGTTCAGACGTGTGCTCTTCCGATCTGCATTGAGAATAATATTCTGCACCAAATTTTCGTAAAACTCCATAAGGCAGTCGGACAAGCTGTTTTGTCCCTCGAACTGAACCACATTGGTGTAAAAAGCCTTGTTCTCCTGCATGTAGTGGCAAAGAGCACGCATACCGCTGCCCCACTTGTCAATGGACACCGTATCGCCAATCAGAGGCGTAATCTCCGTATAAAAAATCCAGTTGATGACATCGTATTTATCCTTGAAATGATAGTAAAAAGTATTCCGGCTCATTTTGCAGTGCCGTGCAATATCCCCCACGGTGACGTCGGTGAAGGATTTCATCTCCAGCAGCTGCTTCAACCCCCTGGCAATCATAAACTTTGTAAAGTCAGAGTTTGACATCGTTGTTTCTCCCGGAATGATTTCCTGTATTCTATCACAAAGCATCCGGCTCCGCAACCTGTAACCAGACTCGGGAAATGTGAAACTTTTATACCGGTATGCCGGCTCCTGACGCAAAACCCAACGCCGGAATTTGACACGGAATACCGGGCGGATCATTTGGAACCTCCCACCTGCTTTTTCTTTATACATTCCTTCAAAAAGCATTGAACATAAATTTTATCTGAAACGCAGCATGAAAACCAAGGAGGCATCCCCGTGGAGCAGACAAATCGTTTTGGGAAATTTGTACGCAGCAAATGCTTTGCGGTTCTATTTTTCACCGCACTCTTCTTTGCAAATGGGTTTGTATATCAGGAAATTGGCTCCGCCCTCCAGGAAACCGGACATCACGCCCCCGGCCGGTGGCTTCTTCTTTTGATGCTGGGAGGCCTTGTTTTTTATGAGGCGGTTCGAAATACCGCTTCCACTTCCCGTGTGAAAAAATGGGTCCTGTATATTGGAGGACTGTACGTCTCCTTTTTTCTCTACTGGGTCCTGAGCCTGCTGCTGTTTCAGCTCCTGGCGGTTGCCATGACATGGATCGCGCCGTATGGTCCATGGGACATAGCGGGGTTCTGCCTGGCCTTCGGCTGCGCGGTTCTCGTCTTCCTCTATGGCGTTGTTCATGCCCGCGCAGTTGTTCCTGTTCATTATACCGCTGCCGTGGGCAACAGTGGACATGCCTGCCGCATAGTGCTGCTCAGTGATGTCCACCTCGGCATCTACAACGGAGCCAAACACCTGGAATCTGTTGTGAATGCGGTCAACGCCGCACAGCCAGACCTGGTGGTAATTGCGGGAGATCTCTTTGACGGCAGTCAGGCCGGAGCCTATTTTGACCGGAAGGCCGCAGCCGCACAGTTCCGGCGCATTCAGGCCCCGGCCGGCGTAGTATTTGCTGCCGGAAATCACGACCCCGCCACGATTGACCCCAGCCTTCGCACGTTTTTGCGGGAAAGCAGAATCTCCATGCTCCATGATTGCGGGCTGACTTTGGGGCCCCTGGTCATTTTCGGGAGGAATGATGCCATCTCGGTCCGTGAACCAGACCGCAGGCGTCCGCTCCAAATGGTCGTCTCCGGGTACCCGCACAATCATCCCATGATCGTCGTGGATCACAATCCCCAGGGTGCAGATGAAGCAGCCGCATGCGGCGCCGATCTGGTGCTGTGCGGTCACACCCACCGCGGGCAGCTGTTCCCCGTCACCCTCTTTACCAAATGGGCCTATGGAGCGGAACGCTTCTGGGGGCACCATCAGCTCGGCAAGACGCACGTGATGGTCTCTGCCGGATGCGGCGTGTTTCAGCTTCCCGTTCGGGTCGGTACTGACAACGAAGTCGTATCAATCGATCTTCTCTACTAATCCTTAAGAAATCAGGTGGTTCCATGCAGATTAACGCAATCTATACCAGAAGCGTGATTCAAACGATGGCTGGCAAAGCGATTCGGGACCTGCGCAGCGGTGGAGAACGGGAACTGCGCAACGTCGTGGAACTGTGCAAAGGGTGTTCTGCCCCTCCCGGTTACCAAAAGTTCTGGAGTCTGCTGGAGAATATCCTGCACCGTCCGGGCCAGCAATATGGAGCCCTGCTCTCCCGTGCAGCAAAAGATGTGGACATCAACTGCCTCAAAACCCTGATCGCCAATCTCGGACTCCCTGCATATTCCGACGGCAGTCAAATGCTGCAGGACAGCCGGAAATCCCGAACCCCGCCGGCCTATTGGATGGAACCTTTGGACGAAACCATGGAACCCGACACGCTGCACCAGACAATTTCCCGTTTTCAGAACCTGGGCACCTCTTCCTTTCTCTTTCGCGCAGAACGGGACGCAGCGCTGGAAACGATTTTAAACATTGCCGCCAAACACCGCCAATGTGTGTTTTTCCTGATCTGCAGAGCGGGAATCTGTTGTCAGGCGCATCTGGAGGATATGACAGCCCTGGGGAATGTAATTCCGCTTATTGGATATGAAGATCTTCCTGCCATGGCCGCCTCACTGAAGCAAGCCGGAATTCTGTTTGGTCTTCATCGGAGGTATTGCGAAATTGAGAGTCTGCAGGCGGAGGAAACTCTCCTCCATCAATGCATTGAAATGGGCTGTTTTCTGGGTGTTTATGAGGGAACCAGGCACGATGCCTGCAGCCGTCAGGATTTGGTTTACTATGCCAAACTGCAGGAAATTCGGTGCAGCGGAACCCAGGAGATTTTTTTGGCCGACCTCTGGCGCGACCGGGAAGCTGTGCAAAACTTGCTGCTGGAACAACGTTCCGGCGGAACGTAACCGATCATAAAACCATCTCCATCTTTCTTTGCTGAGGAAGCACTCCTCGCGGGAACAAAAAACTGAGAAAGGAACGAAAATCCACCATGGTTACAGGAATTGTTGATGTAGGCGGCGGTCTGCGCGGAATCTATGCCGCCGGGATCCTGGATACCTGCATGGCCCATTGTATCAAATTTGACTGCTGCATCGGCGTCTCCGCCGGGAGCGCCAATATGGCGGCATACCTCGCCGGGCAGCAGGGGCGCAATTACCGCTACTACCAGGAGTATTCCTTTCGCAAAGCGTATATGGGGGTTGGAAATCTCCTCCACACCGGCTCATACATCAATCTCGACTATGTTTATGGAACACTGAGCAATACAGGCGGAGAATCTCCGCTGGACTATGACGCTTTGGTTCGGAATCCTGCAAAGCTTCTGGTGGTAGCAACCAGGGCCGACACCGGTGAAGCCCGCTACTTTACCAAGGAGGATCTGCACCGGGACGATTACCAAATTCTCATGGCCTCCAGCTGCGTCCCCGGAGTAAACCGCCCCTATATGTTGAAAGGGGTTCCCTATTTTGATGGGGCCCTGAGCGATCCGGTTCCCATCGAGAAAGCATTTGTGGAAGGATGCGACCGGGTCGTGCTGATTTTAACCAAGCCTGCCGCCATCCCCCGTAGGCAAGGAAAAGATCGGGTGCTGGCCGATCTCATCGAGCAATCATATCCCATCGCAGCCCGGCAGCTTCGCCTGCGGGCGGAGCGATACAACCGGGCTGTTCAGCTGGCCAGACAGTATGAAAAAGAAGGCCGGATGTACATTCTTTCCCCGGCTGATATTTCAGGGGTGGATACGCTCAAGCGCAATCGTCCCGCTCTGCAGCGGCTCTATCAGATGGGGCTTCAGGACGGAAGAACGCTTTTGAATTGGTTGGAATGATCTTTTTTATGGGGTGACAACGGATGATGATACAAAATCTATTGCGGCTGTTGGCGGTGGTGTTCCTCGGCTTTCTATGCGGCAAACTGGCATCCAAGCTGAAAATGCCGGCCGTATTGGGATTCTTGGTTGCAGGCATGGCGCTTGGTCCCAATGCGGTCAATCTGCTGACCCAGGAAATTCTGGATGCGCCTTCCTATGAACGTTTGATCTCAGTATTGGAATGCGGCATGGGGCTCATGCTGGGTACGGAGATGGTCTGGAAGCGGATGCGCCGTTATGGAATGCAGGTGCTGATCATCACGCTCACAGAGTCCCTGGGAACGTTTGCGGTAGTCAGTGCTGCCTTCTGCGCTATTTTTTATCTCACCGGCGTACCGGTGTTTCTGGGGTTGATTTTCGGCGGCATCGCCTTGGCAACAGCTCCTGCTCCTGCACTTTCCATTGTGACAGAATACCATACGGATGGCCCGGTAACCAGAACGCTGATTCCCCTGGCCGTCCTTGATGATGTGGCCGCCATTGTCGTGTTTCTGGGTGTGATGAGCGTGGTACTCAAACACACCGCAGGCGGCAGCATCCCCGGTTCCCTGATTCCGCTTGTGGTGTTGTTCCCGATTCTCATTGGATTGGCTGTGGGGCTTCCCATATCCGCCCTGCTGCGCAGGAGTAAACATGAAAAGGCAAACGCAGCGCTTGTGCTTCTGGGTGTCCTGGCAGCAGCCGGACTCACCATGGCAGCGAACGCATATTGCATGCCGTTTCCCATTCTCAACTTTATGCTGACCGGCATGGTTTACTCCGCCGTCTTTTCCAACCGGATTCCGGAACAACAGCTGGATCAGATCATGGTCTTGTGTACGCCTATAATCGGCGGCTGCTTTACATTAATCATCCTGAATCTGGGAGCTCCTTTGGATTATCACTTGATTCTGGATGCCGGACTCTTTACGGCTGTCTACATTCTGACCCGGGCGGTGGGCAAGATCGGCGGTGCCGCCATCGGTGCCCGGATATCAGGCGCTCCGGCCACTGTGCAGAAATATCTGGGCTTTACCTTGATGCCGCATTCCGGTGTTTCCCTGGTCCTCACCGGCATCGCCATCTCTTCCCTGACCGGTGCTTTCCGTCAATACGGCGATATTGTAAGAGGTACCATCGCCGCAGCCGCAGTCATCAATGAGGTGATTGCCGTATTCCTGGCGCGAAAGGGGTTCCGGCTTGCCGGTGAACTGGAGGCCGCAAGACCGGTCCCAGGACCGTCCGGAGCAGATGAGTCCCCACAGCCAATATAAAAGATCCGGCCACAAAACAAGCACGCCGGCCCAGCAGGACATTCCTGCCGGGCCGGCATTGCTGTCTATGGGCAGCCATGCGGCAAATGGGCCTGCTGCCCGGTACGTTTCCCTGCAGGAGTGTTTTTTGGAAGAAGAGACTTGCATTTCTTCCACACAATGCTATAATGCAAATAAATACTATTTTTTAATTTTATACTTTATTTGAGCTGGTGAACGCTTATGGCACGAAAGGCATATTCCGATCAGGAGCGGGAACATGTGAAAGAGGCCTTGATGTCCGCCGCGATTCAATGCATTGTGGATCGGGGGCTGATTCACAGCAGCATTGACGTCCTGTGCAGGAAAGTCGGCATCTCCAAAACCTTTTTTTACACCTTCTTCTCTTCCAAGGAAGAACTGGTTCTCCAGGCCCTCCGGTATCAGCAGCCCAAGCTGCTGCGCTATGTTTTAGCTCACAAATCAGCGCGTAAACTGCGTCGGTGTCGTACTGCGTAGCC
>CABUDN010000153.1 GCA_902490355.1 uncultured Oscillibacter sp.
AAGTAAACGGACTCAGCTCCAACTGGATACTACGCGCCGAAGGTCCCTTGTCTAGATTTTTGATAAAAAAATCGAGCAGCATCCGGGTTTTATGACGAAAATGGGGGGAAAGGCCTTGACGGATGTGGGGAATTTGGCATATACTGTCCCTGCTAATGGATTACGCAAAAAAGAATGGTATTTACGCAAAGGACGGTCGAACTATGAAAGTAACCATCAGTGACGTTGCCCGGCTGGCCGGCGTTTCCACCGCTACGGTCTCCCACACCATCAATAATACCCGTTATGTTTCCAGCGAGACGAAAGAGAAGGTGTATCAGGCCATTGCAGAATTGGGCTATACGCCTGACGCTTCCGCCCGCAGCTTCCGCACCGGAAAGAAAAAGACGGTGGGTTTCATTGTTCCCGATATTTCCAATAAATTCTTCGGCACGATGATTGAGTCCGTGGAGAACTATCTCTCCGCCCATGGATATCATCTGATCATTGCCAATACAAAGGAAGATGCCGACCGGGAGGAGACGAATATCCGGCTTCTCACGGCGGGATTGGTGGATGGACTCTTGGTGGCCAGTACCATGGAGGATTTTGCCCGGTTTGACCAGCTGATCCCCGCCGGATTCCCGGTGGTGCTGGTGGACCGGACCTTCGAGACGAAAAAGTATTCTTCCATCTGTGTATCCAACTTCCAGCCCATTTACCGCAGTGTCTGCCGTCTGGCAGGGAAGGGGGACACCCGGATCGGCATTATCGGCGGCCTGCCCCGCCTTTCCTCCACCCGGGAACGGATCTCGGCATATCAGCAGGCGGTGGCGGACTGCGGCCTGCCCCAGGATGAAGCGCTGATTCGCTATGGCGATTCCATGGAAAACAGCGCGCGGGCCTGTTTGGATGAGCTGCTGGAGCAAAATTGCGATGCGGTGATTGTCTGCCAGGGATTGATGGCCTCGGAGACGATTATTTACCTGCATATGAAGGGAATCCAGCTTGCACGGGACATTGACCTGGTCAGCTTTGTGGATTATGATTCCAATTTCTATCAGCTCTATGCCAACCAGATGGACTGCATTGTCCAGCCGGTGGAGGAGTTGGGGACTGCGGCCGGTGAGCAGATTCTCAAACGGATTGAAGATCCGGAGGCCCCGGTGTTTGAAAAGGTGCTGACATCTGCCTACCGTCCCTATGATATTCCCAATTCCTGGGTCCACTCAGATCGCTGATCCGATCCGGCGCCGTTTGGCGCCGGATCTTTTTTCCTGTAATGGGATGGGAATTGTGCAATCTGCGGAGGAACCTGCGGCCAAAATGATTGCAGGGCTTCCATTTTGACGGAAATGCGGGTATAATGACTCGGGAGGGATACGGTATGATCTATTCCACCTTGTGTTACCTGGAGCGGGGCGACTCGTATTTGATGCTCCACCGGGTAAAAAAGGAACACGACGCCAATCGGGACAAGTGGATTGGAGTCGGCGGAAAATTTGAAGAAGGAGAAAGCCCGGAAGAATGCATTCTGCGGGAGACCCGCGAGGAGACGGGGCTGACATTGACCAGCTACCGTTACCGGGGATTGGTGACATTTGTCAGCGACCAATGGCCTGCGGAATATATGCATTTGTTTACCGCGGATGGCTGGAAGGGTACGCCGCATCCCTGTGATGAGGGAGAACTGGCCTGGATTCGGAAATCGGATCTGCAGTCCCTGCCGCTGTGGGAGGGCGACAAAATTTTTCTGCGCCTTCTGGAGGAGAATGCGCCGTTTTTTTCCTTGAAGCTCTGCTATCAAGGAGAACGTCTGGTCCGGGCGGACCTGAATGGGGCGAACATTCTCTAAGGCAAGGCGATGCAGTCGAAAAAGAAGGAGGAGGCAGCATGAATGGAACGGTCCTTCTGTTTGGATTTGATTCCCTGCTGAGCATTCTGGCGCTGGAGGCGGCGGTGGGGCCGCTGGGCGCGGAAGTAGTGCCGGTGGCAAAAACGGATTACAATAAGACATTGGCAGTGCTGGCGGGGCTGGACACAGCACCCGGGCCGGTGCAGCCTTACGCGGGGGGGACCCTGGGCGGAAGAATGGTGGTGCTGTGCGGATTGGATGGACAGCTGGATGCGGTGCTGGCAGCGCTGAACAAAGCAGGTGCCGGGCCGGAATGTCTCAAGGCAGTGCTGACGCCCCACAACCGGAATTGGAATGCCGTGACACTGTACACGGAATTGCTGCGGGAAAAGCGTGCCATGCAGGGAAGGTGAGGAACATGCGCCTTTTGATTTCCGCATGCCTTTTGGGCTGCCGGTGCCGGTATGACGGAGCATCCAAGACGCATCCGCTGGCAGAGGCGCTGGCCCGGCGCTATGAGCTGGTGCCGGTGTGTCCGGAGCAGATGGGTGGTTTGCCGACACCCCGGCCGCCTGCAGAACGGCGGGGGGATCGGGTTGTGACACGGACTGGAGATGTCACGGAGGCCTATCATCGGGGCGCGGAAGAAGCGTGGAGAATTTGCAGCCTGATGGAGTGCCGGGCTGCGGTGCTTAAAGAACGCAGTCCCTCCTGCGGGCATGGTGTGATTTATGACGGAACATTCTCCGGATGCCTGACAGAGGGCAGCGGCGTGACAGCGCAGCTGCTGGCAGAGCAGGGAATCCCGGTGTATGGAGAATCTCAGATTGCAGAACTGTTGAGATGACGGAGGGCCTCCCTCCGTCATTTTCGACAAGTTTGGCCCGCAATTTTGTCCTTGCATCATAGAAAAGCTACATTGCAAAGCAAGGCGCCTTTTTGTATAATAGGTCAAAATAACGGGAGGAGGGGACACGATGCGCTTTGAGCTGATGGCACGCAGAAATAACCCCTTTTTTCTTTATTTTCATTCCCATGTGTGAGCCGGCCAGGGGGCCGGTGTTTTTTTGCCCTGCGGGGCTACGAGAGAGAGGAGAGTTTTCATGAACAAGACGCAACCCCCCATTGGCCAGCAGCCGATCCGGGATGCCCGGACGCTTGGTTTGCCCAAGATGCTGCTGCTGGGCCTGCAGCATATGTTCGCCATGTTCGGCGCTACGGTGCTGGTGCCCATTCTGGTTCAGGGATACGGCCTGCCCCTGTCCATTCAGACCACGCTGTTTTTCGCCGGCGTGGGCACGCTGTTCTTCCATGTGTGCACCCGGCTGAAGGTCCCGGCTTTCCTGGGATCCTCCTTTGCCTTCCTGGGGGGCTTCCAGGCGATGGCGCAGATGGACTCCGGCATGTATGCCACGATGGAGCCTGCGGAAAAGCTGCAGTATACCTGCGGCGGCATCGTGGTGGCAGGTCTGCTGTACGTGATTCTGGCCCTGATCATTAAAGTGGTGGGGGTTCACAAAGTCATGCGCTATCTGCCTCCCGTGGTGACCGGCCCCATCATCATTCTCATCGGACTGAATCTGGCACCGTCTGCGGTGTCCAATGCCTCTACCTGCTGGTGGCTGGCCCTGGTGGCCATGGCCATTATCGTGGTGGCCAACATCTGGGGCAAGGGCATGATTAAGATTATCCCCATCCTGCTGGGTGTGGTGGGTGCCTATGTGGTGGCGCTGATTGCCAACGCCATGGGCGCTACGGCTCTGGATGCTGCGGGCAATGTGATCCCTCTGATGGATTTCTCCGGGGTGCAGAGTTCCGCTCCCATCGGCCTGCAGCCCTTCCTGTCCAACTTCGGCGGCAGTGTGGCCAAGTTTGATGTGTCTGCCATCCTGGTGATGGCACCCATTGCCATCGCTTCCATGATGGAGCATATCGGCGATATGTCCGCTATTTCCGCAACGGTGGGCGAGAACTTCATTGAGGACCCGGGCCTGCACCGGACCCTCATCGGTGACGGGATTGCCACCGCACTGGCGGGCCTGTTCGGCGGTCCGGCCAATACCACCTATGGTGAGAATACCGGCGTGCTGGTGCTCAGCCGGGTCCATGATCCCCGGGTGATTCGGCTGGCGGCCCTCTATGCTCTGGTGCTGTCCTTCTCCCCGGCGTTTGCCGCTCTGGTCAGCTCCATTCCTGATGCCATCATCGGCGGCGTCAGCTTCATCCTCTATGGCATGATTTCCGCCATCGGTGTGCGCAATGTGGTGGAGAATCAGGTGGACTTCACCAACAGCCGCAATCTGATCATCGCAGCTGTGATCCTGGTGTGCGGTCTGGGCTTCACCAACGGCCTGACCTTCCAGGTGGGCGGAGCGTCCATTACCCTGACCAGCCTGGCCATTGCTGCCATCGCCGGCATTGCGCTCAATGCCATTCTGCCCGGAAACGACTTCCATTTCGGCAAGACGGCTACCTCCGATACGGCTGCCTCCCTGGGCCGCTATTAATTGGCTTCCCCGCATCAAAAAAGACGAAGACCGCCTCTCCCAATGGAGAGGCGGTCTTGTTATAGATTCTGCAAAAGTGTTAAAGGTTGGGCTCCAAAGGCTGCACAGACGTGTGAATCCGCGCAGGAGAATGGGGGAACTGGCGGAAAAAGGAACGAACGATTCTCTGGCAGACTTTACAGCTGTTTTCATAATTGGCATTGGGCAGCATCAAAATGTACTGGGAGATGCTGCACCGGGAGACAATGTCCCCCCTGCGCAGGCTGGAACGGATGACTTCCAGCAGGTTGTCCATGGCGCAGTCCAAGCTTCGGCGGGGAAGTGCGCGGGTTCCCTCTCCTTCAATGCTCAATAAAGCAATATGGATGGCGGCACCGCTGCGGGCCACAGACCGGGCTTCAGCGTGGTAAATTGCCTTAAAGAAATCGTAGTCGCACACCAAAGCGCCCGCAGGTCCCGAAGCCTCCCGCAGTTGTTCCTGTACGGTGTCGGCGGGAATGACGAGATGGTTCCCAGTGCGCATGGCTTCCCGGTAAAGGGTGCGGCTTTCTTCCGAGGGCATGATGCCGAAATTGGAAAGCAGCAGCTGGCTCATGTCTTCATATACCTGTGCGGCCTCCGCCTGACGGCCCAGAGTCAAAAGTCCGCGCATAAGATGCTGGTAAAGCGCTTCCTGATAGGGCTCCAAAGCGATGGCACTGCGGCACAGTGCAACCAGTTCCTCATAACGCTGGCGTTCATCCAGCAAAGGAATGGACTCCAGAACGGTCCGAATATAGAGATTGTGATAATATGCGCTGATGGGAACAACCCAGGGTTCTGAAGAAAGCCTGGGCAGAAAATCTCCCGTATAAAGAGCCTGGGCTTTTTGATAATACGCTAGCCGGGCATCCCCTTCCGCCTCCGCACCGGCTTTGCACAGTGCATCAAATTCCTCTGTCGGTGTTCCTCTGACTTTGCTGAGGCTGACTCCCGAGCATGAACTGGCTGTCA
>CABUDN010000154.1 GCA_902490355.1 uncultured Oscillibacter sp.
GCAAATGAGAATTTTTTCCGCCCCCCGCGGCCCAAACGGCTGCGGGGGGCGGCTGCATGAAAATGTGTGACAATTTGATACTCTTTTTTCATCAATTTGTTTCGACTTTTCCCGACTTGAACCGTCTATAATAGTAGAAAAGAAAATTCCAGAGCAGGAGGCGGACGCCATGGCAGGCAGACGGGAAAAGAAAAGATGGGGAATCCGGATTCCGGGAGTTTTGCTATTGATGGCAACAATGGCAGTTCTGTTTTCTCCGGTAGGGCCGGGGAAGGCAATCGAGTCGCCGGTCAGCGAGCCGGAACCTCCGGAAGTCATGACGCCGCAGACGCCGAAACGGACGGTTTCCAAGCGCCAGCCGGGAAAGATGCCGGAGCAGGCCGTGTCGGATGTTTCCGCAGAAGAGGCGGACGCAGCTCCGGCGCAGGAGCCGGCTGCGCAGGAGGCCGCCTGGGCCCCGGTGCCGGAATCGGAGGCGGTGGAAGATACATACTTTCAGGATGTGATCTTTTTGGGGGACTCCCGCACGGAAGGATTTTCCCTGTACAGCGGCCTGAAGGAAGGGAAATACTTCTATTCCGTGGGTGCGACGGTGGAGTCGGTCTTTTCCAAAAATGTGTGGACCCTGGAAGATGGAAGCAAGGTTCCGCTGCTGGACGCCATGGCAAAGGAATCGTGCGGGAAGATCTATGTGATGCTGGGAGTCAATGAACTGGGCTGGGTCAAGGTAGAGACGTTCCAGAATCAATATGCCAAGGTGATCGACCGCCTTCGGGAAGATCACCCGGATGCGCAGATTGTGCTCCAGTCCATCCTGCCCGTCAGCGCCAAGCAGGATGCAAAAAAGACCTATGTGAACAACCAGAGAATCCAGACCTACAACGAAGCCATCATGGCCCTGGCGGAAGAGAAGGATTGCGCCTATGTCAATGTGGCAGAGGCGGTGACAGGTGAGGACGGCTGCCTGCGACCGGAGCTGACGTTTGACGGCGTGCATTTGAACACGCAGGGCTGCCGGATCTGGTTGGATTATCTGCGCACACATTCGGTATAACGCTTCGTTCCCTGCGCCGGAAATTCCGGCTGCCGGTTTACGAAATTTCATGGGGATGCACAGCTCCTCCGCTTCCAGAAACAGGATGCGGAGGAGCTGTGTGGCAAATGCAGGAAAGATGCCGGAGCATCGCGTGGTTTTTATGGGGATTGGGTGATAAACGCTTGACAAGCGGGAGCAGGGTTCGTAAACTAGGAACTGGAGAGCGACAGACTGGTAAGTGCATAACCCACCCACCGGACAGCCGTAAGGAGGAAAGTTATGGAGACGATTACTGACCTGATCCGAGACGTTCCGATTCCCAAAATGGTGAAGATTCGCCAGAATTTTGACCGAACCCATATCCCGGAGGCAGAACTGGCAGGCGTCGTGACCAGAGAACTGGACCGGGAAGAGATCGGTGGGAAGATCCTGCCCGGACAGAAAATCGCCATCACTTGCGGCAGCCGTGGAATTACCCATTATGCCGTCATGGCGCGGGCAATGGTGGATTTTGTCAAATCCAAAGGTGCCGAGCCGTATATTGTGGCCTCCATGGGCAGCCACGGCGGCGCTACCGCTGAGGGGCAGCTGCAGATCCTGCGGGATTACGGCATCACCGAAGAGGCCATGGGATGCCCGGTGAAGAGCTCCATGGAAACGGTGGAGATCGGACTTTCCGCGGTGCGCAGACAGCCGGTGCGAATCGACAAGTATGCCTCTGAGGCAGACGGCATTTTGTTGTTCAACCGGGTCAAGCCCCATACGTCCTTCCGGGGGCGGTATGAAAGCGGCCTGATGAAAATGATGGCCATTGGCCTGGGCAAGCAGCACGGCGCGGAGAACATCCACCATCAGAGTCCGGGCATCATGCACGAGCTGGTGGAGGAGTACGGACGGGCCGTGATGGAAAACTGTCCCATCCTGGGCGGCATCGCCATTGTGGAAAACGCCTACGATGAGACCTATTTGGTCAAGGGCCTCAGTCCGGAGGAGATCATCACTGAAGAGCCCAAGCTCCGGGATCTGTCCTATGAGACCATTGCCCATCTGCTCTTTGATGAGTGCGATGTACTGGTGGTGGACAAGATCGGAAAGAACTTCTCCGGCGACGGGATGGATCCCAATATCTCCGGACGCTTCGTCCAGCCTCAGTATTGCTCCGGCGGCATTGACGCCGAGAAGGTGGTCATTCTGGACCTGAGTGACGAGACCCACGGCAATGCCCAGGGCATCGGTCTGGCGGAGGTCACAACCCGGCGGCTGTTCAACAAGATGAAGCTGGAGATGACCTATCCCACCGGCGTCACCAATACGTTCCTGCACCTGATGAAGATTCCGATGATTATGGACAATGACCGGGAGGCTCTGCAGCTGGCGCTTTGCTGCTGCCCGGACGCCGAGGATCAAAACAACATGAAGATGATCCGCATTCCCAATACCGCCCATATCGACGTCATCGAGATCTCCGAAGGCATGCTGCCGCTGGCCAAGGCCAATCCCAATATTGAAATTCTCTCAGAACCCTACGAGCTGGCCTTCGACGAGAACGGAAATCTGTTCTGAACATCGCGGATGCCCGCCGGAAACTATCCAAGAAAAAAGGAGTGTACATCATGCGCAATGCCATGATCATTGACGGCAAGGACAATGTTGCCGTCGCCATCGAGCCCATCGCCAAGGGCGACACCGTTACCTATGCTGCGGATGGCCAGGATGTCAGCCTCACCGCGGCGCAGGACATTATCATCTATCATAAAATCGCCATCCGGGATATCCCCAAGGGAGAACCGGTGGTCAAGTACGGTGAGCATATCGGCATTGCCTCCCAGGACATTCGGATCGGAGAACACGTCCATGTCCACAATGTGGAGGGACACCGGGAAAATCTGGAAGAGAAAGTCTGAAAGCGAGGGGAACATATGGAATTTTATGGTTATCGCCGCCCGGATGGGCGTGTGGGCGTCCGCAATAAGGTGCTGATTCTGCCTGCCAGCGTCTGCGCTTCGGACACGACCCGAATTATTGCACAGCAGGTGACGGGCTCCGTTACCTTCAACAACCAGCAGGGCTGCGCCCAGGTGGCGCC
Source organism: uncultured Oscillibacter sp. (assembly GCA_902490355.1). Classification (GTDB taxonomy): domain Bacteria; phylum Bacillota; class Clostridia; order Oscillospirales; family Oscillospiraceae; genus Oscillibacter. The sequence continues at coordinate 3,123 of CABUDN010000154.1, forward strand.
GGATCAGCAGCTGACCATGGACGTCATGGCCGGTTATGCGGCCAACCCCAATATTTACGGCACGGTGGTGGTGTCTCTGGGCTGTGAGAACTGCCAGATGGATCTGGTGGTGGAAGCCATCCGCCAGCGCACCAACAAGCCGCTCAAGCAGGTCATCATTCAGGAGTCCGGCGGCACCCTCAAGGCCATCGACAAGGCTGTGCGCTATGCCAAGGAAATGGTGGAGGAGGCCTCTCTGCTCCAGAAGGAGAAGTTCCCCATTTCCGAGCTGATTCTGGGCACGGAGTGCGGCGGTTCCGACCCCACCAGCGGCCTTGCCGCCAACGTACTCATCGGCCAGCTCTCCGATCTGCTGGTTCAGGCCGGTGCAACCTCCATTCTCTCTGAGACCACGGAGTTCATCGGCGCTGAGCACATTCTGGCTCGTCGGGCTGCCACGCCCGAGGTGCGGGACCGCATCTTCGAGATCGTGCACCGCTATGAAAAGGCCCTCCAGATGGTGGGCGAGGAAGTCCGCAAGGGCAATCCCTCTCCCGGCAACAAGGCCGGCGGCATTACCACTCTGGAGGAGAAATCTCTGGGCTGCATCCACAAGGGCGGTCACTCTCCCGTGATGGAAGTCTACGATTATGCCAAGCAGGTGGAGGCCAAGAAGGGCCTGGTCATTATGGATACCCCGGGCCACGATCCCTCTTCCGTGGCGGCCATGGTGGCTGGCGGCGCGCAGGTAGTGGTGTTCTCCAGCGGCCGCGGCACGCCTACCGGCAACCCCATCGCTCCGGTTATTAAGATTACCGGCAACCGCATCACGTACGCCAACATGATTGATAACATCGATGTGGATGCCTCTCCGCTGATCTACGGCGGCGACCTCAAGGAGATGGGCGAGGAGCTGCTCAAGCTGCTGGTGGAAGTGGCCAGCGGCAAGCAGACCAAGGCGGAGTCCCTGGGCTATACCGAAATGGCAATTGCCCGCGCCTGCAACTACGTCTGATTGTTACCGCACAGGACCCAAGCCCCCGGCCATTTGGCCGGGGGCTTTTGCGTCTGCGCAACTTTACAGGAGTTGAACAGAAAAAACATCATAAGCCCGTTGACTTTCTCCCGGCTGGACCGATATAATGACAGGACAGCAAATATGCCGTGTTGAAGCGGGGGAATGATATGGATACGAAAAAGATTCAGCTGGTGACCTTTGACCTGGACGGAACCATGCTGGATGATGAATGGGCGCATGCCGAGGCAAACCGCCGCCTGGGTGTCAAGCTGGGGGTGGATCATACCCGCTTGGGGCGGCTGACCGGCTATTCCGTGCGGAAACGCTGGGAGGAATTGTGCCGCCTGGCAGGTGTGGAGGCCGATATTGAGGAAATCGCACGGGAGCATTTTGACATTACTCTGGAGATCGTGAAAGCGGAGGGAATCCCCGAAGCCCCTGGTTTGACGCCGACTCTGCAGGCCCTGCGGGAGCGGGGATACCGGATGGCCATCGTGTCCTCTTCGGATGAGTCCTTTGTCCGGGCGGTGGCGGACTATCTTGGGGTGACTTCGTATATCGACTTTTTTGTAACGCAGAATCAGGTGAAGAATTTGAAGCCTGCGCCGGATATTTATCGGTATGCCTTGGCACAGGCAGGGGTTTCGGCCGACTGCGCAGTCGGTGTGGAGGACAGTGAGCCCGGCACATTGGCGCTGCACCGGGCGGAGATGTTCACCGTGGGATTCCTCAATGAGGGGAAAAACCATCAGGTCCTGGAGCAAACCGACGCACAGATTCAAAGGATGGATCAGCTGCTGCCGTTGCTGGAGCAGTTGGAGAAGGACTCAGCTCCCAATCAAGCGACTGTAAAACCGGCCTCGCGGCCGGTTCTTTTTTTGCTTGAAAAAACGATTACCTGTGCGGTATACAGCAAACAGACGCCCCGGGTCTGGAAGGTTTTTTCAAAAAGCAGATAAAAATTTTATATTGGAAGGAATGACAGACAAGAGGTTTAACATATGCGCCCGCACTTGCGCCCGTCATTTTCAGCCGCCTTCTTCCCCAACGAGGAGAAGGCGGCTTTTTTCTGTGAAGAATTGCCGGAAAGCGGCGGGGAGGCAGGAGGATGGATTTGTAGATCGGAAGAGCGTCGTGTAGGGAAAGAGTGTAGATCTCGGTGGTCG
>CABUDN010000155.1 GCA_902490355.1 uncultured Oscillibacter sp.
CGAGATAAAGGAATGTGACTGGAGTTCAGACGTGTGCTCTTCCGATCTCGATCCGTCTGCGTTTTTCGCATCGCCGTAACGACCTGGAAATCAGTTTCCACCTTGTTCATTACCCACGACATTGACGAGGCCATTTTGCTCTCCGACCGGATCTATCTGCTCACTGGCCAGCCCGGCCGGATTTGCGATGAAATCCGGATTACCCAGCCCAAGCCCCGTCCTCATGATTTCAATCTCACGCCGGAGTTTCTGGCCTATAAGCGGGCCATTCTGGAACGCCTGTAAAGCACAGCAAAGCGGCCGCCCCAACAGGGGCGGCCGCTTTGTTCATTCTTTTGATGCGCAGCAGAAAGGCACCTGGAGCCCAGGTGCCTCTCTGCCGGCAAAAAAGTTGGGAGATTGGGAGGTGATTGATCTGCATTCGGCTTGCACCGCTGCATTCTTGAAATGAGTTCGCTCCCCAGCGGGAACAAATCAGAGGGAGCAGAGCTTCAGGAGCTCTTCCCAGTTGCGGTCCACTTCCTTCTGGACCTGCTCGATCATCCACTCGTTGCCGGGCTTGAACATGTGGGCAAAGCGGCCCTGCATCTTCAGATACTCCTCCACCGGCAGCTTGTTCTTGGGCTGATAGCTGAGGATGTACTTGCCCTCCACCACTTCATAGAGAGGCCACACGCAGGTTTCCACCGCCATCTTGGTCACCTCCATCAGCTTCTCGCTGGGATACCGCCAGCCGCGGGGGCAGGGCGCCATCACATTGAGGAAGGCGGCACCGGGGGTATAGATGGCCTTGTGGGCCTTTTCCGTAATATCCTTGAAGTTGCCGATAAAGGTGGTCTGGGCCACATAGGGAATCCCGTGGGCCACCATGATCTTGGTGAGGTTCTTCTTCTGCTGCAGCTTGCCGGGCACCACCTTGCCCACCGGGGAGGTGGTGGTATCGGCAAAGTGGGGCGTCGAGGAGGAACGCTGGATGCCGGTATTCATGTAGGCTTCGTTGTCATAGCACACGTACACCATGTCGTGACCCCGCTCCATGGCGCCGGAGAGGGACTGGAAGCCAATATCATAGGTACCGCCGTCACCGCCGAAGGCAATGAACTTCCACGTCTCATCCAGCTTGCCCCGCTTCTTCATGGCCCGGTATGCCGTCTCCACACCGGAGATGGTGGCCGCCGCGTTTTCAAAGGCATTGTGGATGAAGCTGTCCTTCCACGCCGTGTAGGGATACATGAAGGTGGACACTTCCAGGCAGCTGGTGGCGGAGCAGACCACCGCGTGATCCTCCGGCTCCAGAGCGCGCAGCACCGTCCGCACCGCAATGGGAGAGCCGCAGCCCGCACACATTCTGTGGCCGCCGGACAGGCGGTCCTCCTTCATGACATTTTCTTTGAGATTGTAGCTCATGTTGCGTCTCCCTCCTTATTCCCGGACGTCCAGATAGCGGTAGGTCTCGCCCGTCTCGCCGGTGGCGGAGATCTTCTCCAGCTCCGCGAAGACGTGCTGGATGCTCTCAACCCGCACATCCCGGCCGCCCAGGCCGTAGATGTAGTTGATGCCCTTGGGGCCGCTGACACCGGCGGCGTACAGCGACGCGGCTACCTCGGCGAACATGGGGCCGCAGTGGGCGTTGAAACTGTCGTCCTTATCCATGACGGCAAAGGACTTGACGTGGCGCAGGGCCTCCACAATGTCCTCCGCCGGGAAGGGCCGGAAGGAACGGACCTTAATGAGACCCACCTTCTTGCCCTGGGCACGCAGTTCGTTGATGGCCTCCTTGGCGGTACCGGCAGAGGAGCCGATGATGACGATGGCCTCCTCGGCGTCGTCCATCTGATACTGCTCGATCAGCCCATAGGTCCGGCCGGTCATCTCGCCGAACTCGGCGCCCACCTTGCGGATCACATCCTTGGCGTCCATCATGGCCTGGGCCTGGAGCCGCTTGGACTCCATGTAGTACACCGGCGTTGCGTAGGCGCCCACCGCCATGGGCTCATCCTTGTTGAGCAGGAAATGCTGGGGATGGTACTTACCCACAAAGGCCTTGACCTTGTCGTCCTCCACCAGCTCAATGTTCTCGATGGCATGGGAGGTGATGAAACCGTCCTGGCAGATCATAATGGGCAGGCTCACCGCTTCGGCAATGCGCATGGCCTGGAGATAGTTGTCATAGGCCTCCTGGTTGGTCTCGGCAAAGAGCATCAGCCAGCCGGCATCCCGGACGCCCATGGCATCGGAGTGGTCGTTGTTGATGTTGATGGGGCCGCTGAGCGCCCGGCAGCTCACCGCCAGAGTGATGGGCAGACGGTCGGAAGCCGCCACATACAGCATCTCCGTCATGTAGCACAGGCCGCAGGAGGAGGTGGCGGAAATGGCGCGGCAGCCGGCGGCCTGGGCACCGATGCAGGTGGACATGGCGGAGTGCTCGCTCTCCACGGCGATAAACTCCGTGTCCACTTCCCCGTTATCCACGTAAGTCGAGAAATACTGCGGGATCTCCGTGGACGGTGTAATGGGGTAGGCACCCATCACATCGGGGTTGATCTGCTTCATGGCATAGGCAACGGCCTCGTTGCCGGAAAGTCTTTCTCTGATTCCCATAATCGTCCTTCCCCTCCTTTATTTCTCGTCCTTGACCATGGTGATGGCGCCGAAGGGGCAGGCATTGGCGCAGATTCCGCAGCCCTTGCAGAAGAAGTAATTGAAGTCCTCCCGCTGGCCCTCCCGGCTGACCGGGATGGACATATCCGGGCACACCGGCACGCACAGCAGGCACTGGCGGCACTTGTCCCAATCCAGCACCGGCTTGAGAGTGCGCCAGTCGCCGGTCTCCACCATGGCGGAGGTTCCGCCTTCAAAAATATTGCATCCCGGCGTGATCTCCTTCCAGGTCACGTTGGGGGTCATATCCTTTGCCAGATGGCTCATCCTACCTGCACCTCCTCCAGAGATCTCTTCAGCGCCCGCATGTTGCCCTCGATGACCTGGGGCTTGCTGGCAAACTTATGCCGGAAGGAACCCTCCATGTCCTGAATAAACTCCTCCAGGCCAATGACGCCGGAGGCCTTCACAATGGCCGCCAGCATGGGGGTATTGGGGAAGTTCTTTCCCAGCTCCTCCTCGGAGATCTTCCCCGCGTCGATGGTGCACACCTTTCCCTCGTAGCCCTTGAGCAGGGGACGCAGCTCGGCGGGAGATTTGCTGGAATTGATGACAATGGCGCCCTCTTTTTTCAAACCGGCGGTCACATCCACCGCCGAGAGCAGCGTCTCGTCCACGACCACGACATAGTCGGGCTCATAAATATTGGAGTGGACCGTGCTGCGTTCTGCGCTGATGCGGTTATAGGCCGTAATGGGTGCACCCATCCGCTCCGGGCCATACTCCGGAAAACCCTGGACGTATTTCCCCGTGTTGAAGGCCGCGTCCGCCAGCAGCAGAGATGCGGTCTTGGCACCCTGGCCGCCCCGTCCGTGCCAGCGGATTTCCACGATATCTTTCATACCTCGTTCCTCCTCATGATCTCAGAATGCTCTTGCAAACACATTCGGCTCCCGGCACAACGGGTTTTCCGTGCCGCAGCCCGAATCCAAGCGCTGCTCTGGAAAAGGTGCGCCGCAAAATGTCAAATTTTGCGGCGTATCTTTTTTATTGTATCATGACTTTCCGGGAAGCGCCAGCTTTTTTACACCAGCGTATCCAGAACCGCCTTGAAGTCCGCAATGATGTCCTCAGGATCCTCCAGACCAATGCTGATGCGGACCAGACCCTCAGAGATTCCGGCGGCCTTGAGCTCTTCGGCGGAATAAGTAGAGTGGGTCATGGTGGCGGGATGCTCGACCAAGGTCTCCGCATCACCCAGGGAGACGGCAATGACACACAGCTCCAGCTTGTTGAGCGCAGCGGCGACAGCGGCGCGGTCGGCCTTGAGCTCCACGGAGATCATGCCGCCGGGCAGCTTCATCTGCTTGGCCGCAATCTCGTGACCAGGGAAGCTCTCCAGTCCGGGGTAGTAGACCTTGTCCACCGCGGGGTGGTTGACCAGGAAGTCCGCCACCTTCCGGGCGTTGGCACAGTGACGCTCCATGCGGATATCCAGGGTCTTGAGGCCCCGGGCCATCAGGAACGCGTTGAAGGGACTCATCACCGCGCCGGTCATATCCTTCAGTCCGAACATGCGGCAGGTACCGATGAAGTCCTTGCTGCCCACGATGACGCCCGCGATGACATCGCCGTGGCCATTGAGATACTTGGTGGCACTGTGGACCACCACGTCGGCCCCCAGTTCCAGAGGACGCTGCAGGTACGGCGTGCAGAAGGTGTTGTCCACGATCACCTTGATATTTTGATTATAGGCGTGGGCAATCTCGCTGACCGCAGCAATATCCACAATCTTCAGCGTGGGATTGCAGGGCGTCTCCAGATAGACCACCTTGGTCTTGTCGCTCAGCGCGGCTTTCAGCGCCTCCAGATCCGTCATGTCAATGAACTTGACTGTTACGCCGAACTTGCAGATGCCATGATTGAGCAGCGCATAGGTGCAGCCATAGAGCGTATCACAGGCTACGATCTCGTCGCCGGCTTCCACACTGCTCCAGAAAGCGGTGGAGATGGCGCCCATACCGGAAGCGGTGGCCAGGGCATCCTCGCCGCCTTCCAGTTCCGCCAGCTTGGCCTCCACCACGCCTACCGTGGGGTTGCCCAAACGGGAATAGATGTATCCGGACTCCGCGCCGGCAAAGCGGGCACCGCCCTGCTCCACGGTCTCAAACTCGAAGGTAGAGGTCTGGTAGATGGGAGCGCACAGGGCACCGGCATCATTGGCAACTTTTCCGGCGTGGATCTGACGAGTGGCAAAACCCAGATTCTTCATGTTCATAACGTGTTACCATCCTTTCTAAACGGTCCGTGGAGCGGAATGTTCCCGCCATTTCCTGTGTTATCAGTTTTTTCGTTATCCAGTTGCGTGAAAAAGTGGTTGCTTCCCGCGATTGAGAGAAGAAGAGAGGCGGGTCGTCGCAGCAGGATGATTCGTAAAATTGAACAGGTTTCCTCCCGTTGCTTTCATCCTTTCTGTCCTTTTTCACCTATATCCTACCACAAGCTTCCGCCAGGGTGTTAATACCGTATTTACGGAATCCATTCACGGTTTTAACGATAGCAGTTTGACAATGCGTTCAAAAAAAGTTATAATCATGTTTGAAATCGATTTTATATGGAGAGGGGTTGCCTGCCCATGACCTTTCAGCAGCTGACCTATGTGGTGGAGATCTCCA
>CABUDN010000156.1 GCA_902490355.1 uncultured Oscillibacter sp.
CATACAAAATAACAAAAAACGAACCTGCGAAAGAATCCGCAGGGGCGCTTGTATGTTTGTCTGCACAGCAGGAAATCAAGAGGGAAAAGGAGAGAGGCTGATTTCCTTTACAGATATTGCAAAAAAAGAACTTACACGGTATTTCTGTAAGAGTTCTACCGCAACAGAACAGTTGTTCAGGAATCCGATTTTCGCTTGCCCTTCACGTGGGAGAGGGGATTGGCCCGGGCAGCCACCCGCAGGGCGTCGTTATCGATGTGGGTGTAGATCTCAGTGGTATTGAGGTGATCGTGTCCCAGAACTTCCTGCACAGCCCGAACATCCACGCCGTTTTGCAGCATCAGCGTGGCCGCGGTATGGCGCAGCTTGTGGGACGAATATTCCGAGGCGTTGAGCCCGGCGGCGGCCAGGCGCTTTTTCACCATGGCATGGACCGTGGACCGGCTGATCCGTTCATTCTGGGCGGAAAGAAACAGGGCATCGGCATCCCGGCCGGAGATGGGCCGCCGTACCGCCAGATACGCTTTGAGGGCTTCCTGACAGGCGTCATTGAGATAGATGATGCGGACTTTGTTGCCTTTGCCCAGAATCCGCAGGGCGTCTTGCTGGATGTCCCGGAGATTGAGCCCCACCAGCTCAGAGATCCGCAATCCGCAGTTGAGGAACAGAGTCAAAATGCAGTAATCCCGCTCCTGATGCTTGCCATCCACGCTGTCCAGCAGCTGCACGCTTTCATCCAGAGTCAAATATTTCGGCAGGGTTTTGCGCAACTTGGGAGAATCGATATCTTTGACAGGATTTTCACGAAGTAGATGCATCTTATTGGTGAGGTAATTATAAAAGGAACGGATGGTGGCGATTTTCCGGGCTCGGGACGCGGCATTGAGGCCGTAGTCTGAATTGCGGCTGTTGGGATGCTGCGCGCGGTCCCGGGTCAGATATGTCATGTAGCCGTAGATATCCGTCAGAGTAACAGAGCCGACAAAGTCCAGATCCACATCCATAATGTCGATCTCATCCAGATCCTGGTCGGCCAGCGCAGGATCCCGCACACGCTTGAGATAGCGGAAGAAATTCCGCAGGTCCAGGAAGTATTCGTCCACAGTTCGCCGGGAATGGGCTTTGATGGTTTCGTGATAAGATAAAAAATCACGCAGAATCTGCGGCGCTTCAGTCTGATAGTCCGTCATGGGTACGCGGAGGCCCGATAGGGCGATTTGGGGGAAAGTGCGCTGAAAAGCAAAAAACGTCTCCCCTAAATTGAACAAAATTTTTATTTTGTTCAATTTTTAGTGGACCTCCAAAACCTCCTTCCTATTACTTGAATTCATAAAACAGCGGCTCCGGGTCAAACTAGGACCATGCATTTCTTTGAGAAACGGATGATGATGGTATGAGTTTGATTCCCTGCACCAGTGCGTGTGTGTATCAGAGCGACGGCGTGTGTACGCTGGAAAGTGCCGCAGCCGCCGGTATGCCGTCATTGGGCGGCGCCTGCGTGCACTTCATTCCCGCGGACGCAGCGCGGCTCGGATCGCCTCACCGATATTGCGGACCGCAAGGAGCTCCATGTCTCCAAATGCCCGGGCATCCAGAGCCCGGTGCGCCGGAATGACGCAGCGCCGGAATCCCAGGCGCTGGGCCTCCCGAATCCGCAGCGGCAGCTGACTGACGGTACGCAGCTCGCCGGTCAGACCCACCTCTCCAATGGCCACCAGATCACCGGGCACCGGACGGTCCAGATAACTGGATGCCAGGGCTACCACCGCCGCCAGATCCGCCGCGGGCTCGTCCAGCCACAGTCCGCCGATGATATTCAAATAGGCGTCGCAGGCGGAGACCTTCAGTCCTCCCCGCTTTTCCAGCACTGCCAGCAGCATGGCCGCCCGGTTGTAGTCAAAGCCATTGCTGGTGCGCCGTGGATTGCCGCCGGAGGCTGTGGTTACCACCAGGGCCTGGACCTCCGCCAGCACCGGCCGGGCCCCCTCCATCACGCAGGCCACGCAGGTACCCGGGGCGTCGTCCGGCCGGCCGGAGAGCAGCATTTGGGAGGGATTTTCCACCTCCGCCAGGCCCTCGTCCTGCATTTCAAAGACGCCGATCTCGTTGGTGGCGCCGAAGCGGTTTTTCGCCGCCCGGAGAATCCGGTAGGACGTATGGCGGTCCCCTTCAAAGTAGAGCACGCAGTCCACCATGTGCTCCAAGACCTTGGGGCCGGCAATGGAGCCTTCCTTATTGACATGGCCGATGACAAACACCGTGATCCCCTGCCCTTTTGCCAGCTGCATCAGAGCCATGGTGCACTCCTTGACCTGGGAAATGCTTCCCGCCGGGGACTCCAGGGCGGGATTGTACAGTGTTTGAATCGAGTCCACGATGACCACATCCGGCGTCTCCAGCCGGATGGAATCCAACATGTCCTCCAGACTGGTCTCCGAGATCACCAGCAGATTGGGGCTGTCCACATGCAGCCGCCGGGCCCGCAGCTTGAGCTGGTGTTCCGATTCCTCACCGGATACATACAATACTCGGGAAAATTCGCACAATTTGCTGCAAATCTGCAGCATCAGCGTAGATTTGCCGATGCCCGGCGCACCGCCTACCAGCACCAGAGAACCTTTGACCGCGCCGCCGCCCAGCACCCGGTCCAGCTCTCCCATCCCGGTGGGAAAGCGAATCTCCTCGTCGCTGTCCAGCTCCGTCACCGGGCAGGCCCGCCGGATGGTGCCCGGAGCCGCCGCACGGGCCCGGCTGCTCTTGGATGCCGCCTTCTCCGCAGGCTGCTCCACAATCGTATTCCATGCGCCGCAGGCGGGGCACCGCCCCGCCCACTTCGGCATCTCATTGCCGCATTCCGTACAGTAAAAAAGCGTCTTTTGCTTCATGTCGGTTCCTCTCCATACAGGCCCGCCAGCAGCCCCGCCGTCATGGCGACGGTCAGTCTGCGCTGGTAGGCGTCGTCCTGCAGACGGGCGGTTTCCGCCTCATTGGACAAGAATCCGCACTCCACCAGCACTCCCGGCGCCTGGGCATTTTTCATGAGATACACGGATGAGCCCATGGCCTTGGCTTCTTTGGGCCGCTCCGAATTGATGGCGGTATTCAGAGCGGCCTGTACCGCCTCCGCCAGGGCCTGTGCTCCCTCCTGCCCGTTCCAGAACGCTTGAGCCCCATGGGTTTGAGGCGACGAGGGCAGGCTGTTTTGATGGATGCTCAACAGCACCGCGTGCTCCTCAGCATTGACCATGGCCACCCGGTTGCGCAGATCCGAGGCCTTCTTTTCCCGGATGGTGTCGGCGCCTTCGCTGTGAATGGAGCGGTCCTCCTCCCGGGTCATAACTGTTTTCTGGCCGCAAAAGCGCAGCAGATCATTGACCCGCAGGCCAAGCTCCAGATTGATCTGACTCTCCTCCACGCCGCCGGATGATACCGCGCCGCCGTCTTCCCCGCCGTGGCCCGGGTCCACCACCACGGTCACCGGAGCCGCATCCTGCGGCGCAAACACCGTCGTATCCGCCGGAACGCTCCGCCACGCAAAGACCGCTGCCAGAACCACGCAGCACACACCGATCGCCGCCCGGCGTAAAGTTGACATCCGAATCGAGATGAACACAGGCAACACCCCCGTCAAAACCCTATGTGACGGGGCTCATCCCATATGCAAGGATTATACCGTCTCCCCTCCGGAAAATCAAGGCCGGGGACCCCTCCCTGCCCCGGCGCATATACTGGATTGGGCGCGAGGCTCTGCCTTTGCCCAATCCCTTCCAAGGAGGTATCCATCGAGCACATGGAGACCAAACAAACAACATCCGCCGCCTGCGGCAACGGACAGGGTTCTCTGCCCGGCAGCTGCGGTTCGCTGGCGTTTCCCTACGTGCCCATGCAGGGAACGGATCCGGTGCGGTACAGCCGGATGGAAGCCCTGCAGACCGGCACCCTCTTTCCCGGCCTGGATCTGCCCTTCAAAGCGGCCATCCAGTCCAAAACCAAGCTGGCCAACACGGCCCTGGTGGAACTGATGGCTCTGGATTTTGCCATTGACGAGCTGGGACTGTATCTGGTCACGCACTCCCAGGATCAGGAGGCGCTGCAGCTCTACTGGTCCTATATCAATCTGGCCAAGGAAGGCCGGGAGAAATACCAAAAACTCTACGGGCCCCTGCTGCAGACAGACCTGACCCCGGACGAGGGCTTTGCCTGGCTGAAGGATCCCTGGCCCTGGGATGAAGGAGGAAACAGCTGATGTTTGTCTATGAGAAGAAACTGCAGTACCCGGTTAAGATCAAAAACACCAACCCGCAGCTGGCGGCCCTGATCATTTCGCAGTACGGCGGGCCGGACGGCGAACTGGGCGCCTCCCTGCGGTATCTGAGCCAGCGGTACTCCATGCCCTACGCCGAGCTCAAGGGCCTGCTGACGGACATCGGCACCGAGGAACTGGGCCATCTGGAGATGATCGGCACCATCGTCCATCAGCTCACCCGGAATTTGACGGAAGAGCAGATCCGTTCCGCCGGATTTGCTCCGTATTTCCTGGATCACACCACCGGCGTCTATCCCACGGCCGCCTCCGGCTCCCCCTGGAATGCCGCCGGAATCGGCGTCAAAGGAGACGTCATTGCCGATCTTACCGAGGATCTGGCCGCCGAGCAGAAAGCCCGGGTTACGTATGACAACATCCTGCGTATGAGTGACGATCCCGACGTCAACGACGCCATCAAGTTCCTCAGAGCCCGGGAGATCGTCCACTTCCAGCGCTTCGGCGAGGGACTGCGCCTGGCCAAAGACAAACTGGACGAAAAGAATGTCTACTATCTCAATCCTGCTTTTGACAAGTGAGAACGGCAGGGACTGCAAAACAGCACAAAGAGGAGCGCTTTTCAGCGCTCCTCTTATTCTTTAGTATTCTGGTTATCTGAACGAGGTCTTCCCGGGCCCGACACAATCCGCCCGATATTGGGAACGCCGGATCTCGGCTCAGTACATGCAACCTTATACCAGCATCTGGGCGAAGTCCTCTTCCGTCAGGACGGGGATGTTCAGCTCCTGCGCTTTTTTCAGTTTGCTGCCTGCCGCCTCGCCCGCCACTACGTAGGTGGTCTTTTTGCTCACGGAACCGGAGACCTTGCCTCCCCGCTCCTCGATCATGGCCTGGGCGGCTTTGCGGTCCCACTTGGTCAGAGTGCCGGTGAGGACGAAGGTCAT
>CABUDN010000157.1 GCA_902490355.1 uncultured Oscillibacter sp.
TCACGGAGCTGAACAACACCGGCTGATTTCGTCCAATCTCCCCGGTAGAAAAGGGCCTGCCTCCGCGGCAGCCCCTTTTTGCAAATCCCCCCTTCGCGGCAGGCGAGCCGCCGGGGTCTTTTCCCTTTTCTTTTCCCTCCGGAGGCTTATGCCTATTGCCACTTAAAAGAAAGGAAGATTCGCTTGGAAAACACTTATGCCATCCAGATGAAACACGTCACCAAGCGCTTCGGCAAAGTCGTTGCCAACGACGATGTCTCGCTGGACATCAAACGCGGTGAGATTTTGTCCCTGCTGGGTGAAAACGGCAGCGGCAAAACCACCCTGATGAACATGCTGGCCGGAATTTATTTTCCCGATGAGGGCGAGATTCTGGTCGGCGGAAATCCTGTCACCATCGCCTCCCCCAAGGATGCCTTCGAGTGCGGCATCGGCATGATCCATCAGCACTTCAAACTGGTGGACATCTTTACCGCCACAGAAAATATCGTACTGGGACTGGAAGAGGCCGGCAAGCTGGACCTCAAAGCCGCAGCTGCCCGGATTACCGAGATCTGCCAGAAATATGGCTTTGTGATTGACCCCAACAAAAAAGTCTACAATATGTCCGTCTCCGAAAAGCAGACTGTCGAGATCGTCAAGGTTCTCTACCGCGGTGCGGACATTCTGATTCTGGACGAGCCCACCGCCGTCCTCACCCCCCAGGAAACCGACCGGCTCTTTGACGTCATGCGCAACATGAAAGCAGACGGCAAAGCCATGGTCATCATCACCCACAAGCTCAACGAGGTGATGGAGGTCTCCGACCGGGTGGCCGTTCTGCGCAAGGGCCGTTATATTGGAGATGTGGCCACCCGGGACACCAATCCCCAAAAGCTCACCGACATGATGGTAGGTCATGCCGTCACACTGAACATCGACCGTCCTCTGGTGGAACCGCGCCACCTCCGTCTGGAGGTGCAGGACCTCACCGTTCTGACGCCGGACGGCGTGAAGGCCCTGGACCATGTGTCCTTCCAGGCCTTCGGCGGCGAGATTCTGGGTATTGCCGGCATTTCCGGCAGCGGCCAGAAGGAACTGCTGGAATCCATTGCCGGACTGCGGACCACGGAACCCGGTTCCCACGTTATCTACCATCCCCCCGCTCCCGACGAGCCCATTGCCGGGCAGCATGTCCCCGTGGACCGCAGCGGCGAGGAGCTCCTGGGCAAGACCCCCCGGCAGATCCACAGCATCGGCGTCTCCATGGCCTTCGTGCCGGAGGACCGTCTGGGCATGGGCCTGGTGGGGTCCATGGGCATGACAGACAACATGATGCTCAAGACGTACCGTGCAGGCAAAGGTCCTCTGCTGGACCGCAAATCCCCCCGTGCATTGGCAGAACAGGTCAAGGAGGAGCTGGATGTCCTGACCCCCAGCCTCAACACGCCTGTCCGCCGTCTTTCCGGCGGCAACGTGCAGAAAGTTTTGGTAGGCCGGGAAATCGCGCAGAACCCCTCTGTTTTGATGACGGCTTATGCCGTTCGCGGTCTGGACATCAATACCTCCTACACCATCTACAATCTGCTGACGGAAGAAAAACGCAAGGGCGTGGCCGTTTTGTATGTGGGCGAGGATCTGGATGTCCTGCTGGAACTGTGTGACCGCATCCTTGTTTTGTGCGGCGGCCAGGTCAGCGGCGTGGTCGATGCCCGCACCACCACCAAAGAGGAAGTGGGTCTTCTCATGACCCGATTCAGAAAGGAGGCCGCACAGGCATGACCCAAACTGTACAGCATCACAAAGAGCCTCTGCTGCGGATCGTAAAGCGGGATGGCATCACCCGGCCCAAGGCCTACGCCATCCGCATTGCGGCGGTCCTTGCCTCCCTGGTGGTCAGCGGCATTTTCATCTTTGCCATCACCAAACTCAATCCCATTCAGGTCTATGAAGCCATCTTCGACGGGGCCTTCGGCACCAACCGCCGCTCCTGGGTCACCATCCGGGACGCCATGATGCTTTTGTGCATCGGTGTGGGCCTGGCCCCCGCCTTCAAGATGAAGTTCTGGAACATCGGCGCAGAAGGTCAGATCCTTATCGGCGGCGTTGTGACCGCCGGCATCATGCGGGCCTGGGGCGGCGATCTTCCCACGCCTGCGCTGCTGGCAGTCATGGGAATCGTCAGCCTCCTGTGCGGCTGCCTGTGGGGCGTAATCCCCGCTGTGTTCAAGGCCGTCTGGAACACCAATGAAACCCTCTTCACCCTGATGATGAACTATGTGGCCATTCAGATCACCAGCTACTGTGTGGCCCTCTGGGAAAACCCCGTAGGCTCCAACTCCGTAGGCATCATCAACCAAATGACTGCCTACGGCCATTTCCCCAAGGTCTTCGGTCAGGCCTACGGTCTGAATGTGATACTGGTTTTGATTCTGGCCGTGGGAATGTACATCTATCTCAAGTACTCCAAGCAGGGCTATGAAATTTCGGTGGTGGGCGACTCGGAGAACACCGCCCGTTATGCCGGCATCAACGTCAAGAAAGTCACCATCCGCACCATGGCAATTTCCGGTGCTATCTGCGGCCTGGCAGGCTTCATTGAGGTCGCCGGCGTCAGCCACACCATCTCCACGGAGACGGCGGGCGGCCGCGGCTTTACCGCCATCATTGTGGCATGGCTGGCTCAGTTCAACACCTTTGTGATGATTCTGATCTCCTTCCTGCTGGTCTTCCTGCAGCAGGGCGCCATCCAGATTGCCTCGCAGTTCAATCTCAATGACTACGCCTCGGAAATCATCACCGGCATCATCCTTTTCTTCATCCTCAGCAGTGAATTCTTCATCAACTACCGTGTTATCGTGCGCGGCGGAAAGGAGGCCAAGGGCAAATGATGGACCAGCTGATCCGACTGCTGCAGTCGTCCATTTGTTTTGGTACCGTGATCATGTCCGGTGCCATCGGCGAAATTCTCACCGAGAAATCCGGCAATCTGAACCTGGGCGTCCCGGGTATTATGTACCTGGGCGGCATCTCAGGCCTTGCCGCCTCCTTTTTCTACGAATTCAATAACCCCGACCCCTCCGCCATTGTCTGCTTGCTGGTCAGCTTCCTGGCCGCCTTTGCAGCCTCTGCTCTGGGCGGACTGCTCTACAGCTTCCTGACCATCACCCTCCGGGCCAATCAGAATGTCACCGGCTTGACGCTGACCATCTTCGGCGGCGGCGTGGCCAACTTCTTCGGCGGCAGCCTGAACACCATGGCCGGCGGCGTGGGCCAGATCTCCGTGGCCGCCACCAGCGCAGCCTACCGGGCCACAATCCCCGCCCTTTCCGGCCTGGGCCTGCCGGGCAAGCTGTTCTTCAGCTACGGCTTTATGGTATACCTGGCCATTGTGGTGGCAGTCGTACTGCATTGGTTCCTCAACCACACCCGCCGGGGTCTGAACCTCCGGGCCGTGGGAGAAAACCCTGCTACCGCCGACGCCGCCGGTATCAACGTAATCCGCAACAAATACCTGGCTACCTGCATCGGTGCCGGAATCTCCGGTATGGGCGGTCTCTACTACACCATGGATTATATCAAGGGTACCTGGGCCAGCGATGGCACCATCGAGTCCTTGGGCTGGCTGGCCGTGGCACTGGTCATCTTTGCCACCTGGCGCAGTGTCAACGCCATCTGGGGCTCCTATCTCTTCGGCTTCTTGTTCTGGGCCTATCTCATTATTCCCAACCTGGGCCGCAAAGACATTGAGCTGTTCAAGATGCTGCCCTACCTGGTCACGATCGCGGTGCTGATCTTCATCTCCCTGCGGAAAAAGCGGGAAAATCAGCCTCCTGCCAGTCTGGGCCTGTCCTATTTCCGGGAAGAACGCTGAGCACCTTCTCTGCCGCGCTGTCTGCAAAAGCAGGCAGCGCGGTTTTTCTCTGAAAAAGGCCGCAATTTTCCTCGTCAATCTGATAAAATGAATTGATTAATCAACCAAAAAAGGAAGGTGACTGGTTTGCCCCCCGTGAATCTCCGTTCTCCCGTCTGGCTTCGTCTGCGTGAAGCGCTTTGGGTCCCGGCTTATCTGGCGGTATTTGCACTGCTGGAACACCTTCCCCGGCAGCATTACTGGGCCACACAGCTGCCGCTGGATGAGTGCATTCCCTTCTGTCCGGCCTTTGTGATCTTTTACTGTCTATGGTATGTTCTCCTGATCGGAACAGGCCTTTTTCTCCTGGTACGAGACGGGGGAGCCTTCCGCCGGTACATGCGATTTCTGGCGCTGACGTTTTTCCTCAGTGCAGCGGTATGGTTCCTGATTCCCAGCTGTCAGAATCTGCGGCCCACGCACATGGAAGAGTCCTCCGTCTTCACCGCGCTGCTTTCTCTGCTCTACCGGATGGATACCAACACCAATGTGTTTCCCTCCGCCCACGTAGTCGGCGCCATCGGCGCGGCCCTGGCCGTGTGGGACTGGCAGCGCCCCGGACGGCGTCCGGGAGCCGTGATGCTGACCGCCCTTCTGGCCGTTCTGATCTGCCTTTCCACGGTGCTCATCAAACAGCACGCCCTGCTGGATGTTCTGGGCGGTCTCATTCTGGCCGCAGGAACCGGCTGGTTTGTTTATCGCCCTGTCAAGTCTTTCTCCCCCAACAATCGAACATAACAGCAGCGCACGGAATACGACACTTCCGTGCGCTGCTGCTTGTTTCTGAATTTACTTCACACTTTGCCGCCGTCCCAACCGGAATCCCAGATACGACGCGGCGGCCATCAGCAACCATGCGGCCGCATCTGCCGTAAAGACCCGGCTGCTCCATCTGGTCAGGCTAAATCCCAACTGCAGAAGAGGCAGATAGTAAAGCTGCGTCCAGATTCCGGCTGCATTGCTGAAATAAGCGCCCAGCACCAGTTCCTGAATTCCCAGCAGTACCAGTACCACCAGCGCCACGCCATTCATACAGACGATCTTTGCAAGAGGGTTTCTCCGTGCAAAGCTTCCCGCAAGGAACGCAATCCCACCCCAGATCAGCAGGAAGATCAGACCAATCAGACCATAGGGAAGCCGCACATCCGGATACGCCGTCATCATCCAGTGCATCCCATACCCAGCCGCAAACGGAAGCAATCCTGTCAGGGTCAACATAAACTCCGGCATCTTTGCACCTCCCCACATGCCCATTCCTCATGGCACGATCAT
>CABUDN010000158.1 GCA_902490355.1 uncultured Oscillibacter sp.
ATAAAGGAATGTGACTGGAGTTCAGACGTGTGCTCTTCCGATCTTTTCAATTGGAGCATTTCTGCGGTTTTTTGCTGATTTTGGGCCATTTTTGCGGTTTTCTTGTCCAAAAAAAAGCCTTGCAATTCCAAACGGATTTTCGTATACTCAAGTCAATGGTGGGGAAAAGTGGGTAAAAGGTGCATCATGTGCCAAACAAACCCCAGTGGAACCCAAAAAACGGGGAAAAGGGGGGCGCACATATGGCTCGGCTGTTGGGAAAGTCCAATAACAGCATTGACTCCAAGGGCCGGCTTGTGATTCCCTCCGCCATGCGGGAAGCACTGGGCGACACCTTTTACATTACCATCGGCGCGGAACATTGCCTGACCATCTACCCCCAGGCCAAGTGGGAGCAGATGTCGGAGGAAATGGACGAGCTGAGCTATTCGGAGGCCCGTGCACTGACACTCCTCTATGCCAATGCGGTGGAGTGTGAGCCGGATGCTCAGGGACGGGTGCTGATCCCCGCCAATCTTCGCGCCCACGCGGGATTGAAAAAGACAGCCACCATTGTAGGACTCAACTCGTTTGCTGAAATCTGGGACGAGAAGACCTGGACCGAGCGGGAACAGCGGATGCTGGAAAGCGACGACATGGCCGCGGCCATGGACGCCCTCGCCCGGGCACGCAGAAACCGGGGGTGAGTCGGTGGAATTTCAACACAAGTCGGTACTGCTGCACGAATCCATTGCAGCTTTGAATATCCGCCCCGACGGGGTGTATATTGACGGTACACTGGGCAGGGCAGGGCACTCCAGAGAGATCGCCCAAAGGCTTACAACCGGCCGGCTCATCTGTATCGACCGGGACATGGCGGCCATAGACGCGGCAAAGGAGCGTCTGGCTCCATGGATGGACCATGTCACGCTGGTCCACCGGAACTTTGCGGAGCTGGGCGACGTCCTGCGGGAGGCAGGCGTCGCCGGCGCCGACGGGATGCTGTTTGATCTGGGGGTTTCTTCGCCCCAGCTGGATGATGCTTCCCGCGGATTTTCCTACATGCAGGATGCGCCGCTGGATATGCGGATGGACAAGGATTCGCCGCTGACGGCCTACGAGGTGGTCAACACCTGGAGCGGGGAAGAGCTGCGGCGGATTTTGTACGAATACGGTGAGGAGCGCTATGCCCCCGCCATTGCCCGGGCCATTGTCCGGGCCCGGGAAAGTGCCCCGGTTGCCACGACCCTGGAACTGGTGGAGATCATTCGGGGCGCCATGCCCCC
The DNA here is from genome assembly GCA_902490355.1 of uncultured Oscillibacter sp. Taxonomy (GTDB): domain Bacteria; phylum Bacillota; class Clostridia; order Oscillospirales; family Oscillospiraceae; genus Oscillibacter. The sequence goes on from CABUDN010000158.1 coordinate 1,266, forward strand.
GGCGGCGCTGCGGGAAAAGCAGCACCCGGCCAAACGCAGTTTTCAGGCCATTCGGATTGCCGTCAACGGAGAGCTGGAGGCTTTGAGCCCCATGCTTCGGGCGGCGGTAGACGGGCTGAATCCCGGGGGCCGTCTGGCAGTCATTACCTTTCATTCTCTGGAGGACCGCATCGTCAAGCGGACCATGCAGGATCTGTCCCGGGGATGTACCTGCCCGCCGGAGTTTCCGGTGTGCGTGTGCGGGAAGAAACCCAAGATTCGGGTTCTGACCCGCAAGCCCGTTGTGCCCGGAGAGGCGGAGCTGGAGGAGAATCCCCGGGCCAGAAGCGCCAAGCTCCGGATTGCGGAGAAGTGCGGCGCAGACGAATGAATGAAAAAGGGACAAGTCCCTTTTGACCAAGATATGGAGTGTGTGGGAGGAGGAATTCGATCGTGGCATCTGCAGTGGGGGAACTGCGCTATTACAGCGGTCGTGCCGTCAGCGGCAGTTTGGCGTATGATTTGGATCGGGAGCTCCGGGAGCGGGAGCTGAGCCATGCGGGGGAAATGCCCCGGCACAGGGATCAAGTCCGGGAGCAGCCCAAGGTCCGCAGAGTTGCCAAGGTGCAGGTCCGGCAGGCCCAGAAGGTGTCAGCTGTCACCGTGGTGGGATTTGGAACCGTGATCGCGCTATCCATACTGGTTTTGATGAGCTACATTCAGCTGATGGTGCTTTCTGCCGGAACCGTGGAACTGCAAAGTGAACTCACGGCGCTGGAGGCGGAAAACGTGACGCTGACCACGCAGTATGAGCAGATGTTTGACCTGGCCTCCGTGAAAGAGGCGGCAGAAGCCGCCGGCATGGCCAAGCCCAGCAGCAGTCAGGTTTTCTATATTGACCTGAGCGATGGGGACAGCGCTGTGGTTTATCAGGAAGAGGAACCCAGTGTGCTCAGCCGCCTGCTGGCATCTGTGAGCCACGGAGTCTATGCGGTGGTGGAATATTTCGACTGACCATCGCACTATAATGAAATGGACGAACGCGGGGAGTAAGAAGATACCTTCTTGCTCCCCCGTTTCGGTAGAGCAAACCAGGGACCGGGCCGCAGCCCGAAAGGAGAACGCATACCATGGCAATCAATCCCCGCAGAAAAAGTGACGCGGCCCGCCGGGCCAATCAGGTGATTCGCAGCAGAACCGTGCTGGTAATGGTTCTGCTGGGAGTGTGTACATTTGTGGCGCTGTTCTGGAAGCTCTATGACCTGCAGATCCGTCAGCATGAGGACCTGCAGGAGCAGGCGGTTTCCCAACAGACCCGCAGCACCGTCATTACGGCCTCCCGCGGCACAATCTACGACCGGAATCTCACGCCGTTGGCGCTGTCCGCCACAGCGGAGACGGTGTTCATCTCTCCCAAGGAAATTGAGGAATATGTGGCCTCGCAGGAAACCAAGCAGGCGGAGGCTCAGGCCGAGGCGGCAGAAAACGGAACGTCCTACACTGCTGCAGAAATTCGGGATGAGGCCTATATTGCCAGGGGGCTGAGCCGGATCCTGGGAGTGGATGAGGGTACGATCCTGAAAAAAATGGAGAAGACCTATTCTCAGTACGAGATCATCAAACTCCGGGCCGAACAGACGACCGCGGATGAAGTGCGCAAATTCATCAACGGTCAGATTGATGACGAAGGAAATGCGGTTCCGGAAGGGCAAGAGGTCAAGCTGCGGGGCGTATATATGGAACCGGACTCCAAGCGGTACTATCCCTATGGTTCCTTGGCCTCCAATGTCATTGGATTTGTGAACGCAGAAAATCAGGGCGGCGTGGGTCTGGAGGCCAAGTACGAAAGCCAGCTGGAGGGAACTTCCGGCCTGACGGTGACCGCCAAGAATGCCAAAAATACAGACCTGCTGTATCAATATGAGCAATACTACGACGCGGAAAACGGCAACAGTTTGGTCCTGACCCTGGATGCCACGGTACAGCACTCTCTGGAAAAGAATATGGAGAGCATGCTGGATAAGTTCGATGCCAAAAACGGCGGAACCGGTATTGTGATGGATGTCAATACCGGGGCCATTATCGCCATGGCCTCCTATCCCAATTATGACCTCCAGGATTACGGCAGCATCTATGATGAAACGCTCCAGGAGCAGCTGGATGAAAAGCTGGCGGAGCTGGCCAAGAACCGGTCCAGTTATGCCACGGAAGAGGACTACGAAGCGGCGGTATCCAAGGTCACCAGCGAAGTGATGCAGAGCCAGTGGCGCAACAAGTGCATTGACTCTACCTATGAACCGGGTTCTACCTTTAAGCCCATTACCCTGGCCGCGGCGCTGGAAGAAGGGCTGGTCAATCTGAACACCTCCTTCACCTGCAACGGATCCATCTCCGTGCCGGGCTGGAGCAAACCCATTAACTGCTCCAAACGCGCCGGCCATGGCGTGCAGTCTTTGCAGCAGGCGGTGGGCAACTCCTGCAACCCGGCATTTATCACCATGGGCCTGAAAATCGGCACCGAGAAATATTACGAGTACCTCCAGGCGTTCGGCCTGATGGAAAAGACCGGCGTGGATATGATCGGTGAAGTGACCGGCCTGTTTGCCAGCGAGGAGAGCTTTAATTCCAACGTGGTGTCCCTGGCGTCCTATTCCTTCGGTCAGACCTTTACCGTCACGCCTCTGGCGCTGATTCGGGCACAGGCGGCCTGTATCAACGGGGGCTACCTCTATACGCCCTATGTGGTGGATCAGGTTTTGGATGACGAAGGCAACATCATTGAACAGCATGAAGTGACTCCCGTACGCCAGGTGATCAGTGAGGAGACGTCCGCCATTGTGCGCCAATGCCTGGAGTATGTGGTGGCCAGCGGTACCGGCAAAAACGGCCAGGTGGTGGGCTACCGGATCGGCGGCAAGACCGGTACCGCCGATAAAACCGGCACCGGCGATGTTGTGGTGTCCTTTATGTGCTTCGCTCCGGCGGATGATCCGCAGTACATCATGCTGCTGACCATGGATACCCCCAGCCGGAATACCGGCGTCTATGTCTCCGGCGGCAACATGGTGGCGCCGACTGCCAGCCAGATCATGAGCGAAATCCTGCCCCATCTGGGCATTGAGCCGGATTACTCCGCTGAAGAATTGGTGGGAGCCGATGCGGCAGTCCCCAATGTGGTGGGGATGTCCGCTGCGGATGCCAAGGCCAAGATGGACAGCGCGGGATTTTCCTACCGGACGGTTGGAAACGGCGACACCGTGACCGATCAGACACCTGCGGGCGGCGCCATTGTGCCCAACAACGCCACCATTGTGCTCTACCTGGGAGAGGAAAAACCCGATACCCTCTGTACGGTCCCCAATGTAGTGGGCAAGACTGCTTCGGAGGCCAACCGCATGTTGACCAATGCAGGGCTGATTATGAAGGTGGCGGGTGCAACCAGTTCCTCTTCGGGCAATGTCTATGCTATTTCCCAGTCGCAGGCCGCTGGAACGCAGCTGGCTGCCGGTGAAGTGGTCACCGTTCAGTTTGGTGATAGTTCGGTGTTGGACTAATAGCACTTTTTGCGCTTTTTTCGACACGATTCTCCGTATACACGGCGTTTTGACGTGCCTATAATAAGGCTGGGCATGGATGCCATGCCGAACACATGAAAAGGGGCGCGCACATATGAAACTGAAAGAATTACTTGCGGGAATCCCGGTGCTTTCTGCCACGGCAGATCTGGAGCTGGAGATCCCAGGGGTATGCTATGACTCCCGGGCTGTGCAGCCGGGGGACCTGTTTGTGGCCATGACCGGATTTGCCGCAGATGGTCACGCCTTTATTCCCCAGGCTATGGCTGCCGGTGCGGCGGCCGTGCTGTGCCAGAAGAT
>CABUDN010000159.1 GCA_902490355.1 uncultured Oscillibacter sp.
TTCATTGATTCCGCTGCGGGCGGAGTGAATCCGCCCGGCGGCAGGGTCCGGCTTCGCCGGACGCCTGGACGGCGCGCCGCGCCGGTGCCCCTTTGGGGCACGCAAGGGCCACGCCGCGGAAATTATTTGTACTTCCGGCTCTCCGCCACCGCCATCTCGTCACAGCGGTTGTTAAACTCATTCTCCGCGTGGCCCTTGACCCAGTGGTAATGCAGGGTATGGATGTCCGTCAGCTCCAAAAGCCGGTCCCACAGGTCGGGATTCAGGGCAGGCTTTTTGTCGGATTTGATCCAGCCCCGCTTCTTCCAGCCCGCGGCCCAACCCTTGGACAAGCCGTCAATGACATACTTGGAGTCCGACCACAGCTCCACGATGCAGGGCTCTTTGAGCTGGGACAACGCCGCAATGACGGCGGTAAGTTCCATGCGGTTGTTGGTGGTGCTGGACTCGCCGCCGGAGAGTTCCTTGCGGTGGGCTCCGTACATCAAAATGGCCCCCCAGCCCCCGGGGCCGGGATTGCCGGAACAGGCGCCGTCGGTATAGATCGTGACAGTTTTCATCTTGCTTCGCTTCTCCAGAAGTTTTCCAAAAATCAGTTGGATGAAGAGCTGTGTTCCTCATCCGGCTTATCTCGGCAGCGGCAGGCTGCCTGACTGCAATGCACCGCCATGATACTACAAAGCCTGCGCAAATACAAGCGAAGCCCGACAAACGAGCACGGGCGGCCGGAAATCGGCCGCCCGTGCTCGTTTGTTTTTTCAGCAATCAAAGGTCCTTCAGGATTTCCCGGCGTTTTTCCTCGTACTCTTCCTCCGTGATGAGGCTGCGGTCATAGAGGTTGCGCAGTTCCTGGAGGCGCTGCTGGACAGAGTCCCCGCCGGAGGACGGCGCACGGTCCTCGCCGTCTTCCTCAATGTGGATCTCCGGTCCCACGTATCCCTTGCCGAAGGCACAGTAGGCGTTATACCCCGTGATGCCCACGGCCATCAGCGTCCAGAGGATGCCGAATGCTCCGGCAGACGGGATCACCACCACCAGTCCAATCACCACAAACACCGCGCCCCAGAGGACGCCGAACAGTCCGGCGGTCTTGCTGGGCCGGTACGTGACCCGTTTTCTTGCCATGAAATCCCTCCTCAGCTTTCCTCAGCGGGCGTTTCCGGTGCCTGTTCCTCATGGTCCGTCAGGGCCATGGAGATCACCTGGTCTCCCTCTTCCTTAAAGCGCATGACGATGACGCCCTGGGTGGCCCGTCCGGCGGAGCGGATGCTCTCCACCGGCGTGCGGATCAGGATGCCGCCCTGGGTGGCCAGCAGCAGGTCCTCGCTGCCGTCCACCACCTTGATGCCCACGACGCCGCCGGTTTTCTCGGTGACCATGTAGTTCTTGATGCCAAGGCCGCCCCGGTTGGTGATGCGGTACTCTTCCACCGGTGTGCGCTTGCCGTAGCCCTTTTCCGTAATGGACAGGACCTGACGGCCTGCCCGGGCCCGGGCGGCGCCCACCACATAGTCGCCTTCCCGCAGGCGGATGCCCCGGACGCCCACGGCGTCCCGGCCCATGGGACGGACGTCATTTTCATCAAAGCACACGGCCATACCGTCATGGGTGGCGATGAGGATCTTGCGCTGTCCGTCGGTCTCCCGGACAGTGATGAGCTGGTCGCCCTCTTCCATGCGCAATGCCCGGATGCCGTTGTTGCGCAGGTTCTTCAGCGTGCCCACCGGCAGACGCTTCACCGTGCCGTTCCGGGTGACCATGACCAGATACCGGTCCGTCTCGTTTTCAATGTCCCGGGTATGGATCATGGTCTGCACCCGCTCGCCCTGCTCCACCTGGAGAATGTTGACGATATTGGTGCCCTTGGCGGTCTTGCCGGACTCGGGAATCTGGTAGCCCTTCTTCCGGTAGACCTTGCCGGTATCCGTGAAGAAGAGGATATAGTCGTGGGTGGAGGCGGTGAACACGTCCGTCACCACGTCCTCTTCCCGGGTGGTGATGCCCTTCTTGCCCATGCCGCCCTTGGACTGGGCCGCATACTCGCTGACGGGGGTGCGCTTGATATAGCCCGCCTGGGTCAGGGTGAAGACGCACTCTTCCTCTTCGATGAGGTCCTCGATGTCGATCTCGTCCTCCACGTCCTGGATCTCCGTGACGCGGTCGTCGCCGTACTTGTCGGAGATGGCCTGGAGCTCTTCCTTGAGCACCTGGCGGAGCTTGCTCTCGTCAGAGAGGAGGCTTTCATAGTAGGCAATGCGCTCTTCCAGCTCCTTGTACTCGGCCTCCAGCTTCTCCCGGTCCAGTCCCTGGAGGGCCTTGAGGCGCATATCCAGAATCGCCTGGGCCTGCACATCGTCCAGGCCGAAGCGGCTCATCAGGTTTTCCTTGGCGTTGTCATAGCTGGAGCGGATGATCCGGATGACCTCGTCGATGTTGTCCTGGGCAATGAGCAGGCCTTCCAGCAGGTGGGCCCGCTCCTGCGCCTTGCGCAGGTCGTACCGGGTCCGGCGGGTCAGGACTTCCTCCTGGAACTTGAGGTACTCGTCGATGATGTGCCGCAGGGAGAGAATCTTGGGCTGGGACTGGTCATCCACCAGGGCCAGCATATTGATGGAGAAGGTGGTCTGCAGCTGCGTCTGGGCAAAGAGGCGGTTGAGCACCACCTGGGGATTGGCGTCCCGCTTGAGCTCAATGACGATGCGCATGCCGTTGCGGTCAGACTCATCCCGGATGTCGGAAATGCCCTCCAGGCGCTTGTCCTCCACCTGGTCGGCCATGCTCTTGATGAGCATGCGCTTGTTGACCTGATAGGGAATCTCGGTGATGACGATGCGGGTACGGTCCTTGCCGAACTCCTCAAACTCATGCCGGGCCCGGATCACCACCCGGCCGCGGCCGGTGGCGTAGGCGGCCCGAATGCCGCTGCGGCCCATGATGATGCCTTTCGTGGGGAAGTCGGGTCCCTTGATGTACTGCATCAGGTCGCCCAGAGTGGCCTCGGGATCGTCCAGCACGTGGATGCACGCGCCGATGACCTCCCGCAGGTTGTGGGGCGGAATGTTGGTGGCCATGCCCACGGCGATGCCGGAGGAGCCGTTGACCAGCAGGTTGGGGAACCGGGAGGGGAGGACCCGGGGCTCGGAGCGGGTCTCATCGAAGTTGGGATCCCAGTCCACGGTGTCCTTGTCGATATCCCGGAGCATCTCGTCGGAGAGCCTGGACAGACGCGCCTCCGTATACCGGTAGGCGGCCGGGGGATCGCCATCCACGGAACCGAAGTTGCCGTGGCCGTTGACCAGCACATAGCGCATGGAAAAGTCCTGGGCCAGACGGACCAGAGCGTCATACACGGACGCGTCGCCGTGGGGATGGTAGCGGCCCAGCACGTCGCCCACGCAGGTGGCGGACTTCTTGAAGGGCTTGTCCACGGTGAGGCCGTCTTCGTACATGGCGTAGAGAATGCGCCGGTGGACGGGCTTGAGGCCGTCCCGCACGTCGGGCAGGGCACGGCTCTTGATGACGCTCATGGCGTACTCGATATAGGATTTCTCCATCTCCGGCACCAGGGGAGAGTTGACGATCTTCTGTTCCGGGTACCGGATCTCCTCGGGGTCGTATTGGGGTTTTTTAGACATAATCAAACAGCCTTTCTTTTTTCAACAGCGAGAATACGCAAGTCAGGACTCCAACAGAAGCTGGATATTTTCCGGGGAAAGGGAACGGTAATCCGGTTCCAGCGTCTGACCGCTGCGCACATAGGGATACCGCCATCCCTGATAAATGGATCCATCCAGCGGATCCTCCCAGGTAAACGCGCGGCTGGTCGTAATGTAATAGACAAAGCCGCTGCCGCTGGTATCGGCCTGGGCCGGATAGTCCTCCGGCCACTGCGCTTTCTCCCAGGCATCCACGGAGCCGACCTCTACATAGAGATCCTGGATCTCATCGTATCGATAAAGCGTATAGGGCCAGAAACTGCCGCCCTTTCCCTGATTGTGGGACCAGTCCGCCTGGACCGCTCCGCTTTCATAAAAGGTGAGGGCCGGGAACTCCTGGAGCTGTGTGCGGATTTGACCCGCATCCGGGTCCCATGCGAATACATACGCCGTCTGACCGGCCATCATATCGCTGGTATGCAGGACGATCAGCTCTTCGGCGCCGTCCTGATCCACATCGCACACGGCAAAACAATCTCCGGAAAGATCCTGATTCACATCCCCGCTGCCCAGAGCGCTCCCATCGGGTAAGCAGTGCGATTCCAGAAGCTGCTCCAAAACGGACACATATGCCGTCCGTGCAGCCGCATGTTCTTCCGTCAGAGGGGAAAGCGGCAGCTGAATGGGGTCCGGAACCGACGGTTCAGCCGGAGCGGACAGAGAATCCGTCTCCGTGGGGACCTGCGCAGCATTTTGCTCCTGCCCGCAGGCACTCAAAAGACCGATCAGGCACACTGCCGCGCCGGCAGCCAACAACTTGCGCACACGCATCATGTCCAGTTGCCTCAGTAGTCCAGGTTCACGGCGTACTTGGCGTTGCGCTCGATGAACTCCTTCCGGGGTTCCACCTTCTCGCCCATGAGAATGGTGAAGGTCTCGTCGGCGGCCACGGCGTCATCCAGGGTAATGCGCCGCAATGTGCGCTTTTCCGGGTCCATGGTGGTCTCCCACAGCTCGTGGTAGTCCATCTCGCCCAGACCCTTGAACCGGGAGATCACCACCTTGGTGTTGGGGTTGTCGCCCCGCATCTCGGCGGCGATCTTCTCGCGCTCCTCGTCGTCGAAGGCCACCCGGGTGGTTTTGCCGCGGGTGAGCTTATACAGAGGCGGCACGGCGGAGTACACGTATCCGTGCTCGATCAGGGGACGCATGAACCGGAAGAAGAAGGTCAGAAGCAGCGTGCGGATGTGGGAGCCGTCCACATCGGCATCGGCCATGATGATGACCTTGTGATAGCGCAGCTTGGAAAGGTCGAACTCCTCGCCGATGCCCGCGCCCAGAGCCGTGATGACGGGCTGGAGCTTGTCGTTGCCGTAGACCTTGTCCGCCCGGGCCTTCTCCACGTTGAGCATCTTGCCCCACAGAGGCAA
>CABUDN010000160.1 GCA_902490355.1 uncultured Oscillibacter sp.
CTACACTCTTTCCCTACACGACGCTCTTCCGATCTACCCAATCTGACTGATAGAGAGGAAGCCTACGCTTATGATGAAATTCTCCTGTGAAAAAGTCCTGCTGCAAAGCGCCATTGCCGTCACAAGCCGGGCCGTTGCACAAAAAAGCTCCATTCCTGCCCTGGAAGGTCTGCTGCTCCACGTGGATACCAACCTGACCGTCTCCGGCTACAACATGCAGACCGGCATCCGGACCAAAGTTTCCGCCGATGTGGTCTCCGGCGGCGACATTGTTCTCAACGCCCGGCTCTTCGGCGACATCATCCGCCGGATGCCCGACGATGTGGTCACCGTTTCCGTGGATGACCGGCAGACTGTCCACCTGTCCTGTGGAGACGCAGACTTTGACATTCTGGGCCTTTCCGCTGCCGACTACCCGGATCTGCCGGAGGTCGAGGACGAATATGCCATGTCCATCCAGCAAAAAACCCTCCGGGCCATGATTGAAGAGGTGGCCTTTGCCGTCTCCACCAATGAAAGCCGCCCGGTGCACACCGGCGCACTCTTTGAAATCAGTGATGCGGGCCTCACCATGGTGGCCGTGGACGGCTTCCGCCTGGCGGTGAGAAGGGAAAAACTGGAAAATATGGAGGGCGGCGCCTTCTCCTTTGTGGCACCCGGCTCCGCTCTGAGCGAGGTCAAGGGCATCTGCGCCGACACGGAGGATCTGGCCACCGTCACTCTGGGACGGCGGCACATCCTCTTTGAGGTGGGCGACACGGAGCTGATCTGCCGCCGTCTGGAGGGCGAATTCCTGGATTACAAGAACGCCATCCCCCGGAAGAATCCCATCACCCTCATTGCCGACACCAAGTCCCTGATCGAGAGCATCGACCGGGTGTCCGTGGTGATTTCCGACAAGCTCAAAAGCCCCGTGCGGTGCCTGTTTGAGTGCGACAAGGTGACTCTGACCGCCAAAACCGGCAACGGCGAGTCCCGGGACGTGTGCCGTCTCAGCGGTGACGGCGGCGGCCTGGAGATCGGATTCAACAACCGTTATTTAATGGAGGCCCTGCGCTATGCCCCGGCGGATACGGTGAAGATTGAGCTCAATACCGGGGTCTCCCCTGCCGTCATCGTGCCGGTGGAGGGCGAGGAGAACTTCCTTTACATGGTGCTGCCGGTGCGGCTCAAGAGCGCGGAGTAAATTCGTTTCGTCCGATTTTGCATCCGGACGGGCAAAACCCGCCTCAGAGGGCGGGAATTAAGGGGGAACGCGGATCATCTCCCCCAACCATGGTGTTCTGCGTGCAACCATGCGGCCGGGCAGAGGGCCCGACTCTGCGGAACACCCAAAGGAGGAACCATGAAAACCATTCCCATTCATACGGAATTTATCAAGCTTCAGGATCTTTTGAAATTTGCCAACCTGGTGGAAAGCGGCGGACAGGCCAAGGAGTGCGTACAGGCGGGCGAGGTGTCCGTCAACGGCGAGGTCTGCCTCATGCGGGGCAAGAAGATCCGCCCCGGAGACGATGTGTGCTTCCAGGGGGAGCACTACACGGTGTCCTATGCGGATTGACCGGCTGGAGCTGGTGTCTTTCCGCAACTACGGCACCCTGGCGGCGGACTTTGACGGCCGCTGCAACGTGATCTTCGGCGAAAACGCCCAGGGAAAGACGAATCTGCTGGAGGCAATCTACTACCTCTCCTGCGGCAAATCCCTCCGGGCCCGGAATGACCGGGAGATGATCCGGTTTGGGGACGAGGCCGCCTCCCTGACGGCCACTGTGGACGCCCGGGACCGGGAATTCCGCGTCCGGGCAGAGCTCTTTCGGGGACGGCGGCGCAAGCTCAGCGTCAACGGCGTGGCCGCTTCCGGCGGCGCGGCTCTGAGCCGGGTCTACCATACCGTGTTTTTCTCCCCGGAGGATCTGATGCTCATTCGGGAGGGCGCCGCTGCCAGACGGCGGTTTATGGACGGGGCGCTGTGCCAGCTGCGGCCCCGGTATGCCGAGGCTCTCACGTCCTATACCCGGGCCTATGAGCACAAGACCCGGATTCTCCGGGACGCAGAGGATCGTCCGGACTTGCTGGACGCTTTGCCGGAGTTCAATGCCCAGCTGGTGCATCTGGGAGCCGTGCTGATCCACTACCGGGCCCAGTTTGCCCAGGCTCTGAGCCGGTACGCCGCGGCCCATCACCGGGAGTGCTCCGGCGGACGGGAGCAGCTGGAGATTTGCTATCAGACGGTCTCCACCGTGACGGATCCCCTGGCGGAGCCGGGACAGATCGCCCGGCAGCTCCAGGCCCACATGGATGCCCATCAGGCAGCGGAGCGGGCGTCCCGGCTGTGCCTGTCCGGCCCCCACAAGGACGATCTTGCCGTCTCCATCGACGGCCGGGAGGCCCGGCAGTATGCCTCCCAGGGGCAGACCCGGACGGCGGCTCTGGCCATGAAGCTGGCGGAGCGGGAGATCTACTACCATGCCGCAGGGGAGTATCCGGTGCTGCTGCTGGACGATGTGCTCAGTGAGCTGGACCCCCGGCGGCAGGAATTTGTCCTGAACCGCATCGAGGGCGGACAGGTCTTCATCACCTGCTGTGAGGACGACCGCCTGCCCCAGATGCTGGGCGGCAAGGTGTTCCACGTGGAACAAGGCGCGGTGCGGTAAGAATGCCGGAAAGGAGACGGGATGTTTCACGTTTTGCTGGCGCTGCCGGTTTTGGCATCATTCGGCGCCATGGCCGTGGTGGTGCTCTCCGCGGTGCTGGCTGTCTGGGGCGCGGCCTTTGCCATGGAGCTGGCGCTGGGACTGCTGTGCCGCCGGAACCGGTGGTGTTTGTGGATCCCGGCTCTTGTGGGCGCCGTGGGCATGCTGCTGATGCTCCTGGCCCGGATGTATCCCCTGGAACTGCCGTTCATCCTGCTGTTCTGGGGCGGATACGCTCTGGCTCTGCTTTGCGGCTGGGGCGTTTCGGCGGGAATCGCCCGGCTGATCCGGGCCTGGAAGCAGAGACGAGAAACCAAACCACAATAGGAGGCACCATGTACCTGCATTTGGGACAAAACGAAATCGTGGCAGACCGGCAGATCATCGGGATCTTTGATCTGGACAAGTGCTCTTCTTCCCTGCGGACCCGGGAGTATCTGGCCGCCGCAGAGCAGGAGGGCGTGGTGCTGGATGTCTCCGGCGCTCTGCCCAAATCCTTTGTGGTGTGCGACCATCCCTACCACACCCAGATTGTCTATCTCTCCCAGCTCAACCCCTCCACCCTGCAGAAGCGGGCGGAGAGCGCCACGCTGGAATTTTAACGGACGGTCCCCTGGAATCAGGCGGCATTCGGCGCGGGCACAGTCCCGCAGATCCGGCGGATCGGCCGAAAGCGCCGTTTGGTATTCCCGGGAGTCCGCATTACAATCGTAAGTTTCATTCAGGGCAAGGAGAAACGGGCCGGAAATGCGGTTCCGGCTCGGCTCTTCTTGCCTTGTGTCGGGGAGATTTCCCCTGAAAGGAGAAACCTGCATGGCTGAAAATGAAATCCTGCAGTCCACCGCGGTGGACACCAACAACGAATACGATGCTTCGGAAATCCAGGTGCTCGAAGGCCTGGAGGCGGTGCGCAAGCGCCCCGGCATGTATATCGGCTCCACCTCTTCTTCCGGACTGCACCACCTGGTCTATGAGATCGTGGACAACGCCATCGACGAGGCCCTGGCGGGCTACTGCACCGATATCCTGGTGCAGATCAACGACGGCGACACCATCACCGTGGTGGACAACGGCCGCGGCATCCCCGTGGACATTCAGGCCCAGACGGGACGGCCCGCTCTGGAAGTGGTCTATACCGTGCTCCACGCCGGCGGCAAGTTCGGCGGCGGCGGATACAAGGTCTCCGGCGGCCTCCACGGCGTGGGCGCCAGCGTGGTCAACGCGTTGTCCGAATGGCTCACCGTTCAGGTCCACCGGGACGGAAAGATCTATGAAATGAAGTTCTCCCGGGGACACATTACCCAGGAAATGACCGTGGTGGGCACGACGGACCGCACCGGCACCACCGTGACCTTCAAGCCCGACCCCGAGATGTTTGAGGACACGGTCTATGACTATGAGATCCTCCACACCCGGATGCGGGAAGAGGCCTTCCTCAACGCGGGATTGCGCATCCGCACCGTGGACAAGCGTCCCGGCAAGGAGCAGGAGGACAACATGTGCTATGCCGGCGGCATCCGGGAGTTTGTCACCTGGCTCAACAAGTCCAAGGATCCCCTGCACTCCCAGGTGGTCTACATGTCCGGCATGAAGGACGATTCCATGGCAGAGGTGGCCTTCCAGTATCACGACGGCTACAACGAGACGATCCTCTCCTTTGCCAACAACGTCCATACCCCCGAGGGCGGCATGCACGAAGAGGGCTTCAAGCGGGCTCTGACCACCGTGCTCAACAACTACGGCCGCAAGATCAAGATGCTCAAGGATGACGACAAGCTCTCCGGCGAGGACTGCCGGGAGGGTCTGACCTGCGTCATCTCCGTCAAGCTCACCGACGCCCAGTTCGAGGGCCAGACCAAGGCCAAGCTGGGCAACAGCGAGATCCGGACCCTGGTGAGCAGCATTGTCTCGGAAAAGCTGGACACCTTCCTGGAGGAAAATCCCCAGGTGGGCCGGATGATTCTGGACAAGGCCCTGACCGCGGGCCGTGCCCGGGAGGCCGCCAAGCGGGCCCGGGAATCCATCCGCCGCAAGACCGCTCTGGGCGGCGCGGCCATGCCGGACAAGCTCCGGGACTGCAACGAAAATAACCCCGAGCTCACCGAGCTTTACATCGTCGAGGGTGACTCCGCAGGCGGCTCCGCCACCCAGGGCCGGGACTCCCGGTTCCAGGCCATTTTGCCTCTGTGGGGCAAGATGCTCAACGTGGAGAAGGCCCGGGCGGACAAGGTCT
>CABUDN010000161.1 GCA_902490355.1 uncultured Oscillibacter sp.
TTGCCGACTACGGCATCTGCGGCGACCTGTTCAAGGTCACCCCCATGCTCACGGAGGCCATCCGCGCCGCCAAGGCCGCGAAGTAATCCCGAAAACGTCCAGCAAGTGGACGATTCAAAGACACCGCCCTGCCGGAATCTTTTCCGGCAGGGAACGGCTGTCTTGTAAAGCTGTGAAGAAAGTGGTATACCTGAGTGGGAGACTGAGTTCGACAAGAAATTCAAAAGATTTGCCGGCAGAATGGAGCGCCATCCATTCCGTGCCCCCACAGTTCCGAAAAGAAATTGGGGAGACCACATTTCTTTAGTACAAGGAGGATTATTATGAGCAAAAAGTACGTTGTTATGGACGGAAATACTGCTGCGGCTCATGTGGCATATGCCTTTACTGAAGTTGCAGCTATCTATCCCATCACGCCGTCCTCTCCCATGGCCGAGAAGGTGGACGAGTGGTCCGCCAAGGGCAGAAAGAATCTGTTCGGCTCTACCGTGGATGTCATCCAGATGCAGTCTGAGGCTGGTGCCGCCGGTACCTGCCACGGCTCCCTGCAGGCTGGCGCCCTGACCACCACCTTTACCTCTTCCCAGGGCCTGATGCTGATGATCCCGGCCATGTATGCCATGGGCGGTCAGTTCCTGCCCAGCGTGATGCATATCGCTTCCCGCGTGGTGACCTCCAACCACCACTCCATTTTCGGTGATCACACCGACTTCATGACCTGCCGTATGACCGGCTATGGCATGCTGATGTCCTCCTCTCCCCAAGAGGCAATGGATCTGGGCGCTGTGGCGCACCTGTCCGCCATCAGCGGCAAGTATGCCTTCATGCACTGCTTCGACGGTTTCCGTACTTCTCACGAGATGCAGCGCATCGAGGCCCTGGATTATGAGGACCTGCGCGGCCTGGTGGACTATGAGGCCCTGAAGGATTTCCGCCGTCATGCGCTCAACCCCGAGCATCCCACCAACCGCGGCAACAACGTCAACCCCGATGTGTACTTCCAGTGCAAGGAAGGCGCCAACGAGAAGGCTGCCGCCATGCCGGATATTGTCCAGCACTACATGGACGAGATCAACAAGCTCACCGGCCGGGATTATAAGCTGTTCAACTACTACGGCGCTCCCGATGCCGAAGAGGTCATCGTGGTGATGTGCTCTGCCTCCGAGGCTGTCAAGGAGACCGTGGATTACCTCAACGCCAACGGCCGTAAGGTGGGCCTGGTGCAGATTCATCTGTATCGTCCCTTCTCCGTCAAGCACTTTGCTGCTGCCATCCCCGCTACCTGCAAGAAGATCGCTGTGCTGGACCGCAACAAGGAGACCGGTTCCGTGGGCGAGCCTGTGTATCTGGATGTGGTGACCGCTCTGAACCAGGCCGGCAGAACCGATATCAAGGTTGTGGGCGGCCGCTATGGTCTCAGCTCCAAGGATACCACCCCCGGCCAGTTCATTGCCGTGTATGATAACCTCAAGCAGGAGACTCCCAAGAACAACTTCACCATCGGCATCATCGATGACGTCACCCACACCTCCCTGGACTACAAGGAAGTGGAGCTGCCCCATCCCGGCGAGGTTTCCTGCAAGCTGTGGGGCCTGGGCGGCGACGGTACCGTCGGCGCCAACAAGAACGCCATCTCCACCATCGGTCTGGTTGCCAACAAGTATGCGCAGGCGTACTTCTCCTATGACTCCATGAAGTCCGGCGGCCTGACCCAGTCCCACCTGCGTTTCGGCGATCAGCCCATCCGCTCCACCTATCTGGTGTCTTCTGCGGACTTCATCGCCGTGCACGCACCTACTTATGTCAACAAGTATGATACCACCGAGGACCTGAAGGAAGGCGGTATCTACCTGCTCAACTGCCCCTGGAGCGCGGAGGAGCTGGAGACCCGTCTGCCCGGCAAGATGAAGCGCGACCTGGCCCGCAAGCATGCTCAGTTCTACATCATCGACGCCGCCAAGCTGGCTGCGGAGATCGGCCTGGGCAAGCGCACCAACAGCATCCTGCAGGCTGCCTTCTTCGCCCTGACCAAGGTCATTCCTCTGGACATGGCCGTGGAGGACATGAAGAAGAACAACTACAACTCCTACTTCAAGAAGGCTGGTCAGAAGATCGTCGAT
Organism: uncultured Oscillibacter sp.; assembly: GCA_902490355.1. GTDB lineage: Bacteria > Bacillota > Clostridia > Oscillospirales > Oscillospiraceae > Oscillibacter. The sequence goes on from CABUDN010000161.1 coordinate 2,121, forward strand.
CTGAACAACCAGGCTGTGGATGTGGGCATTTCCGCTGCTGTGAAGGTGGACATCCCCGAGAGCTGGGCCAACGCCGAAGATACTCCCGCTGTGGAGCCCAAGAACGCTACTCCCTTCGTCAAGGACATCGTCCTGCCCATGGATCGTCAGCAGGGCGACAAGCTGCCTGTGTCCGTGTTCAAGAAGCACGGCGTGCTGGACGGCACCTGGGAGAACGGCACTTCCGCTTACTCCAAGCGCGGTGTTGCCACCATGGTTCCCAAGTGGAACGCTGAGAGCTGCATCCAGTGCAACCGCTGCTCCATGGCTTGCCCCCATGCGGCCATCCGCCCCGTGCTGCTCAGCGAGGCTGAGAAGGCCGAGGTTCCCGCTTCCTTCGCCACCGTGCCCGCCAAGGGCCTGGGCAAGGATGCCCCTGCCTATTCCTTCCGGATGCAGATTTCTCCCTATGACTGCCTGGGCTGCGGCGTGTGCCTGACCGTCTGCCCCGCCAACACCAACGAGAAGACCGCCGACGCTCTGGTCATGACTCCCTTCGAGGAGATGAAGCCCGAGCAGGAGAACTTCGACCTGGTGGCAATGAACGACAAGTACCTCAAGAAGGATATTATTTCCGACAAGAGCGTCAAGACCATGCAGTTCGCCAAGCCCTACTTCCAGTTCTCCGCTGCCTGCGCAGGCTGCGCTGAGACCACCTACATCAAGCTGGTCAGCCAGCTGGTGGGTGACCGGATGTACATCGGCAACGCAGCAGGCTGCTCCTCCGCAATCAGCGGCGGCGCTCCCATCCTGCCCTACTGCAAGGACAGCTGCGGCCATGGTCCCGCTTGGGAGCACTCCCTGTTCGAGGACAACGCCGAGTTTGCCTATGGCTTCTTCCATGCGCAGGACGCCATCCGCAAGGAGATCCTGATCCGTCTGGAGACCCTGAAGGATGCCGGCGTGGCCGTCAACGAGATTGACGACTATCAGAACAACTGGGAGGACAAGGAGAAGACCCGCGCCGTTTCCGACGCCCTGGTGGCGGCTCTGGAGAAGGCCGAGAAGACCGAGGATGTCCAGTTCGTCCTGGACAACAAGGAGTACCTGTCCAAGAAGTCCATCTGGGCCATCGGCGGCGACGGCTGGGCCTACGATATCGGCTTCGGCGGCATTGACCACGTCATGGCGCAGAACCGCGACGTGAACCTGCTGGTTCTGGATACCGAGGTGTACTCCAACACCGGCGGACAGTCCTCCAAGTCCACTCCCACCTCCGCTGTGGCGAAGTTCGCTGCCGGCGGTAAGCAGGTGGCCAAGAAGGACCTGGGCGCCATCCTGATGAGCTATGGCTATGTGTACGTGGCCCAGGTGGCCATGGGCGCCGACCAGGCTCAGACCCTCAAGGCTATCCGCGAGGCGGAGTCCTATCCCGGCCCCTCCATCATCATTGCCTACTGCCCCTGCCTGGAGCAGCACATCAAGGCTGGCATGAGCTGCACCCAGAACGAGATGAAGAAGGCTGTCGAGTGCGGCTACTGGCACCTGTATCGCTATGATCCCCGCCGGATCGCCGAGGGCAAGAATCCCTTCCAGCTGGATTCTCCCGAGCCCGACACCAGCAAGCTCATGGATTACCTGATGGGTGAGAACCGGTTCGCGTCCCTGAAGAACAACTTCCCCGACCGCGCCGAGGCCCTCTATCAGGAGGAGATTGCCAACCTGAAGGCTCGTTACGCCCGCTATCGCAAGATGGCTGACGACCAGTAAGAAACGCTTTCGCGCATTCACGTAGTCAAACACGGCCGCGACATCCCGGTGAGATCGCCGCTGTCCGGATGACAGCAACGGGGTGCCGCCTATGATGAGGCGGCACCCCGTGTTTTTCATTTGGGAAGCGGCTGTGTATAGAATCCTATTTTTGAATTTACAAGGAGGATTGGTAGTATGTATCAGACCATTCGCTATGAGAAGCAGGAGAACATCGGCATCATTACCATTGACCGTCCCGAGGCCCTCAACGCTCTGAACTCCACCGTGATTCTGGAGCTGATTGATGTCATCGGCCAGGTGGAGCAGGATGGCGAGCTGCGCGCCCTGATCATCACCGGCGAGGGCCGTTCCTTCGTGGCCGGCGCCGATATCGGTGAGCAGTGCCCCATGGACCTGACCGCCGGCCGGAACTGGGGCCGCCGCGGCAGCGCCCTGATGCGCCGCATCGAGAAACTGGAGATCCCCACCATTGCGGCGGTCAACGGCTTTGCCCTGGGCGGCGGCTGCGAGCTGGCCATGGCCTGCGACATCATTGTGGCCAGCGAGAAGGCCAAATTCGGCCAGCCTGAGGTGACTCTGGGCATCACGCCCGGCTTCTCCGGCTCTCAGCGTCTGCCCCGCCGGGTGGGCGTGGCCAAGGCCAAGGAGCTGATTTTCTCCGGTAAGATGATCAAGGCCGACGAGGCTGAGAGAATCGGCCTGGTCAACGCCGTGTTCGCTCCCGAGGAGCTGATGAACGGCGCTCTGGAGATGGCCCGCTCCTTCACCAAGAATGCCCCCATCGCCGTCAAGTACTCCAAGGCCTGCATTGACCGCGGCATGCAGATGGACATTGACGATGCCATCGCTCTGGAGAATGAGCTCTTCGGCATGTGCTATGCCACCGCCGATCAGAAGGAAGGCATGACCGCGTTCCTGGAGAAGCGTCCGGCCAAGTTTGAAAACAAGTAAGGCGCAGGAGGATGATCAGGAATGAAGACAGCACAGGAGTATATTGAGAGCCTGCGTCAGCTGAAGACCCGG
>CABUDN010000162.1 GCA_902490355.1 uncultured Oscillibacter sp.
TTTCCAATACCCAGACGAATTCTGAAGAAGTTCACACTGCCTGAGTTCATATCATGTGGATCTAAAATCCGCCGGCGGCTGCCGGCGGATTTTTCTGCAATAAGCAAAAAAAGGTGGCATTCGCCGGAAAATGAGGGTATCATAGTCTCATTGTGATGAATCTGCGGAGAGGGAGGACGACAATGGATGGAGAATTTTTAACGAAGACGGTTCTGTTCCAGGGAGCGACTCCCCAGGAAGTGGAACAGATGCTCTCGTGTCTCGGAGCCCAGCGGTGCGTGTTTCCCAAAGGGGCGTATGTATACCATGCCGGGGAGCCGGTCCGGGCACTGGGTGTGGTGCTTTCGGGCAGCGTCTCCATAGAAAATGACGACTTCTGGGGCAATAAAAGCATTCTGGACCGGGTGGAGGCCGGTGGGGTATTTGCCGAGACATATGCCTGCATTCCGGGAGAACCTCTGATGGTCAGCGTAGTGGCTGCCGAGCCGTCCCAGATCCTGTTTTTGGAGGTCGAGCGGGTACTGCATACCTGTCCGGATGCCTGCCGGTATCATACGCGCCTGATCGAGAATCTGCTGCGGATTTCCGCCCGAAAGAACCTGAATCTGTCCCGGCGCATCTTTCATACGTCAGCCAAGACCATCCGGGGACGGCTGCTGTCTTTTTTGTCCTATCGGGCAGCACAAAGTCAGGAGGAGTGGTTCACCATTCCGTTTAACCGCCAGCAGTTGGCGGATTATCTGGGGGTGGACCGCAGCGCCCTGTCCAATGAGCTTAGTAAGATGCAGCGGGAGGGACTTTTGCAGGTGGAGAAGAACCAATTCCGGCTGTTGGCCGGGCCCCTGTAGCCTGAAACGAGCAGAAAACAAGGTGGAATCAAACGGAACCATGCCGGACACTCCGGCAAGACCAATGGGAGGAACATATGAACGAAAAGGAAATTGCGGAGCTGCGCCGGCGCTTTCGGGCGGATAAAAGCAACATTGCCCGGGTGTGCGGCTGCTGTGTGAATGAAAAACGGGAGATCATTTCCCGCTTCGATCAGTCCCTGGCTCTGATGGGGCAGGAGGATGCCGGACGGGTGCTGGGGCTTTTGCGCAAATCCCTCAGCGGGACACTGGACCGGAATTTGGTGGACATTCCGTTTGAGACGTCCCAGGTGGCCGGCGGGGAGGAGCACGGGCTGCTTATGGCGCTGCGCAACTCCCAGCTGCGGGATGAGCAGGCCCTGGAGACGTTTTTTCAGCGAGCTGCCCAGAGTTTGGAGCTGGAGGGGAACTACCTGATTCTCCTGGCCTTTGATGCTTATGATGTACCGTACCGTTCCCGGGATGGACTGCGGCAGGAGGATGCCTCGGAGGAGGTGTTTTCCTACATCGTCTGCAGTGTCTGCCCGGTGAAGCTGACCCGGGAAACCCTGGGATTTTCCGCAGATGAAAACCGCTTGTGCACGCTTGCGGCGGATTGGGCGGTTGCGGCTCCGGAAACAGGGTTCCTGTTTCCGGCCTTTGACGGACGGAGCACCAATCTGTATAATGCCTTGCTTTATACCAAGGATACGGCCCGCAGCCAGGAGGGGTTTGTCAAAGCGGTATTTGGGACACCGGCACCGATGCCCGCGCAGGAGCAGATGGAGACCTTCCACACCATTTTGGCGGATACCCTTTCCGATGCGTGCAGTTATGAGGTGGTCCACGCCGTTCATGACCAGCTCCGGGGACTGATGGAGGAACATAAGGCAGCTCATGTGGAGGAGCCGCTGACCGTAACGGGTCAGGCAGTGGGCCAGGTGCTCTCGGCCTGCGGCGTGGAGGCCCAGCAGGTAGAGGCGTTTGAACGCCAGTGTGATGCGGCCTACGGCGCCGGTGCGGATCTGAGTCCCCGGAACCTGGTGGACCCCAAGCAGCTGGAGCTGCGGACGCCGGATGTGACCATTCGGGTCAGTCCCGACCGGGGCGATCTGGTGGAGACCCGGATCATCAACGGGGCGCGGTACATCCTGATCCGGGCGGAAGAAGGCGTGGAAGTCAACGGCGTCCAGGTCCGGATCCGGGACGAGCAGTGATCAAAGGAGGACGGATATGAGCGGTCCGATCGTCAGCATCATTGTTCCCGTATACAATGCGGAAAAAACCATTCAGAGGTGTGTGGAGAGTATCCTGGGACAGGATTTTCAGGATTTTGAGCTGCTGCTCATTGACGACGGCAGCCAGGATGCCTCCGGTGCGCTGTGTGACGCCTTTGCCCAGCGGGATGCAAGGGTGCGGGTATTGCATAAGGAAAACGGCGGTGTCTCCGCTGCCCGGAATCTGGGACTGTCTCAGGCGCAGGGCGTGTATCTGCAGTTCCTGGACAGCGATGACTGGATTACCGCGGATGCCACTACCATGCTGGTGCGCACTGCCCGGGAATATCAATGCGATCTGGTGATTTCCGACTTTTACCGGGTGGTGGGAGACCGGGTGTCCCATAAGGGCGATATTCAGGAAGACACGGTTCTCAGCCGGGAGGAATATGCGGCCCATATGATGGAGCGGCCTGCGGATTTTTATTACGGCGTGCTTTGGAACAAGCTCTATCGCCGGGAGATTGTGGAGCGGCATCACCTGCGGATGAATCCGGAGATCAGCTGGTGCGAAGACTTCATGTTCAACCTGGAATATATTCGCTACGCCGAGCGGTTTTATGCCCTGCAGGTGCCCATTTACTACTATGTCAAGACCAAGGGATCCCTGGCCAGCCAATACCTGAGCATTCCCAAGACGATCCGCATGAAGCTGATGGTGTTTGAATATTACAACCGCTTTTTCAAAACCGTACTGGACGAGGAGGAGTATGAGCGCAGCCGCTTGAAGGTATACAAATTCCTGGTGGATGCCGCCGGAGACGGCGCTGTGCCGCCTGCCATCCTGCCTGGCTCCCAGAAGCTGGGAGATGAGCGGGTCAGAATTCCGGCTCAGGCCATGGAGGGAGAAGGGCTGCTGCTGGATCTGTTCCGGGAACGCAAGCTGCTGGAGGCTTATGTGGAGACGGTGGCATTGAAATATGACCTGTCCATGCAGGAAATCCGGCTGCTGCTGTATCTCAGTCAGTCCCCCTGGGAGGGGACGCGCAAGGATCTGGCGGAGATTCTGGACATCTCCCGGGGAGCGTTGACCATGGCGGTGCAAAAGCTCAGTTCCCGGTCCCTGGTGTGGGCGGACGGCGGACAGGCCGATGAAAAGAAGGGCGGGCGGTCCTGGAGATTGACCTGTATGGACGAGGCACGGCCGGTTCTGGCAGATCTGGCCATTGCCCGGGGGGACTTTGAGCAGGCCTGTACCGCCGGAATTGATCCGGAAGAATTGGCGCGGTATTATGCCACGGAGGAGAAGATCCGGAATAATATCCGGCGCGCACTGCAGTGAGAGGAGGAAGTTCTCTGGAAACTCTGAAGATCCAGCCGGGACGTTACCGGCATTTCAAAGGCCGGGAGTACGAGGTGCTGTATGTGGCCACCCATTCGGAGACCATGGAGCCCATGGTGGTCTACCGGGCACTTTATGGGGATCGGGGGATCTGGGTGCGGCCGGCTTCCATGTGGAATGAAACGGTGACCCGGGACGGTGTCAGTGCGCCGCGGTTTGCCTATGTGGGGCCAATGCCTTGACTTTCCACGGCCGGTGTGTTAAAATCTTCCCGATAATCGAGGCGTTGTCTGCCTTGTCCGGCATTTGCCGGAGGTGAATGAAATTCTTTGAGAATGGAGATATGCGTTATGGAAAGAATCAAGACCCTTGAGACCCGCAACCTGTGCGAGAGCGCCAAGAACGGTGGCTGCGGCGAGTGCCAGACCTCCTGCCAGTCTGCCTGCAAGACCAGCTGCGGCGTGGCCAACCAGAAGTGCGAGAGCGCCGAGAAGTAAGAAACTGGAATCACGAAGGTGCCGCCGGTTCCGGCGGCACCTTTTGTATGTAAGGAGAGAATACCATCTATGGTACATCAGTATCAGCTCAATGGCTACAACATCGTGCTGGACACCTGCTCCGGCGCCATCCATGTGGTGGATGAGGTGGCCTATGACATCATTGCCCGCTATCCGGACAAGACGGCCGATCAGATCGTGGAGGAGCTGCTGGCCAAGTACGCCGACCGTCCCGATGTGACGGAGGAGGAGCTGCGGGCATGCATCGGGGATGTGGAGAGCCTGGTGAAGGCCGGAAAGCTCTACACGCCCGATACCTTTGCCGATATGGCCGGTACCTTCAAGGAGCGTTCCGGCAATGTGGTCAAGGCCCTGTGCCTCCACGTGGCCCACACCTGCAACCTCAACTGCGCCTACTGCTTTGCAAGCCAGGGCAAGTACCACGGTGAGCGGGCGCTCATGAGCTTCGAGGTGGGCAAGCAGGCGCTGGACTTCCTGATTCAGAATTCCGGCACCCGGACCAATCTGGAGGTGGACTTCTTCGGCGGTGAGCCGCTGATGAACTGGGATGTGGTCAAGGAACTGGTGGCCTATGCCCGCACCCAGGAGGAGCCCCACCACAAGAAGTTCCGGTTCACCCTGACCACCAACGGCATGCTCATTGACGACGATGTCATTGACTTTGCAAACCGGGAGATGAGCAATGTGGTGCTCTCTCTGGACGGCCGCAAGGAGATTCACGACCGCCTGCGGGTGGATTACGCCGGAAACGGCAGCTACGACCGCATTGTGCCCAAGTTCCAGAAGCTGGTGGCGGCCCGGGGCGGCAAGAACTACTACATGCGGGGCACCTTCACCCATG
>CABUDN010000163.1 GCA_902490355.1 uncultured Oscillibacter sp.
GTCTCCATTATTCCATGTGAGAGCTTTGAAGTCTTCTATATGAATCTGAAAAATGGCGATCGTTACCTGCTCCCGATTTTTACAATGGGGAAATATACCTTGGACCAGGGACGCTATTGGATGCCGCTGTCCATCCAGGTCCATCATGCTGTTTGTGACGGCTTTCATATTTGCAGATTTATTTCCACGCTGCGGGAAATGATTGGTGATGAAGCGCTTTTCACTTCCCGGGAAAGAGCGGATCTGTGAGGCAGGAAGTACCATCAAGCGCGGTGAGTATGCCCGGAATGGGGATGCCGCCGGAAATGTGCCGGGAAGGCAGATAAGTGACGGCAAAAGGGAATGCACAAGGAGACATGCTGCTGGAGGTTGCAGACACCTGGCAAAAAGGAGAGCCGTGGGACATTGTCCCGCGGCTCTCCTTTTATAGCTTGGATGCGGAAGTGGGCATGATCCGTTTCGGATCTGAAGCTGACCGCGCGTTTGCGTGAAATGGAAACGATCGGCTTTAGGCACGTACTTCGGCGCAGTAGATTGTGTGCTTTTCCAGGGTGTCCGGATTGAGCGCAATGCCCAGTCCCGGACGGTCGGGAATGGTATACACGCCGTTTTCAAAGGGATAGGGCTCGAGAATCAAATCCTCCCGGAAGGCACTGGGGTTGATGTCATACTCCAATTTGTAATGGTTGCGGGTGGTTGCCATCAGATGCATGCTTGCGCTCATGCAGATGATGGAGGACCAGGCATGCGGGGCAAAGACACGCTCGTTCAGATCGATCAGGGTCATAATCCGGCGCATGTTGGTGGGACCGCCCACCCGGCAGACATTGGGCTGAACGAAGTAGACTCCGGCGTTCATAAACTCCTGGAACCCATAGATGGAGGATTCGTTTTCCGAACCGGCCAGGGGGATTCGGGTTTGACCGGCCAGAGTGCGGTAAGAGTGCGGATGGTTGAGCTGGAAGGGCTCCTCCAGGAACTTGACATTCAGCTCCTCCAAATACGGGAGATATGCATAGGCCCGCGGCAGATCCCACGTACAGTTGGCGTCCACCATCAGGTCCATGTCGCTTCCCAGACATTCCCGGGCGTAGCGGACCCGGGCGATGTCCTGCTGCAGGGTCAAAGTGGGCTTGCCGACCTTCATTTTGTATCCCTGGAAGCCGCGGGACTTGGTCAGTTCCATTTCCGCTTCCATCCCCATCATGCCGTCCGGATTCTCACCGGGGAGCCCGTAGTACATGCCGCCGCTGCTGTATGCGGGGATTTGATTGTGATGGCCGCCCCAGAGTTTGTAGCAGGGCAGGCCCGCGGCCTTTCCAGCAATGTCCCACAGGGCAATGTCGATGCCGCTGATGGCGTGCATGTGAATGCCGACGCGGCTGTGCTGGATGTGCATATAGTACATGTCGTCCCAAATGGCCTGAATGTTCAGGGGGTCCTTTCCAATCAGGGCGGGGCCCAGTTCCTTTTCCAGAACGGCGACGACACTGGAAGCAGGGCCGCCGGGATAATCGGATTCGCCGATTCCCACAATCCCCTCATCCGTGGTGATGCGCACGACAATGCAGTACCGGGTGTTGTACACCTGATTGGCACTGGCGGAGGACATCCAGAACGCCTGCTGGTATTCCAGGCAGTTGATGGTCAAACCGGTAATTTTCATGACGGCCTCCTTACATAATGATGGACAGAGGAACGGTGATGATCTGGGGGAACAGAGACAGCAGCACGATGACAACTACCTCGGCAGCCATAAAGGGCATGGCGCCTTTGACTGCTTCGGCAATGCTGATTTTGGAGATGCCGCTTCCCACGTACAAGACCGTGCCGACAGGCGGCGTGATGAGGCCGAATGTCATGGTGATGATGGAGAGGATGCCGAAATACTCCAGATTCACTTCGGCGGCTTTGACCAGGGGCAGCATCACGGGAACCAGAATCATGATGATGGGAACGATATCCAGCACCATGCCGAAGAGAATGAACAGCAGCTGGCAGCAAAGAACCAGAAGAATGGGGTGTGCCACCAGACCATGGAAGGAGGAGATCAGGTCCTTGGAGAGGTTGCTGGCGGTGATGATCCAGGAGACCGTCAGGGAACCGCCCACAATGAAGAGCACCTTTCCGGTGGAACGGACGGTATCCAGAAGAATGCCCGGCAGATCCGAGACCTTGAGGCCCTTGTAGACGAACAATCCGACTACCAGCGCATAGGCACAGGCAATGGCACCGGCCTCCGTGGGGGTAAAGATGCCGCCCCGCAGGCCCACAATGATGAAGAGGGGCAGCAGCAGTGCGGGGATGGCCCGCAGAATGATCTGCCGCTTTTCAGGGCCGGGGATCGTGCAGGGCTCGGACTTGAGGCCGTCCTTGCGGGCGGTAAAGAACCAGGTGACCATCAGGGCCAGGCCCAGAAAGATGCCCGGAACCAGACCGCCCATGAACATCCGGCTGATGGAAGCGCCGCTGACCACGCCGAAGAGGATGAACCCGATGCTGGGCGGAATGATGTTGGCAATGATGCCCGAGGAGATCACGATACCGGTGGAGCGGCTTTTGCTGTATCCGCGCTCACTCATCATGGGGATCAGCACACCGCCCAGGGCGGCGGTATCCGCCAGGGCGCTGCCGCTCAGACCGGCGAAAATCATGCTGGCCAGAATGGAGACATAGCCCAATCCGCCGCGGAACCGGCCCACCCAGAGATAGACCACATCCACAATTTTGCGGGTAATGCCGCCTTTGTTCATGAGTTCGCCGGCCAGCATAAAGAACGGTACGGCCAGCAGGGAGAAGCTGTTGATGCCGCCGATGAACTGCTGCACCACCAGCTGAGAGGTGAACAGGTCCTTGGAGGACATCAGAACGATGGCACTGATGATGAGGGAGAAGGCCACAGGCACACCCACCAGCAGAGGAAGGAACAACGATACAAAAAACAAAATCAGCATGCCTGGTCACCTCCCGTATTTTCATCCTCGTGATTGGTAAACAGAGGGATTCCCAAATCCTCCAGCAGGTGGCCGATCAGGTAAAAGAGACTGACAACGGAAGAGGCCAGCATCAACCCGTAGGGAATCCAGGACGGCATCCCCATGGCGGGGGTGACGTTTTCCCAGTTCAGCAAGGTCATCTGCCAGCTGCCCTGGCACAGGACGCACATGACGGCAATCATGCAGATGCTCTCAATGACCCGCATGATCCGCAGAACCGGCTTGGGAACCGCGTTGGTCAGCAAATCCACGGAGAAGTGGTCCCGGTAATGGGTTACTTCCAGAACGCCCAGGATGATGACGGCCATCAGGGCATAGCGGGCGCCCTCTTCCGACCAGGCAAATCCGGAACCGAAAATGTAGCGCATGATGACGTTCAGGAACACCAGCCCGAACATGACCACCAGTGCGATTACCGCAAGCCATGCGGTTATGCGGTCAATCCACTTAAAAAGAACTCGTATTGCTTTCATAATTCACTCATTAAACGCAAGGACTGTGGTTACTCAATGGCCCGGATGGCGGTGACGATTTCCTCCACCTCGGGGCAGGTTGCATACATGTCATCATACATGGAAGCAGTGGCGTCGATCATTTCCTGCTTGAAGGTATCGGAGGGGTAGTAAACCTCAATGTCGGCTTCCGCATCCATGAAGTCCAGGTCCGCCTGGGCCTGCTCCTTGGCGCTGTCCCAAATCTTGCTGGAGGTTTCGTCGATGACCTCGTCCAAAATGCCCTGCAGCTCCGGATCCAGGGAGTCATAAAACGCGCTGTTCACGCACAGGAACAGGCTGGTAAACACATGGTTGGAAACCAGCAGGTAGTCCTGGATTTCATACCAGCCCTGCGTGCGGATGGTGGAAGGAGGATTCTCCTGACCGTCGATGACGTTCTGTTCCAGAGCGGAGAAAACCTCGGTCATGGCCATGGGAGTCACGGCGCAGCCCAAGCATTCGCCGATTTTTACCATGACTTCCAGGTTGGGCATCCGCAGCTTCAGACCCTTGAGATCGGTCAGACTCTCCGCTTTGCGGTTAAGTGTCATGACCCGGAATCCGTCGGGAACAATGCCGTTGACCGTAAAGCCGAGGGAGGCTACATCGCCGATGAGCTGCTGGCCGTAGTCCTGTTCATAGAGGGCTTCCCGGGCCTGGTCAAAGTCGGAAAACAGGAAAGGCAGCTGGAATGTGGCGACGGAAGGAATCCGGTCCTGGAAGATGGTGCCCACGACACCCATTTCATAGGTGTTGTTGCGCAGGCCTTCGTAAATCTGCTCCTCGGTGGCCAGAGTGGAATTGGGATAGAGATCCACGGTCAGCCGTCCGCCGGAACGGCTTTCCAGCTCGGGCTTAAAGAAGTTTTCCAGCGTGTCGGTAAGCGGGTGTCCCTCCGAATAGCAGTGCGGCAGCTTGATGGTGATGGTTTCACCGCTGGCTTCGCTGCCGCCGCTGGAGGACTCCTCGTTCCCACCGCCGCAGGCGGTCAGAGAGAAGACCATCGTCAGGGATAAAAGCAGAGCAAACATTCTTTTCATATGAGTTCCTCCATTTCTCTTTTCTCTTTTGATCCACAAGACCGAATGATGGCACAATCACGAAAAACACGTAATTTCGCGCCTGTAATTGTACATTTTTACTATAACAGGCCGGTGTGACAGGGTCAATTGCGGGCGCAGTCACAAAACAAACAATTTCGGACATTTTTTGCGGATATCC
>CABUDN010000164.1 GCA_902490355.1 uncultured Oscillibacter sp.
AAAGTCAGAAGTCGTTTCATTTCAGCATTCCTTTCTCATGTCGCAGTTGGTGCATCCCCCCGCAGGCAAACAAAAAAGCATACGGCCTTTCCATTGGAAAGGTCGTATGCCTTGGACATACTGGTTTGTGCGGGGGCTTGCAGAATGGGGCAGGAAGCTTCGGCTTCCGATGTTTGCTTGGTACAAACGTTTTTTTCATTATACAAATTTTTGCCTTCCCTGTCAAGGCATTCCAGCGGCACCGCTTCCGCCGCATATCGCGCAGCCGCCTCGCCGGAATCCTCCCCCTATTTCCCTCAGTGTGGCGCCATGACTGGCGGATCCGGGGAAGCGCCGCCTGCCCCTGTACGGGCGGCAGCTTCTCCGCTTCAAAAGCCGCCCGGCATCTCTTGAGTACGAATCCTCCTTCTGATCCTTCCCCCGGTACAGCCACGCCCAACATCAAGGCCCGCGGCATGTTGCCGCGGGCCTCTTTTGACGGTTATGATCTTACTTTCATTTCCGGCCCGCTTCTGTGAAACAGGGCAGTTGATACCGGGGCCCGACCCATTACAGGGCGGCCAGTACGGCTTCCGCCGCCTGGATCGTATAGGTAAGCTCTTCTTCCGTATGGGCGGTGGACACAAACATAGCCTCAAACTGCGCAGGAGCCAGAGCAATGCCCTTCTGGAGCATTCCGGCAAAATACCGGGCATAGGCCTGAAGATCGCTGCCCTTGGCATCGACAAAGGTGGTGACCGGAGTCGGCGTGAAGAAGGGTGCGCAGAGACTTTCCACGTGATTGATCTGCACGGCAGCCCCGGTCTTCTGCGCAGCCCGGGTCAGCCCTTCAGCCAGGAAGGCACCCTTTTCGGAAAGCTGCGTGTAGACCTCCGGGTGATCCTTGAGATAATGCAGCTGGGCAAGGCCCGCCGCCATGGCCACAGGATTGCCGCTGAGGGTTCCGGCCTGGTAAACCGGGCCGCAGGGCGCCACCTGCTCCATCAAAGCCCGGCTGCCGCAGTAGGCGCCCACCGGCATGCCTCCGCCGATGATCTTGCCGAAGGTGACCAGATCCGCCTGCACGCCGTAGTAGGCCTGGGCACCGCCCAGGGCCAGACGGAAACCGGTGATAACCTCGTCGAACACCAGCAGCGCTCCGCTCTTGTCGCACAGCTTCCGCAATCCTTCCAAAAAGCCCGGCGCGGGCCCCACCACGCCCATGTTGGCGGCCACAGGCTCGACGATGATGCAGGCCACCTGTCCCGGCCAGGCATCCAGCAGATCCTCCACGCTGGCCAGGTCGTTGAACTGGGCAGTAAGGGTGTGTTTGACGATGTCCTCCGGTACGCCGGCGCTGCTGGGATGTCCTCCCGCCAGGGCGGAGGAGCCGGCAGCCACCAGCAGGCAGTCGCTGTGGCCGTGGTAGCAGCCTTCGAACTTGATGATCTTGTCCCGGCCGGTGGCCCCCCGGGCCAGCCGGATGGCGGACATCACCGCCTCGGTGCCGGAGTTGACCATACGCACCATCTCAATGCCCGGTACCAGCTCCACCATGAGCTCGGCAATTTCCACCTCCCGCGGGGTGGGGGCACCGAAGGACAGTCCGTCCCGGACGGCCTTCTCCACCGCCTCCCGGATCACGGGGTGGTTATGTCCCAGAATCATGGGGCCCCAGGAGCACACATAGTCCAGATAGTCCCGGCCATCCACGTCGTAGACATGGCTGCCCTGGGCCCGCTGGATGAAGCGGGGCGTCAGTCCCACAGAGCGGTAGGCCCGGACGGGGGAATTCACGCCGCCGGGCAGCACCCGGCAGGCGGCGGTAAACAGCTGCTGCGAAGTATCCATCAGCCCAGATCTCCTTTCCGCATGGCGTCGGCCAGCTCCTTGGCATAATAGGTAATGAGCATGTTGGCTCCCGCCCGGAATACACTCACGGCGCTCTCGCACATGATCCGGTACTCATCCACCAGTCCCGCGGCGGCAGCCGCCTTGATCATGGCGTATTCGCCGGAGACAGAATAGGCGCACAACGGCAGATCAAAGGTGTCGGCGCACTCCCGGATCACATCCAGGTAGTTCATGGCAGGCTTGACCATCAAAATGTCGGCACCCTCCTCCACATCCAGGGCACACTCTTTCAATGCCTCTTTGCGGTTATGCGGATCCATCTGATAGCCCTTGCGGTCCCCGAAGGCAGGAGCGGAGCCTGCGGCAGCCCGGAAGGGGCCGTAGAAGGCGGAGGCGTACTTGGCAGCGTAGGACATGATGGGTGTCATGGTGTGCCCGTGGGCATCCAGAACGGCACGAATGGCAGCAATGCGGCCGTCCATCATGTCGCTGGGAGCCACCATGTCGGCGCCTGCCTCCACATGGCTCAACGCGGTCTTGGCCAGCACTTCCAGTGTTTCGTCGTTGTCCACTTCCCGGCCGTGCAGGATGCCGCAGTGGCCGTGATCGGTGTACTCGCACATACACACATCGGTGATGACGTGGAATCCCGGCCAGGCGGCCTTGATGGTCCGGATGGCCCGCTGCACCACACCGTCTTCCGCCCAGGCCGAGGAGCCGCAGGCATCTTTGGAGGCAGGCAGGCCGAAGAGGATGCAGTGGCCCACGCCATGCTCCATGCACGCTTCCACCGCCTGATTCACACTGTCCAGGCCGTAGTGGAATTGTCCCGGCAGGCTCTCGATGGGACGGGTGCCGGTGAGGGTCTCGTCCACAAAAATGGGATAGATCAAACTGTCGGGACTGACACGGGTCTCCCGGCACAGGCGGCGCACCGCTTCACTGCGGCGCAGGCGGCGGGGACGTTGAATGAGTTCCATGGAACAATTACCTCCGGTATCTCTCAGATGTTTTGGCAGCACGCACAGGCCAGCTCCGCCAGAGCCTCCGGTGTGGCCTCCCGGGCCACCTCCGCCCGCAGGCCGTATCGGCGGGCCTCAGCGGCAGTCTGGTGCCCGATGCAAAGAGCGGTGAGCCCGCTCAGATCCGCCCGGGCGCCTGCAGCACGTACAAAGCCCTGGACTGTGGAAGCAGAGGTGAAGGTCACGGCAGACACCGCCCCCTTCTCCAAAGCCTGAGCTAGGTCCGCATCGGGCCCGGCGGGAAGAGCCGTGCGGTACACGGCAATGTCGTCATAGGCAATGGTACGCCGCGCCAGCGCCTCTGTCAAGGCAGGAGACCCCTGGGCCGCCCGCAGAATCAGCACCCGCCCCCGGGCAGGCAGCCCCTGGCCCAGGTGGGCGGCGTCGTACACGGCAGGCAGGTAATCGGCCCGCAGTCCCAGGGCGGACAAGGCCCGGGCGGTGCCGGGCCCCAGGGCGGCCAGGCGGATTCCCGCCAGATTCCGTCCATCCCAACCCAGGGTCCGCATTTGATTGCCGAATGCCTCCACACCGGCAGGGCTGGTGAAAACCAGCCACTCATACTCCTTCAGATTGTTCAGGGCCGTCTCCATGGCCGGACAGGGCACCAGGGGCACCGTCTCAATGCAGGGATATTCCCAGACCTCGGCGCCCAAGGCCCGGAGCTTTTGCGATAATGCCCCGGCCCGGTCCCGGGGCCGGGTGACCAGAATCCGCCGCCCGTGGAGGGGCATTCGTTCCAGCCAGCAAAAACCGTCGGACAGGGTACAGACCTCCCCCACCACAATGACGGCAGGACTGCGGATCTCCATGTCCGCCGCCTTTTGAACCAAGGTCGCCAGCGTGGCCACACACCGCCGCTGAACAGGCAGCGTCCCATTCTCCACCAGAGCGGCAGGGGTAGTTCCATCCATCCCGGCCTCCAGCAGTCCTGCGGTAATGCGGGGCAGAGCACCCACACCCATGAGAAAAACCAGAGTCCCCCCGGCCTGGACCAGGGCGGGGAAGTTGATCTCCAGGTCCTTTCCGGCTCTAGCATGGCCGGTGATGATGTGAAGGGAGGAGGCATAATCCCGATGGGTCACCGGAATTCCGGCATAGGCCGGGGCGGCGATGGCGGAGGTCACACCGGGGATCTCCTCAAAGTCCACACCGCTGCGGGCCAGGAGCTCCAGCTCCTCCCCGCCGCGGCCGAACACGAAGGGATCGCCGCCCTTGAGCCGCACCACCCGATGGCCCGCCCGGGCCTGCTCCAACAAAATCTCGTTGATCTGTTCCTGTGGTACGGGATGGCACGCGGCCTCCTTGCCCACATTGATGCGCCGGGCGCCGGGCGGAATCAGGTCCAAAATGGCCGGACTGACCAAACGGTCATACACCACCACGTCGGCCTGCTCCAGGGCCATTTTCCCCTTCCAGGTCAAAAGACCGGGATCTCCGGGCCCGGCCCCCACCAAAATGACTTTACCGCCCATGGGCTTCCTCCTTGAGTTTTTGGGCCAATTCCGCAGCCAGGACAGCCCCGTCCTTCCGGGGCCCGGCGGCGCTGGTGCGATAAATTCGCCCATCCGCGTCTGCATAGAAACCCCGGATGGTCAGAGTGTCCCCTTTCACCTGGGCATAGGCCGCCGTGGGTGCGGAGCACCCGCCGTCCAGCGCCCGGACGAAGGCCCGCTCCGCCAGGGCGCAGTCCCGTCCATCCGGATCATCCAGCCCGGCAAGACACGCCGGGTCCAGATCCGCCCGGCCCTGA
>CABUDN010000165.1 GCA_902490355.1 uncultured Oscillibacter sp.
GAAACGCGGCACTTCCTCCCAGAAATACCACCCACAAAAACAGCAGCATCTGGACCTCTTCCATCCAGGTAATGGGATCCCGCAGGAAATAACGGCGGATAACACCCACAAATGTCAGGACAATGAGGCCCACCATCAGAACGCCGGCAAATACCATATCCAGGTTGCCCAGCACCTTCAGGGCCTTGTTCTTTTGCATTTCAATCCTCCTTCTCTCCCGGCTCTTACACGTAGTTGCACACCCGGGCGATCGCCATCTCATAGAAGCCCAACGCTTCGGACTTAGTCAGTTTGCCGTCAGCCACTTCCACAATCTCCCGCAGCAGAGCATCTGCCACGGCGTCCATCTGCTCGGGATGCTCCAGCAGCACGCTGGCGTCCACATCAATGTTATCCTTCATCTTTCCGTAAGTAATGGGATTGGCCGTAATCTTGATGACCGGAGCCACCGGGTTGCCGGTGGGCGTGCCGCGTCCGGTGGAGAACACCACGATCTGCGCACCGCCGGCCACCATGCCCGCCACAGAAGAGGGATCATTGCCCGGCGTATCCATGATGACCAGGCCCTTGCCCGCTTCCATCTGCTTGCCGTAGTCATAGACCTCTTCCACGGGACGATGTCCGCCCTTATGGATGCAGCCCAGGGATTTTTCCTCCAAAGTCGTCAGGCCGCCGGCCTTATTGCCGGGAGAGGGATTGCCCAGCCGGGGATCCTCGCCCACCAGCTTGAGCGCGTCCTCATACCGGTGTACAATGTCGTAAATCCGGTCCCGGATTTCCGGCGTCCGGCCCCGGCGGGCCAGAATATGCTCGGCGCCGATGAACTCGGTGGTCTCCGAGAGTACCGCCGTGCCGCCCTGGTCCACCAGACGGTCACAGGTATTTCCGATCAGGGGATTGGACGCCAGGCCGCTGGTCATATCCGATCCGCCGCACTCCGTGCCCAGAATCAGCTCGCTGATGGGGAAGGACTCCCGCTTGAGCAGGGACGCCTCCTCCACCATCTCCCGGGCTGCCCGCACCGCCTGCTCCATCGTGGCAATGGTGCCGCCGCACTCCTGGATGATAAACTGCCGCAGGGGCTTGTTGGTTCTCTGGCGGATGGCATCCACCACCAGATCCATCTGGCAGTTTTCACAGCCAAGGGAAATCACGATGGTCCCGTAGATATTGGGATTGGCGGCAAAGCCCGCCATAACGTCCATAGTCAGCTGCTGGTCACTGGGGACCTGGGAACAGCCGTTTTGATTGTGGAACGTCACCGTCTCCTTTACCTGGGAAGACACCAGCCGCGCAGTATCCGCTGCGCACACGGATGCAGGCAGAATCAAAACCTTATTCCGAATGCCGACCCGTCCATCCGGTCTGCGATAACCCCAAAAGTTCATCTCTCTGCCTCCTTTACAGTGCTTCCCGGTTGTTGAGCACATTGTGCACGTGGACATAGTCGCCCATGGCGATATCTTCCGCCGCGATGCCGATATGCTCGCCGTACTTAATGACCGGCGTCCCCTTGGCAATGGGAGCCGCCGCAATCTTGTGATAAATGGGCACATCCCGCAGGGCTGTCGCCGAGCAGGGAACGCCCGCCCGGAACCAGGTAATCTCTTCCCCGGCCTTTACCGCGCCCAGAACCACTGCCACATTATCCTTTTCATCAATCAATGTTGCTTTCATTGTGTTTCCCTCTCTCAATCCACAAAGTCACAGGTACTTCCGGGAACCTGCGGCACAGCATAGTAGCCGTTTTCCAGCATTACCGGATACTTGAAGTACTGACGCAGATGCGGGATCGCCTCCAGGAACAGGTTGGGATGGCCCACCGCAATGTGGTTGAACAGCACCATATGCTGATGGATCTGTCCCATGTCTCCCACATGGGGAATGACGGGTACGCCATATTTCTTGGACATCAGGCTGATGAGAATGAATTCCGAAATACCGCCGACCCGGACGGCATCCACCTGGTT
Organism: uncultured Oscillibacter sp.; assembly: GCA_902490355.1. Lineage (GTDB taxonomy): Bacteria > Bacillota > Clostridia > Oscillospirales > Oscillospiraceae > Oscillibacter. The sequence continues at coordinate 1,971 of CABUDN010000165.1, forward strand.
GATATCCATGGCGTTGGCCTGCAGATAGTTCTTGAAAATAACTTTATTGGGAACATGCTCGCCCAGGGCGATGCGGATGGGATGGAACGCCCGCCGCAGAGTCTGGTGCGCCAGCACATCATCGGGATCCGTGGGCTCTTCCACCCAGTAGGGATTGATGCTGCGCAGCTTGTCAATGACATACAGCGCCTTGTGAACCGTCCACTGCTGGTTGGCGTCCACCATGATGGTGGCGGCGTCGCCGGCGGTCTTCCGGATCAGCTCGGCGCGGCGAATATCCCGCTCCGGATCCGCGGAACCGACTTTCAGCTTCATGGCGGTGAAGCCCTTTTCCAGAGCACGCTTGGTGTTTTCCACCACCAGATCGTCCGGGTAGTTGAACCAGCCCACGGACGTGTCATATCCGCGGTAGCCCGTGCGCAGTACGGACTCGCGCTCCTCCCGGCCCTGCCAGCCGGCCCGCAGAATCTCCAGAGCCTCGTCCTTGGTCATCAGATCCTCCACATAGCGGAAGTCCATAAACCGCACGATCTGCTCGGGCTTGAGATCGATGAGCAGCTTCCACAAAGGCACGTCCTCCGCCTTGGCCCACAGGTCGAAGCAGGCGTTGGTAATGCTGGAAAGCGCCAGATGCACAACACCCTTATGGGGGCCCAGCCACCGGAAGCAGGGGGAATCTGTCAGGGATGCAAATACCGTGCCGAAGTCGTCCATCAGCTCATGGATCTCCCGGCCCACCAGCTCCTCGCTCAGATATTCAATCGCCTTGCACACCAAATCGTTGCCGCTGCCCAGTGTAAACGCAATGCCCACACCGTCCAGCGCCGTATCCGTCTTCAGACGGCACACCGCATACGCATAAACAGGAACAGTATGGACTGCATCGGATCCGGCGCCGTTTTCCAGGGGGAATCGCCGGTCCTCTACAGAAATTCCGGTAATCTTGATCTCCTTCATCACGCTTCCTCCATTTCTTTTCTATCCGTCACTCAATGCCTTTTTTGCATCATTTTCGAATATAAAAGGAGGGACAAGTCTATCTACTTGTCCCTCCTTATTCACCGCAAGCGCAAGCGGCTCCCGCCGGAAATCAGGCCATCAGGCTACGAACGTAGTCATACAGGCCGTCGCGCCAATCAGCCGTGATCACGGGATCCTCATATACCGCAGCAGACGCCTCGACGAACTTGGCCCGCTCCTCATCGCTCAGATCGATGATCTCAACGCCGTTGGCCTCCATGTCCTCCATGTACTGCGCCAACATCTCGTCTTGCAGCTGATTGTTATACACACCAGCCTCGTCGCCCGTCTCGCAGAGCCACTGCTGCTGTTCCGGCGTCAGGCTCTGGAAGAAGTCCTCGTTGCAGATCCACTGCGTGGGCATCAGAACGTGCTTGGTCAGAGTGATGTACTTGGCCACTTCATAGTAGGCCTGTCCGTACAGGGTTGCCAGGGGGTTCTCCATGCCTTCCACCGTGCCCTGCTGGGTTGCAGTGTACACATCGCCCAGAGCCAGCGCAGTGGGGGCCGCACCCATGTACTCAAATGCCTTCATGTAGCTGGGCGTGGTCGGCGTGCGGATAATCAGACCCTGCATGTCCTCAATGGAACGGACGGGCTTGGTGGTCATAATGTTGCGCTCACCGTATGCCCAGTTGGCAGTGAGGATGTGGATGCCGTTCTCAGCCAGAAGTGCTTCCTGCTCAGCCCACCAGTCGGACTCGATCAGCTTCCAGCACTCATCCCAGGAATTATAGATGTACGGGCAGGATGCGATGGCAATTTCGGGGGCACCGTATTCAGCCAGGAAAGATGCGTCGCTGATGGAAATAATCGGCTCACCCATGACAATCTGATCCGTCAGGTCAGCCTGAGAACCCAGCTGGCTGGAGGGGAAGAGTTCCAGCTCCATGGTGCCGTTGCTGCGCTCCGCAAGCAGTTCCTGCCACTTCTGCATCGCCAGGTCCGTGGGCTCGCCGGGGTTGTTGCCGTAGCCGACCTGAATGACGATTTTCTCAGCGGCATCGCCATCATCGCCGCCCTGCGCATCATCCGTCTGAGCATCCTTGGAGCCGCCGCAGGCGCTCAACCCTGCAACAGAAGCCATAATCATTACCAGTGCAAGAAGTCTTTTCATCTTTTCCATGAAGTGTACCTCTCCTTTTCTGCATTTCTGCATTTATTTCTTCTGTCCGGCAACGGATTCCGCCGGGCATTTGAAACACGTGTCCACTTTCGGCATAAAAATAGCGGCGCATTTTCGATGTTCTATTCCGCCATTTTCCCCAGATATATTCAGTTTTACTGCCTGTCTTTGTATTTATTTACAACTCTTACCTTTTTCTGCAATTGATTATACTACACGTGTTCAATTTGTGTCAACCGTCTAAATTTCTATCTTTCTTTTTCATTTTCTGTGCAAATTGTTCAAGAAAATGTAAAGATTTCAACTCTACCCTTCATTCTCTTTCCAAACTCGGTTGACAACCCCTCGAAAATCGGTAAAATCTTAGTTAAGAAACATAGTTCCCGCTCAAAGGAGGAGTGCCCTTGAACAGTTCTGAAATCGCGAAACTGGCCCATGTGTCCAGAACCACGGTTTCCCGGGTTCTAAATGGACACGCCAACG
>CABUDN010000166.1 GCA_902490355.1 uncultured Oscillibacter sp.
CCGGCAGGCAAAATGCCTGCCGGGCGCGTTGTTTATGCCGGGGTATCGTCTGAAAAGTCGAGAATTTTGCGGATGCACAGCGCGTAGACCGCCACGCTGGCCAGGGGACCCAGAATGTCGGAGATGGGCTCGGCATAGAAAACCGCACGCACGCCGAAGGCTCCGGGCAGCCAGAACAGCGCCAAAAAGTAGGTCACCTTTCGGAAAGTAGACAGAGGCAGAGAAAGCTGCACCAACCCCATGCCGGTAAACCCGTCCACCAGGGCATACTGCACGCCCAGGGGAATCACCGCCAGGGTGCAGATCCGGATGGCTTCCACAGCCTCCGCAGCCAGGTCCGGAGAGCGGGTAAACAGGCTCACAAACAGTCCGCCTGCTGCCCGGGCCAGGAAAAACAGCAGCGCCGTATACCCCACACACATCAGAGCAATGTGCTTTTGTGCCTGCAGGATCCGGTCTTTGCGCCGGGCACCGTAATTGAAGGCCAGAATCGTCTGGGTGCCGCAGGAAATTCCGCCCAGGGGCATGGTGACCACCAGCATGAAGCTCTGGGCAATGGTGGCACAGGTCACCATCTGGTCCCCCAGCTCCGGCCCGCCGTAACGCTGCAAAACTGCGTTCATGGTGATGATCATGACATTGTCTACCGCTACAATCAAAAAGGGCGTCAGGCCGGTGAGCAGAATCCGCCCCATCCGCCGAAGCCGATAGCCGCCGAAGGTGATGGGGACCGGCACCTCCTTGCTGAACAAAAACCGCAGTACATAGGCACAGCTGGCAATCTGCGAGAGCACGGTGGCTACCGCCGCTCCCACCACGCCCAGATCCAGGGCGAAGATAAACACCGGGTCCAGCACGATATTCAGCACCGCTCCCAGCATGACGGAAATCATGCCCCGCTTGGCATAGCCCTGACAAATGATAAACTGATTCAGGCCCAACGCCAGCAAATTGAATACCGTTCCGAACAGATAGGCGGTGAAGTAGGTCTCGGCATATGGGTACGTAACCTCGCTGGCACCAAAGGTGCGCAGCATGGGCTCCCGCAACGGGAACACCGCCGCCGTCAGCACAACGCCGCACACGCACAGCATCAAAAAGCTGTCGGCCAGGATCTGCCGGGCCTCTTCCCGTTTTCCGGCTCCCAGACGAATGCTCATCAGAGGCGCGCCGCCCACCCCGATCCAGGAGGCGAAGGCACCGATCATGGTCACCACAGGACCGCACACACCCACACCCGCCAGGGCCGTGTCGCCGATTAGGGGAATATTGCTGATATAAATCCGGTCCACGATGCTGTAAAGCACGCTGACGAATTGGGCCAGCATGCTGGGAATGGCAATCCGCCACACCAGGGGCCGGATGGGATCCGTTCCCAGGTTGTTCTCCAGTTTCATAACATCTCTCTCCGCTTTCACACACAAAAATGGGACTGCCGCACCACCGGCAGTCCCATCATTATAATACACCGTTTGGAGTTTGCAAGCCCTGATTTTACCACAATGCAGGCATTCAGCTCAAACCGGGCAGCCCGCGTCTCCGCTCACACGCCCCGGCCGTCAAAATCCGGGGTGTACTCCTCTTTGGCAGAGGTCCGCTCCTGGGTGTAGCCGTCGGTGATGCCGCAGTTTTCCATATACGCCACCGCCGCCCGGTATTCCGCCCGGGTCACATGGCGCCTGAGGTTCCCCTCCGCCCCGGGCTGGGGGGTGTACTGGCTCATGAGGGAAAAGAGGACCTCGCCCGGCCGGAAGTGCCCGGCCACGAAGTCGATGCACCGGCGGGTATTCTCCATCTCCCCCGGCAGCAGCAGGTGGCGGATCAGCACGCCCCGCTTGAGCTGTCCGTTCTCCATCACATACGGCCCCGTCTGACGGAACATCTCCAAAATCGCCGCGGACGCCCACTGGAAATAGTCCTCCGCACCGGAGTACCGCCTGGCCGGTCCCGGCAGGGCATACTTTAGGTCCGGCAGATACACCTGTACCTTTCCCTCCATCTGCCGCAGCATCTCCGGGTCCTCATAGCCGCCGCAGTTCCACACCACCGGCACCGGCCAGACCTCGTCTCCCAGCGCCTCCAAAATCGCGGGGGTAAAGTGGGTGGGCGTCACCAGGTCCAGGCAGGCTGCCCCCTGGTCAATGAGCTCCCGAAAAATCTGCCGCAGCCGCTCCGGCGTAATGGCCTTGCCCACGCCGCCCCGGGAGATAGGCTGATTCTGGCAGAAGCAGCAGCGCAGGTTGCATCCGGAAAAGAACACCGTTCCCGCGCCGTGCTCTCCCACCAGGCAGGGTTCCTCCCACTGATGGAGCATGGCCCGGGCCGCCACCGGCATGGCCGGCTGGCCGCAGACCCCGCCGGAGCGGGTGTCGGTACGCTCCGCGCCGCAGCGGCGGGGGCAGAGATTGCAGATCATCGCCGGTCTACCTCAAAGTCCGGTCCCAGATCCCCGGTCATCCAGTGGCGGCGGCACAATCCGATGTACTGGTCGTTGGCGCCCAGCACCACCTGTTCGCCTTCCTTGAGGACCTTGCCGTTACGGTCAAACCGGGCGTTGAACGTGGCCTTTCGGCCGCACCAGCACACGGTTTTGATCTCCTCAATCTTGTCCGCCATGACCAGCAGCGCCTCGCTGCCCGGGAACAGATCGCCCTTGAAGTCGGCCCGCAGGCCGTAGCACATCACCGGAATCCCCAGGTCATCCACCAGATACACCAGGTACAGGACCTCTTCCCGGGTGAGGAACTGGGCCTCGTCCACGATGATGCAGGCATTTTGCTCCAGTTCCATCACCGTCAGCTGCTGCATCTCATCAAAGTAAATGCACGGATACGTCAGTCCGATCCGGGAGACCACCTGATGATCTCCATCCCGGGTATCCATCCGGGGCTTGACTAGCAGGGCCTTTTGCCCCCGCTCCTCATAGTTGAACCGGGCCATCAGGGCGTTGGCGGTCTTGCTGGACCCCATGACGCCGTATTTAAAGTATAGCTGTGCCATGAAACACTGTTTCTCCCTTACTCTTGATCTTCCTCGGATTCCCGGACCTGCGTGTCCTCCGGGGCGCGGGCGGGAATGCCCAGAAACGCTTCCGGTTGGATATCCGACACGTCCAGAACCATCTTTTCACACGCGCCGCAGCGCCAGGCGGTTCGGTAACCTGCCATTGTGCCCCCTTCGGTATTGATTACCAGGGCATCGGCGGCATGTCCCCGCAGGGACAGGGCCGTAGGCCGTTTGCGCTGCCAATAGATCCACTGGCCGCTGAGCAGATATCCCCGCTCCATCTCCTTGCCGCACCAGGGACACATCTGCGGCGGAACCTCCGGCTCCGGTTCTTTCTCTTCCATGCCGAAAAACTCCCGGGCGCCCTTGCCCAGCTCCCGGAACATTTCCCGCAGTTCCTGAGCCGTGTTCTCCTCCTGGCCGGTCTCAGCTCCGGAGTCCGGCGCCGGGCGCGGCTGGGGCCGCCGGACCGGCTGATCCCAGGGATCCTCGCTCTTTTTCCAAAACGGCATGCTCACGCCTCCTTATCCTGCTCTCTGGCCTGCCGGACATGCTCGTCAAAATCCTTTCCCGACCGATGCGGCAGGAAGGAAATGGGCTCCGGCGTCTCCCGGCCGTGATAATAGCACCACAGCCACCGGATGCACCACGCCAGTTTCCGAATCAGCAGCAGCAACAGCGCCGCGCCCGCCAGATTCACCAGCTCCATCTCCCACGCCTCCTCACCGTACCGTGCAGATCCACCCCACGGAGGGCGGATACGCGGCCCCATCCATTCTGGGATCCACGCCCCAGGCAGCGGCCAGGTCCAGCACATCCTCCTCGGTGGGATTGGCTTCGCAGCGGTCCTCCCGCCCTTTTTGGGGGAACCGGCCGAAGCCTAGGGCAATCTCCTGGGCCGTCATCTCCCCGACCTGGACCGTCACCACGCCCCGGGAACCGTCGTACGCATACATCCGCTCCAGCGTGCCGCCGTTCCAGCGGGCCCAGGCATGATACTCCGTCACCCGATGAGTGGCAAAGGCCTGCACCTGCCCGAACGCGCCCGCAAGTCCCTGCTCCGGGAAGCGGGGCAGCCCGATCACCAGCACAAACCCATCCAGGCAGGGCGAGACGAACACGCAGTTCGCATCCTCCTCAGCCGCCTGCAGTCCCGTCTGCCAGTTGGCCCGGCGGACATCCCGTCCACCCAGGGCCCGGAGCACCTGCTGCGGATCCTGCGACGCCGCCGCCATCCAAATCGTCTTATAACCAAAGGGCAGCGGCCGGTCCGGTGTGTCGCACACCGGCTGCACCTCCTGATAATCCACGGTATACACCGGACCGTCAAAGGTCGGCTCCTCCGGTTCTTTCCAGGATGTGGCTTCCTCGTTTACCTTCCCCCGGCGCTGACGGCGCAGCAGCATTGCCGCACCCACACCGATGAGCACCGGCAGCGCAAAGCGCAGCAGCACCATCAAAATGCCGCCCAGCAGGCTCAACAGTTTCAGCGGCAATCCCAGCAGCCACCCCATATCGGCTTCTCCTCTCTCGTCCGACGCTGCGGACGTCTCA
>CABUDN010000167.1 GCA_902490355.1 uncultured Oscillibacter sp.
GCAGCTGCTGCCCTGGGCCATCTCAAAGCTGTGGCCCAGCAGGCCGAAGCCGGTGACATCCGTACAGCTGTGCACCGGATAGCGGACCATGATGTCCCGGGCAGTTTTGTTCAGTGCCGCCATCTGGCGGTAGATCCGGCTTAGAACCTCCTCCGGGACCAGATCCGCCTTGGCGGCGGTGGTCAGGACGCCGATGCCCAGAGGCTTGGTGAGCAGCAGCACGTCTCCCGGCTGGGCGCCGCTGTTGGTGAGGACTTTGTCCGGGTGGACAAAGCCGGTGACCGCCAGGCCGTAAATGGGCTCAGCGCCGTGAATGGTATGTCCGCCGGCAATGACGGCGCCTGCCTCATAAACCTTGTCGTAGCCGCCCCGCAGCAGTTCCCGGACCGTGTCGGGGCCCATCGTTTCGGGCAGGCAGAGGATATTGAGCGCCAGCTTGGGTTCGCCGCCCATGGCATAGACGTCGCTCAGAGCATTGGCCGCGGCAATCTGCCCATATAGAAAGGGATCGTCCACAATGGGGGGGAAGAAGTCGGTGGTTTGGACCAGGGCGGTCTGCGGGTCCACCACGTAGACGCAGGCATCGTCGCTTTTGTCGTATCCCACGATCAGGCGGGGATCCGTATGAGTGCGAAAGCCCTCCAGCATGGCGGCTAGGGTGCCGGCGCCGACTTTGGCGCCGCACCCGGCACAGCTGGCCAGCTTGGTGAGTTTTACCTGGGTTTCCATTTGTGTGCCTCCTTTGCCTTCAGCTGTCCTCCGCCTGATAGACCGTTTCATAGCCCGATGGGGTTACCCGGACGATCTGTTCCGTCTCTTCCGTGGGCATGGCGGCGGGAATCTCGCCCTCCCAGCGCACACAGGTGCCGCAGCTGCTGCTCAGATTCCGGGGCACCGGCATGGCCCGGGCGGAAAGGCCCTGGGCTTCACAGAGCTTCTTGCAGCGGATCGCACCGAAGTGGGAGTAAAACGTTGCAATGTATGTCATTTGGTAAAGGTGAGGGTGTACTCGCCGTCCTGCTCTTCCACCTGGACGTGATAGCCCTGGTGCTCGGCGTAGCGGGCGGTATTTTCCTTGGAGGCGTGGTTATCCACCAGAATCTGATAGGCATGTTCACCGGAGGCCATCTCCTGACGCAGGAGAATGACCGGCTCCGGACAGGACAGGCCCCGGGCGTCAATGATTTTCATACTGATTTCCTCCTTACTTCCGCTTCGTTCCAAAGGTTCCCAGGCAGGCGATGGCGGTCACGACCGCCAGGCCGATGACCACGGCGATCTTGCCGTTGGCGGTGGGGCCTTCACCGCTGGAGGCCAGGCCGAAGTTGTGGGCCATGGCGGCACCGGCCATCAGTCCCAGCACCGTGATGGCGCTGTCGGTGTTGCCCTCACCGGAGAGTACCAGCTGCCGCAGGGGGCAGCCGCCCAGCAGCACGCAGCCGTAGCCTGCCAGCAGCATACCCAGGAAGTTCCATACGCCGTCGGTATGGGCCACTGCCTGGCCGGTGAAGCCGGGATTGAAATACGTACCCGCTGTGACAGCGGTGAGGATCAGGTTGCACACCAGAGCGCTGGCGAATACCGCCACAAAGCCCAGCAGCAGCTTGGATTCCCGGAACAGGATCATATCCCGGATGCCGCCCACCATGCAAAGACGGGTATGCTGGGCCAGAGCGCCCACCACCAGGCCTGCCGCCAGACTCAGTGCCACAGCGGCATGCTGGGCACCGGGGCCGCCGCCGGATTCCGTAAAGCGCAGCAGCGCGGGGGCTCCCACCAGCAGCACCAGCAGCGCGGCCATCAGCGCCGGGAAGAGGATGCCCTCCGTCCGGGGCAGACGGTAGCTGCGATGGAGGGAGTAGCCCCGGTTGAGGAAGAACACACCCACCAAAATGCCGCACACGAAACCAGCCAGGCCGAAGAGGGCGTTCCAGTCACCGCCGGCCAGGCGCAGGATCATCCGGAAGGGGCAGCCTAAAAACATCAGGCAGCCGATCATGACGAACATGCCCAGGACGAACCGCGTCAGCGGGGAACTGCCGCCCTTGGCACCAAATTCCTTTCGGAACAGGGCCAGCAGGAAGCTGCCCAGCACCAAGCCGATGATCTCCGGCCGGACGTACTGGACGTTGGCTGCCGAATGCAGGCCCAGAGCGCCGGAGATATCCCGCAGGAAGCAGGCAATGCAAAATCCCATGTTGGAAGGGTTTCCCCAGTAGACCAACAGGGAGGCCAGGGCACCGATGACGCACCCCGCCGCCACAATCATGGTTTTCTCGTGTCGAAGTGTCACTTCAAATCCGCTCCTTTCCATTTCAACCTCAGCATACCATGGCGACGGCGGAACTGTCCAATTGCAATTATTTATCAGCCCTCTTAACTTATTTGAAATTCCAATAAATTCGGCGTATAATGAATTTGATTGTATGGGATTTAAATCCAAAGGAGGGCAAAAAGTGGAACGCATCTATTTGGACAATGCCAGCACCACGTTTCCCAAACCGCCTGTGGTGGCGGAGGCGGTGTACCGCTATTTGACCGAGGGCGGCTGCAATATCAACCGGGGAAGCTATCAGAAGGCCTATCAGACGGAGGAGCAGGTCTACGAGACGCGCCAGGCCCTCAGCGACCTCTTTGGAGGGCCCGGTGCCCAGGCGGTGGCCTTTACCCGAAATGTGACGGAGAGCCTCAATGTGCTGCTCAAGGGCTTTTTGCGCCGGGGTGACCATGTGCTGGTCTCCTCCATGGAACACAATGCCGTGATGCGTCCCCTGCGGCAGCTGGAGGCCCACGGCGTCCGGTTTACCCGGGTACCCTGCCGCCGGGACGGAACTCTGGACACGGCGGCCCTGACGGGCTGCCTGCAGGAAACGACCCGGGCAGTGGTCATGACCCATGCCAGCAATGTCTGCGGGACTCTGCTGCCCATTGCGCAGGTGGGAGCCTTTTGCCGGGCTCACGGCCTGCGGTTCTTTGTGGACAGTGCTCAGACTGCGGGCGTATGGCCCATCGATATGGAGACCATGGGCATTGACGCCGTGGCCTTTACGGGGCACAAGGGACTGTTGGGGCCTCAGGGAATCGGCGGATTTGTACTGGGACCGGATTTGGCATCCCAGATTGAGCCGCTGATTGCCGGCGGGACCGGCAGCCTCAGTCATACGGAACAGATGCCCGCGTTTTTGCCGGACCGCTTTGAAGCGGGGACGCTGAACCTGCCGGGAATTCTGGGACTGGGAGCCGGTCTTGCCTGGCTGCAGGAGACGGGGATGGACCGGATCCGCGCCCATGAACTGGCCCTGACGGAACGGTTTTTGGCGGGCCTTGCGGAACTGGATCCGGCGGGAGAGCGTTTGCCCGTGGCGGGACGCCGGGAGATCAGCGGGCGGACCGGAGTGGTCTCCATCCAGACCGCCTTTGCCGACCCCGCCCAGGTGGCGGACGCATTGGACACGGACTACGGCATCATGACCCGGGTGGGCCTGCACTGCGCCCCGTCCGCCCATCAGACGTTGGGAACGTATCCCACGGGGACGATCCGGTTTTCCTTTGGATGGTGGAATACGGAAACAGAAGTGGAGCGGGCGTTGGAGGCGCTGCATGAGCTGGAGGGCAGAGCGTCATGGAATTGAAGCAGCTGGAGTCCTTCACGGCCGTGGTGGAGTGCGAGAGTTTTACCCGGGCGGCGGAGAAGCTGTTCATTTCACAGCCCACAGTCAGTGCGCATGTGCGGGCATTGGAAGAAGAACTGCATTCGCGGCTGATTGTCCGGACTACGAAAAGCATCCAGGTGACGCCCCGCGGCCGGGAACTGTATGAATGCGCCTGCGGGATGCTGACCCTGCGCAACCGTTTGACGGAGCGGTGGGCGAAACAGGAGGAGCAGGTGGTGCACCTGGGGGCATCTACGATTCCGTCGGCCTATATTTTGCCGGAGCTTTTGCCGGCGTATCGACGCCGTCAGCCGGAAATTCGTTTTGACATCCATCAAAGTGACAGCCAAGGGGTCATTGACGGGCTGCTTCGCGGCAGCTTTGAAGTGGGGCTGGTGGGATTCCAGGGGCAGGAGCCATCGGTGGAATACACACCCTTCTACCGGGACGCGATGGTGCTGATTACACCTGTAACCCCGCATTTTTGCCGGATACAGGATCGGGGCGGCATCACCCTGGAGGAGATGATTGCGGAGCCCATCCTTCTGCGGGAGCAGGGCAGCGGCAGCAAAAAATACGCCCAGGCGTATTTTGAGGAGATGGGGGTCCGGGAAGAGGACCTGCACGTCACGGCCCGGCTCAATGACCAGGAATCAATTAAAAATCTGGTGGCAGGCGGATTGGGGATCTCCGTGATTTCCGCCAAAGCGGCGGAAAACTTCCGTCGGGATGGACGCCTGCTGACGTTTCCGCTTCCTGGCGCGCGGGTGGACCGGCTGCTTTATCTGGCGGTACGGAAAAACGATTTCCTGTCGGATTCGGTTCGCCAGTTTCTGGAGTTTGCCCGAACCTTCTATGTTTCCGATAGAGAGAC
>CABUDN010000168.1 GCA_902490355.1 uncultured Oscillibacter sp.
ATCACCGCCCGCACCAGGGAGAGCCCCAGTCCCGCTCCGCCCAGCTGCCGGGAGCGCGATGGCTCTATCCGGAAAAATGGTTCAAAAATCTGCTCCCGGAATTCCTGGGGAATTCCGTTTCCCTCGTCCGTAATTTCCACACGGAAGGCGGCGGCCTCAGGCGCTGCGCGGACGGTTACGGTTCCGCTGGGGCGGTTGTATTTGACGGCGTTTTCTATGAGATTAGAGAAGGCGCGTTCCAATAAAGCGCGGTTGCCCCGGATGGTTCCGGGATTGGTCTGCAGCCGGATGGTGATGTTGTGCTGCTGCGCCAGGTCCCGGAGATTTGCTGCGGTGTCAGACAGCAGCTGCGGCATGTCAAGATCTTCCCGGCATTCCAGATGATCCAGATTGCTCAGGGACAGCAGATCGCCGATCAGATCAGACAACCTCTGCGTCTGTTCTTCCAGAACCTGCAAAAGAGCGTCGGTTTCCGGCGTGCTGCACAGGCCTTTCTTCCGGAAAAGCGCCATACGGGTTTGGAGAACAGCCAGAGGTGTTCGCAGTTCATGGGCGGCACACTGGGAAAACCGCTTTTGCTGTTCAAACGCTTTGCTGAGATTTTGAGACATCTGATTGAAGGAGACGGTCAGACTTGCCACCTCATCTCCGCTGGAGGGGACAGGCAGGGGCTGACTCAGATCGGCGGCCGTTCTTTTGCGGATTTGCCGGTCCAGCTGACAAAGAGGGGAGAGCGCTTTGCTGGTCAGCCAGTATACCATCAGACACCCTGCGGCAACAATCACCGCCATGGAAACCAGACTTTGGAAGCGGAAAGTTTCCCGGGCGGGAAGAGTGGTTTGCGCCGTGGATGGTTCCTGCGGCGCAATGGGCTGGGAAGTTCCTACCGCCTGCGCGGGCTGGAGCGGAATGGCCTCAATCGCATCCGCCATGGCAGAGGCGGAGTGATTGTGGCTGAGCGTCAGCAGCAGGCAGCATGACGCCAAAAGAATGCCGCATACCAATGTGACTCTCAGACGCAGAGAAAGACGCTTCTTCATTCCGTGACCTCCAGACAATATCCCTGCCCAATTTTGGTCGAGATTGGATCATACCCAAGGGCCTGGCGAAGTTTTTTGCGCAGAGAGGAAATGTGCATCCGCACAGAGTGGCTGAAGGGATTGGAGTCGGTTTCCCAGATGTGTTCCAGCAGCTCCTCCTGGCTGACGGCCTTTTGGGGATGGAGCATGAGGTATTCTAAAATCTCAAATTCTTTGCGTGTCAGGGGAAGGAGGGTTCCGTCTGCCGAGATGTTCCGCTTTTGCGTGTCCAGAAGCAATGGACCGGCAGAAACGGTTGCGGTATGCAGCGTGAAGTCCCGGCGCAGAAGCGCCCGGACCCTGGCTTCCAATTCCTGCAGGTGAAAGGGCTTGACCAAGTAGTCATCCGCGCCCAGGTCAAGCCCGGTTATCCGGTCGGATAGGGAACTCCTTGCGGATAAAACCAGAACCCGTAATGCGGGTCTTTCCTGCCGGATGGCCCGTAAAATATCCAGCCCGTCCATCCCCGGCAGATTCAGGTCCAGAATCACCAGATCATAGGATTCTACCAGGATCCGTTCCCATGCCGTCAGCCCGTCATAGCAGCGTTCCGCCGTGTAGCGTTCCAGTTCCAGATCCTCTGCAATATCATCACATAGCTGGATTTCATCCTCCACTACTAAAATTTTCATATGAAAACTCCTGTCGTTTTGAACGTTATCCTATCACATGCCAGGTCAAATCCGTGTCAAGAACGCCTTGACACGGATTTGACATCTTCTATGATATCATGTCCGGCGTCAAATGAACACGGAGGAGTTTCCATGAACATGAAAAAGAACATGATGTTAGCTGGGATGTTGGCGGTTTGCTTCAGCCTCACCGCTTGCGGGAGTAAAGCGCCCACCCGGCAGGAAGTGGAATCTGCCATTCGCGATGGTTCTGTTACGGTGCAGGATGCGCTGGATCAAGGGTGGATCACGCAGGAATGGGCAGAGCAGTATCAGGAAGAAAATACGGTGCCTGCGGCAGATAAAATTGCGTACAATCGGGTAGGCGAGTTTACAACAGAAACAGTGGATGGAGAAGCATTCACCAACCAGGACATGCCGGACCCGGCGTTTGTGGCGTTTCTTGATCCGGACGATGTGGGGTTTGCGGACTTCTATCAAGCCTTGGTTGATGCAGCGGAAGCTGTGCGCACTGCGGGCGCGGACATTCTGGTGTGCAGCAAGGGCGAAATGGACGCTGAGCTGTTCCGGGATGCACCTTTTACCGTGATCGCTTACAATGATTCCATGAAGCAAGCGTTGGCGCAAAATGATGAAATGGCTTCCGGCATTTCCTGTACCGGCGTATGGTATGTGGATGGTTCGCTCATCTCCGCCTGGAGTTCCCAAATTGACGCAGAAGATTTGGCGGATTCCGCCGCCGGCTTTGTATCCATGGGTCAAAATGCGGATGACCATACAGAGGGCAGCATGTCGGCCGTTGCCATGGGGTAACATGAAAGAAAATAAAATTTCACGGATTGTTTTGCTTGCTGCGGCGATTGCAATTGTAGCAGGAATCCTGCGGGGAGAAAGCGCTGTGGTTTTGAACAAGGGAATCAATTTGTGCCTGGAGTGTGTTGGCATTGGCTGAAAAGAAAACAAAGAGCGGCCGCTGGAAGATTCAGCTCATGGCAGCAGCTGCCTCCAATCCGTTTTTCTTCCGGTTCTTTCAGGGAACCCTATACCGTGGGCCGCTGAAACGGGTATGTGTTCCGGGATTGAACTGTTACTCCTGTCCGGCCGCGGCAGGCTCATGCCCTTTGGGGGCTTTGCAGGCGGTTATCGGTTCTCCCAAATTTCAGGTGTCTTATTATGTGGTGGGAATCCTCATCTTTTTGGGGACCTTGCTGGGGCGCGTGATATGCGGGTTTTTGTGCCCGTTTGGATGGGTGCAGGAGCTGCTGCACAAGATCCCGGGACCGAAATTCAGCACCCGTCCGCTGCATATCCTGACATACCTGAAATATGTGATTTTAATCGTATTTGTGGTTGTGCTGCCCATGACGGCAGTCAATGAAGTGGGGCTGGGGGATCCGTTCTTTTGTAAATACATTTGCCCTGCGGGAATTCTGGAAGGCGGACTTCCGTTGGCACTGGCCAATGAGAGTATCCGGGCCGCGCTTGGAGCATTGTTTACCTGGAAGAGCTGCGTGCTGCTGGGGGTGATTGTCTTGGCGGTCTTTTTCTACCGGCCGTTTTGCAAATGGATTTGCCCCTTGGGTGCCTTCTACGCCTTATTTAACAAGATTTCACTTTACCGGTTCACGATTGATGCACAGGCCTGCACCGCCTGCGGCATGTGCAGCCAGGCGTGCGGCATGGATGTGGATGTATTTCGTCATCCAAATCATGCCGAATGCATTCGGTGCGGAGATTGTATTCGTGCCTGCCCGCATCGTGCCATTCACAAAACGTCCGTCCTGCGGACAAGACAACACGAGGAGGTCAACCAATGAAACACATCAAAAGCGGGATTCTGGCCGCAGTTCTGGTACTGGGGCTGACTGCCTGCGCATCTTCCCATGACGAACTGGTGACCAGGACGCCGTTTCCCACGTTTTCTGAAGTGGACACACAGGGAAACCCTGTGACCAATGATATTTTTGCCGACTACGATGCCACCATCGTCAATTTCTGGAATAACGGCTGCGGTACGTGCATTGCGGAGATGCCGGAACTGGAGGAGTATTATCAGGCGTTCAAGGAAGAGAACATCAACCTCATCGGCGTTGCCTCCGACTCCGGCGAGAGCGATGAGCAGTTGGAAACTGCGCAGGACATTCTGGAAGAAAAGGGCGTGACGTATACCAACCTCTCTCCAAACCCTGAAAACGACCTGTATCAGGAGTTCATTTCCCAGCTGGCGGGGTATCCCACTACATATGTGGTTGACGGGGAGGGAAACATCGTGGGAGCGCCGATCATTGGAAATGTAAAGGACCAGGAGGATACTCTGGATGCCCGGCTGAAGCAGGCAGCAGATCGTTAAAATTCCAAAGCGGGTTGATAAAGCGGGTGCATCAGAGAAAGGATTGGGATTCTTCCGCTGATGTGCTATCATACAGATGAACCACCACAACGGAATGGCAGGAGAGGAAACAGAGATGTGTTTTGAATTGATTCAGATGGATTGCTGGGCGCGGAAGGAGCATTTTGAGCACTACCTTTCGGAGGTCCCCTGCACGTACAGCATGACAACGAAACTGGAGATTACGCCGATCGTTGCAGCAAAGAGACCGCTCTATCCGACGATGCTCTATCTGATTGCCAAAACAGTCAATCGGTATCCGGAGTTTCGGATGGACTTTGACAAAAGCGGAAGACCGGGGGTCTATGCAGTGATGCATCCCTGCTATACGGTTTTCCACAAAGACAGCGAAGATCGGAAGAGCGTCGTGTAGGGAAAGAGTGTAGATCTCGGTG
>CABUDN010000169.1 GCA_902490355.1 uncultured Oscillibacter sp.
CAGTCCACGCTGGAGGAGTTGGCCGAGGATCTGCGCAATGGCCGGGACCCGGACCAGCGGCGGGAGAATCTGCTCCATACCATTGCCTGCAAGGCGGCCATCAAGGGCGGCTGGGAAAGCGACCCGGCGGAGCTCAAGGTGCTGGTGGCGCAGGTGCAAAGCGGTGCCGTGCGGTTTTGTCCCCACGGGCGGCCCGTGGCGGTGAAGCTCACCGGACGGGAGCTGGAGAAAATGTTTAAGCGCGCGTAAGCGCATTGGGAGGCGGCGGAATGAAGAAGGAAAAGCGGTTTGTGCGGGTCCATACGGAGGGCAGCGCCTTTGAAGAGAGCTCCATCTGGGTGGACCGGAAGACAGGCGTGAGCTACTTTTGGCACTCCAGCGGCAATGCCGGCGGGCTGACGCCGCTGCTGGACCGGGAGGGACGCCCGGTAATCACACCGATTGAATACGAGGAGGTATAAACCATGAAGTTGTTGTTTGTGGATTGCTGCATCAGCCAGCGGGGAGAGAACTCCCGGACAGCTGCCCTGGCCAAAGCCTATCTGGAGGGATTCCGGAGCGCCCATCCGGATGCCCAGGTGGAGACGGTGACGCCCGAGACTCTGCTGAACCTGCGGCCCTTTGATGTCCCGGCGCTCAATGAGCGGGAGGCTCTGGCCTCCGTGGGGGCGTGGGATGCCCCGGTCTTTGATCTGGCCTGGCAGTTCCGCCGGGCGGACCGGATTGTGGTGGCGGCGCCCTTCTGGGATCTGAGCTACCCGGCAGCCCTGCGGACGTATGTCGAGTACATCAGCGCCAACGGCCTGACGTATCACTACGACGCTTTCGGCTGCCATGGCGACTGCGTTGCCGACAGCCTGGTGTATCTCACCACCGGCGGCGCCATGGAGCAGGAAGAGAGCGTGGGCGTGGTGCATTGGCGGCAGCTGGCCGCCATGTTCGGCATCGGCCGGTTTGACTATGTGTTCGGCGGCGGACTGGATCTGGACCCGAGCAAGGCGCCGGAGCTGGTCAGCGCGGCGGCGGAGCTGGCCCGGCGGCTGGGTGCGGAAGCGTAACGGCAACGCATCCGGTGCGCGCGTGTGATGCTGCGGCAGGGAGGATATGCAATGGCGGGAAAAATTGTGTGTGTGGTGGGCCCCACGGCCTGCGGAAAAACCACGCTGGGGGTTCTGCTGGCCAAGCAGCTGGGCGGAGAGGTGGTCTCCGCCGACTCCATGCAGATTTACCGGGGCATGACCATCGGGACGGCCGCCCCCACGCCGGAGGAGATGGACGGCGTGCCCCATCACATGATTGCCGTGGCGGACCCGGCGGAGCAGTGGTCCGCCGCCCGGTATGCCCAGGCGGCGATCCCGGTGGTGGATGACATTCTTGCCCGGGGAAAGGTGCCCATTCTGGTGGGCGGAACGGGGCTGTGGCTGGACGCTGTGGTGCGGGGCCATGGCTTTGCGCCCGGCCAGGCCGGCGGCGCGGTGCGCCGGGAGCTGGAGGAGCAGCTGCACCGGGAGGGCATTGCGCCCTTGCTGGAGCAGCTGCGCCAGGTGGACCCGGAGTCCGCCGCCCGGCTGCATCCATCCGATGAAAAGCGGATTTTGCGGGCACTGGAGGTCTACCGGGAGACGGGTATGACCATCACGGCCCACAACGAGGCCACGAAGGCCCTGCCGCCCCGGTACGACGCGGTGTGGATCGGGCTGCAGTTTGCCGACCGGGAGGATATGAAGGCGCTCATTGACCGGCGGGTGGATCTGATGGTGGAGGCAGGGCTGCTGGAGGAGGTCCGGCAGCTGCTCTCCGCGGGACTGCCCCGGAACGCCACCGCCCTCCAGGCCATCGGCTACAAGGAATTTTTGGCGGTGGCGGAGGGAACGGCCACGCCGGAACAGGCCATCGAGGAAGTGAAGCTCCGGTCCCGGCAGTATGCCAAGCGGCAGCTGACCTGGCTGCGCAGAAACCGGGAGATTCACTGGATTGTTTGGGAGAAAGAGCGGGACTTTGGAAAAGCCCTGCAAATTTCGACGGAAATCCTGACCGCCGCGGGGGTATGCTAACCTCGGGCGGACGGAACATTATCAGCGTCCGACTCAATAGAACAGAAAAGGGAGCGGACGAACCATGCAGAATAAAGCAAACTTACAGGAACTCTTTCTTCTTCGGGCACGGCGGGATAAGGTGCCCGTGACGGTATTTTTGATGAACGGCTTCCAGATGCGGGGCATCATCACGGGCTTTGATGCCTTTGTGGTGGTGCTGGACAGCGATGGCAAGCAGCAGGTGATCTATAAGCACGCCATTTCCACGGTGGCGCCGCTGCGGCCGGTGGATCTGTCGGAGACAACATAAGTCCGACGGAGGCACTGCTGCCGGCGTGCCGGGCCGTGGATGGCCGGGGAGGCAGATAATGAAGGAAAACACTCTGGGAATGAAACTGCTCATGGCAGTGGTGACGTTGGCGGTGTTGGCGTATTTTGGGATACAGGGCTGGCGTTACCTCAGCGATCCGCTGACCACCACCCTGGCCTACACCTACGAAGTGGAGGAGAGCATGGACCTGTCGGGCTACGTGGTGCGGCAGGAGCAGGTGATTACGGACAGCAGCGGCAGCAGCGGATTGATGCAGATTCAGCGCGGAGAAGGGGAGCGGGTCAGCGCCGGAGGAACCGTGGCGGCGGTGTACGCCGATCAGGCGTCTTTGGACCGGCAAAATGAGATGGAACAGCTGCGCACCCAAATTGAGCAGCTTCAGTACGCCCAGGAGGCGTCGCTGGGGTCGGAAGCATCCTTGAAGCTGGACGCCCAGATTATGCAGAGCATTCTCGACTACCGCTCCAGCATTTCGGCGGACAAGCTCTACGATGCGGAAAAGGAGGGGTCACAGCTGCGGGCCCTGGTGCTCAAGCGGGACTATACATATGCCGATACGGGAGATTTGGAGGCGCAGCTGACCCAGCTGCAAACGCAGCTGCAGACGCTGCGGTCCCAGGCGGCGGGGTCTGTCCGGCGGATTACGGCGCCGCAGTCGGGACTGTACTCGGCCGTGGTGGACGGCTATGAGTCGATTCTGACGCCCCAGAGTCTGGCGGAGATGACGCCTTCCCAGCTCAACACGCTCCAGCCGGCCCAGACCGACAGCACCCAGGTGGGGAAGCTGGTTCTGGGAGAGAGCTGGTACTATGCGGCGGTGATGTCGGCGGACGCGGCCCAGGAGCTGCAGGAGCAGGCCCAGGAGCTCAAGTCCTCCGGGCGGCAGCTGTACCTGCGCTTCACCAAAGGCGTGGACCAGGATCTGCCGGTTACCATTGCCTCGGTGGGGCCGGAAGAGAACGGCCGGGTAGTGGTGACCTTTGAGGGGACGGAATATCTGGCCCAGCTGACGCTGCTGCGTGCCCAGAGTGCCCAGGTGATCTTCACTGCGTACAGCGGCATCCGCATTCCCACGGAGGCGCTGCGCTCGGGCTACGTGACGCAGGACTCCGAGGGAAATCTGGTGTCCCAGGAGGGTCTGGGTGTCTACTGCGTGGTGGGCATGAAGGCCCGGTTCAAGCCGGTGGAGCTGGTGCACCGGGGCGAGGAGTTTGTTTTGGTCACAAGCGGCGAGATCTCGTCGGAAAGCCAGCGTCTGCGGCCGGGAGATACAGTCATCGTGGCGGCGGAGAATCTATACGACGGAAAAGTTTTAAATTAGAGAAGGGAAGTCGGCAAAGCATGTCCATTGCAGAGAATATTGCGCAGGTGCGGGCGGAGATTGCCCGGGTATGCCGGGAAGTGGGACGCGACCCCCAAGAGATCACACTGGTGGGCGCCAGCAAGATGAACGACGCGGCGGCCTGCCGGGAGGCCATTGCGGCCGGAATTGACGCCCTGGGAGAAAACCGGGTTCAGGAGATGACCGCCAAGCTGGAGCAGGGCGCCTATGAGGGAGCGCCGCTGCATTTTATCGGGCATCTGCAGCGCAATAAAGTCGGCAAAGTGGTGGGCCGGGTGGCCCTGATCCAGTCCGTGGGCTCATTGGAGCTGCTGGAGGAGATCCAGCGTGTGGCGGCGGCCCGGGACGTGGTGCAGGATCTTTTGCTGGAGGTCAACATCGGCGCGGAGGAGGCCAAAAGCGGCTTTTTGGCCGGGAATGTCCTGGCGGCGGCCCAGCGGGCCGCGGAGCTGCCCAATGTCCGGGTCCGGGGATTGATGACGATTCCCCCGGCAGATGCCCAGAGAGAGGAAAATATGCGGTATTTCCGGGAAGTTCGGGCACTTTATGTTGACATGAACGAGAAATTGTTTCATAATGAATTAGAATATCTGTCAATGGGCATGAGCGGCGATTATCAAGACGCCATTCGCGCCGGCGCCAACATGGTCCGGGTGGGGACCGCTATTTTCGGGGCAACTCTGATCCTATCATTAATTTCATCCCCACTATAAAACACTATTATAATGTATTC
>CABUDN010000170.1 GCA_902490355.1 uncultured Oscillibacter sp.
GCTCCCGGCAGCTGGGCGGAGCGGGACTGGGGCTCTCCCTGGTGCGGGCGGTGATTGATCTGCACAACGGCACCGTTGAGGTTGAAAACGCCCCGGGCGGCGGAAGCTGCTTTACGGTAGTCCTGCCTCGCCGGAAAGAAGCGTGCTGAAAAGGGCAAACGTCAAAAACATCCCTGCCGAAACGGGATATCCGCCCCCATTTGACGCTTCCCCATCCCCATACGACAAAGGAAGCCTTCCGATGCGGAAGGCTTCCTTTGTTTATCCGGGAATTCCCTTTCCAGGGGCTGTCATCCCGTGAACTTACAAAACTATTGTATCCTTGGCAGCCGCAGCTCCCTCCGTGCAGGCAAACTACAACGTAAGCAGCCCCCTGGAAAACTCCAAAATTGTCTGATAATCCACTGCCAAATTCAGATTCTGACCGTCATCAAACCCGGCCGTGATAATGCCAATCAAGTTCCCGTACAAATCCAGGAGCGCTCCGCCGCTGCTGCCATGAGAGGTTGGTGCGGTAAACTGAATCATGGTCTGTGCTCCAACCGTGCGGAACCCGGAAATAATCCCGTCGGAGACCGTGTTGAACAGTCCCAGCGGGCTTCCGATTGCAACCACTTTTTGACCTCTGACCAGAGGAGTCTCCCCCCGCCAAACCGGAATGGGCCTGCGGCGTTTGTTCATCCGCAAAATCGCCAAATCGAGATCCGGATGATATTTGATTAATTCGTCTGTGTAAAAGACATCCGACTCTTCCTCCAGCAGGACCCCGTAGTACCGTCCTCCCGAGACCACATGGAAATTGGTCAGTATGTACCCGGATTCATTGATAATGACACCGGACCCGGTCTTAAAGCACTGATTCTGTGCGTCAAAAACCTGCAGCATCACAACCGATGATGCCATTTTGGCAAGTTCCTCGTACTCCATCGGCTGTTTTTCGCCGCTGGCAGGCGGTGTACAGTCCGCCGGCTTGCCGGAAACCGGCCGTTCTGCCGGTGCACGCTGCGGACGAGGGGAATGGGCGCGGACAGGCCGGTTCTCTCCCGAACCGGGTACCACTGCAGGCGCCGCAGCAATTGGTTCCGTCTTTTTCTCCGGCGCTTCAACATATACCGACAAGCGGAGCAAGTCGGCATCTTCCACGCAGACATCCCGCTCTTTTCCCAGATACAACACATCGCAGCCCATTCGATAGAGCAAATAGAGGAACAGATACTCCGGCAGTTTCACCGTACCGGAGCACACAAATTTGGGAAAGGCCGCAATCTTTTTGGTCTGCGTAAAAAGGAGCGGGAAATAGCGGTCGATCCAGTAAAGCATCTTAATGACGAAGTTTCGGATAATGGATTCCTCCACCCGTCCCTTGCTCTTTTGGAACAACTGCAGAATCTCCCGGAAGTTGGTCTCAAACGCTTCCTCCAAAATTCGATTTTCAAAAGAGAACGGCAGTTTGTAGTTTCCCTGATGGTACAGCGCGATATATTGCTCCAGCTCCGCCTGGTCCGGCTGCTTTGGGAGCGCAGGCACAAACACATGGCCGCTGCACCTGGCGCCCGCATCCTCCTGCCACAGCCGCAGCTTGTCGGTGATATTTCCATATTCATGCTTACTGACATATCGAATGAAGTAAGTTTCTTTTTGAAAATTGGAATATCTTCCGATCAGTGCAAAAAAATCCTCTGTCATATGTTCAGAAGGCGGGCGGAGCACCGCTTGAAAATACGTTTGATAGTCAGCCATGCATATTGCTCCTTAACACACAAAGTGCACCATAGGCGTTTGGATTTCGGTTTTCCGGCACAGTTCAGTTCAGCCGCCGGATGGTTTCTTTCAACGCAAACTCGTAAAAGCGTTCCGATGGCGTGCAGGCCGCCACGTTCCGGCATGCGATCCCGCTCATCATTTCCTGATTTGGCACAATGGAGACATCCGCCTGCTGCAGCATGGGGATATCAATGGAACTGTCCCCCGCGCAAATGACCCAATCGGCATGAAAGTACGCCTTGAGCTTGGGAATGACCGTGCCTTTGTTGATCTGCGGCGGAAAGAAATAGAGTTTTCTCCCCGTCACCTCAATCTTCAATGGAGAGCGCTTCTCCAGCGCTTCTTTCAGCTCCACGGCATCCTGTGGGGTATCACAGGCCGCAAATACAAACATTTCGTCTACCACACGAAACCGTTTGGCCAGCGGCTGCTCGCGCAGCATCTGCAATATCTCCCCAAACGCATCCTTCCACGGCCGAACCGCAGCCAAAGACGCCTGCTGCCACTGCCGGTCGATTTCTCCATCTATCAGCAAAATCGCGCCATTGGTCGTCACGGCATACCGCGGACGGCATGCAGCGGGAAATTGAATCCTGCGATATTGCTCCACGGAGCGGCTGGTAACGGGGACGAACAGTGCGCTCTGCATGATCTGCTCCAAATACCGCGGGGTATCTTGGGTCAGGTATCCCTGCGGCATTCCGTTCAAATATTCCACACACAGGTCTGTTTCCACGGCATGTTTTTGTGAAAAGAGCAGTGTGTTATCCAAATCACTGGCAAAAACAATTTTTCGCATCATCAATTGTCCGCGATCGTTCGAATGAGTCCGCATGCACGGTAGTTAACCAGCGGATACTCAACCAGCGCAACGCCTTTCTCCTTTGCAAGTTGGTAGATGTGGCCAAGGTGCTCCTCATCATGCATGCTGCGGACCAGTACCTGCCAAGGTACGCGCCGCAGCAGGACCCGGGTTGCCTCTCCGATACTGGGTTTTACCAGATTCCGGTCGGATATTGAAAAGCGTTGGCAGATTTCATCCACTTCATCCTGTGCACTTTTCGTCACTGCCGTCTCCTCAAATGTGGCCTCTGCCTGCATGGGAAAATGGGCTTCAACTGCTTCAATAAATGAATACGTCAAATCCCTGTCCAGCAGCTCGGAATAATATGCGGCGCCATGAAACTCATCCTCCCCGATGATATCCTTTCGGTAAAACGTCCGGCTCAGCAGCCCGGAAACCGTCGCATTCAGACAGGAGCTGGCAATCAGGAAGTCATCATGCGTCCCGCATTTTTCAGCAAGATGCGCCGGATCTGACAGCACAGCCAGTCCGGGACTTACCCCCGGATATGCCTCCATGGCTTGATTCAGCTCATTTTGAATGGCGCCCTTTCCGGTCCATCCATCCACGAACTGAATCTGTTCCGGCCGGTGGCGATCCAAAATATACCGCATGGCGTTATGGTCGATTCCCCGGCCGCGAATAATGGAAATGGTATAATGCTTCACATCCGCATGATACCGCATGGCGATAAAGCGCTTTATGAGCACGCCGATGGACGTACCGGCCCGGGCCAGGGACACCAATACGGCCCCATCCCCCTTCTCCTGCCAGATCTGGCGGGAAACACAGGCCACCGCATAAGCCGTCAGGGGTGCATACCGCCGCAGAGCATCCTCATAGGCGGCAAGATAGGCCGGCGAGGGTTCATATTCAATGGGGAGCATCTCGGAATAATGCACACCGCTTTGAATTCTCCGTTCCCGCTCCTTGGTGGGGAGCGGGGTTACCATACCGGTAATATCCTTGAGCAGGATTTCAACATCCTGCGGCTTATAGGTACCAAACATCTTGTCCTCCTTGGACATAAAAGACTTGTGCATCCTTCTGCAGCGGGAAGGCGGCAATCAAACCAGCCAGCGCTTTTGTCCCCTTTACCGGGGTATCGGAAACAACAATCACGACATCATAAACATCTGTATCATAGATATAGGTTGTGCGGTTTTCTTCATAAAAACTGGGGATTTTGCTGCCGGAAAAAATCGGATACCCCTCTTGCGTGCAGATGCCAATGGGGCTTCTGGTTGTGGCGTGGCAGCGGACACTCCCGTCCATTCCCTGCTGTTCCAGCACCTTGCCCAGCATCAGGGCAGGATACATGCATTCTTCCGTTCCCAGCACCAGGACCCGGGCACCGGGCGAAATCCCGCCCAGCATTTGGCGGCAGAATGTTTCTGCCATCTGCATACAGCTGTGCTTATAATCCCATATGGGCAAGCCCAGTCTCGGATCTTTGAGCGCCCCGCAGGATAACCGGGTATGGTGAAACAGCCGTTGTGTGCTTTCTGCTGCGTCTGCTCCCCGCACTGCAATCGTTTCCACCTGCGCAGCGTAATCTTCCTGCGGCAGCTTGACCAGATACGCGCTTTCAATTCCCGCCTGCTGCATCTGCGCTTCGTTTTCCGGAGAAACCCGGTTCAAAATGGAGGCTGCAACCATTTTTTGTCCAGCCCCAACAGCCCGCACGCCGACCTGACATCCTCACGCACGGGAATGGA
>CABUDN010000171.1 GCA_902490355.1 uncultured Oscillibacter sp.
TGTGTTCCTGCCTCCACCCGCTGGATCAGGGGGCTGTGCAGCGCCCGGCCCGGCATGCCCACAGGACTTTGCACGATGGTGATGTCCTCGGGATTGGCATGCAGCAGGGCCTGCTTGTAGCCCTCGTCAGCGTCACACTCCTGCGTGGCGATGAAACGGGTGGCAAACTGCGCGCCTGCGGCGCCGGCGTCGGTATAACGGCGCATCTCGGCACCGTTTTTGATTCCGCCGGCCACAAATACCGGGATATCCCGGCCGTATTTCTGCCGGAAGGGTTCCAGTGCGGTGAGCACTTCCTGCAAAAGCTCCAGCAGGGGGCGGGGATGTCCGTCCTGAGCCTGCTGGGCCTCCTCCTTGGAAAAGCCCAGATGACCGCCGGCCAGAGGACCCTCCAGGACCACAAAGTCCGGAATTCTCTGATAGTGCTTATCCCACAGGCGGCAGATCAGCGTGGCGGCGCGGCCGCTGCTGACGATGGGGGCGATGGCGGCGTCACTTTCCGGGACCTGTGCGGCAATGCCGGGCAGGTCCTTGGGAAGACCTGCGCCGCATACCACGGCATCCACTCCGGCGCGCAGCGCCGTACGGATGCTGTCGGCATATTGAGTGGTGGCGACCATGGCGTTGATGGCCACCAGTCCCGCTCCCCGGGCCAGCTCCTTGGCCCGCTGTACCTGCGCGGCCAGAGCCCGCAGGTTGGCACCTTTGGGGTCGGAGGCAAAATCCGGCTCCCGGAAGCCGCACACAGCGGTGGAGATGGTGCCCATGCCGCCGGCGGCGGCCACGGCACCGGCCAGGCGGTCCAGGCTGATTCCTACGCCCATGCCGCCTTGCAGAATCGGAAGGGGGAGAGTTTTTCCCCGGATGGTTACAGCCATTCCTTGCCCACAGCCTCCAGCACCGTATGGCTCTGTGCGTACAGCTCCTCAAAGATCTGCTTGACAGGCTTGATTTCATGGAGCATGCCGGCCACCTGACCGGCCATGACGCTGCCGTGCTCCACGTCGCCTTCCAGCACGGCCCGGCGCAGACCGCCCAGGGTGACCTGCTCCAGCTCTTCCAGAGTGGCGCCGCGCTTTTCCAGGGCCAGATACTCCCGGGCCATCTTGTTTTTCAGCACCCGGACGGGGCCGCCGATGGACCGGCCGGTAACGGTGGTGTCTGAGTCCTTGGCCTTGAGAATGGCCTGCTTGTAATTTTCATGGATGGGGCACTCGACACTGGCCAGCAGGCAGGTGCCCACCTGTGCGCCGCAGGCGCCCAGTGCGAAGGCGGCTGCCAGCTGACGGCCGTCGGCAATGCCGCCGGCTGCCACCACGGGGACGTCCACGGCGTCGATGACCTGGGGAACCAGGGCCATGGTGGTCATCTCGCCCACATGGCCGCCGGACTCGGTGCCCTCGGCGATGAAGGCGTCCACACCGTAGCGGGACAGGCGCTTGGCCAGAGCTGCGGCAGCGACCACGGGCAGGACCTTGATGCCCTGCTCTTTCCAGGCGGGGATGTACTTGCCGGGGTTGCCGGCGCCGGTGGTGACCACCTGAACGCCCTCTTCCAGAATGATCTGGGCAATATCGTCGGCGTAAGGGCTCATGAGCATGAGGTTGACGCCGAAGGGCTTGTCCGTCAGCTCCTTGGCCCGGCGGATCTCCTTACGGAGGCGGTCGCCGTCCCAGCCGCCGGTGGCGATCATGCCCAGAACACCGGCGTTGGAACAGGCGGCGGCAAACTCACCGGTGGCGATGTTGGCCATGCCGCCCTGGATGAAGGGGAGCCGGGTCCCCAGAATTTCATTGAGCTTTTTCATTGTATTCTCCTCACGCAAACTCGATCAGCGCGCCGCCCCAGGTGAGGCCGCCGCCGAATCCCACTGCCAGTACCCGGCTGCCGCTGTGAATCTTGCCTAAATCCTGCAGCTCGCTAAGGACCAGGGGGATACTGGCGGCAGAGGTGTTGCCGTATTTTGCAATGTTTTTGTAGTATTTCTCCGGCGGAATGTGATACTTGTGTACCGCCAGATCAATGATACGGGCATTGGCCTGGTGGAAAACGAAGAGGTCTACATCTTCGGCAGTAATGCCCGCCTTGGTGAGGACCTGATCCATACAGCGGGGAACGGTTTCCACCGCGAATTTAAAGACTTTGGTGCCGTCCATCTGGATATAGCTGCGCTCACCAGTCTCCACACCGGCTACGCGCAAGAGGTTGTTGTCTCCCCGGGTACCCACGACGGCGCTGATAGAGGGCCATTCCGCCCGCCATTCTACCACCGCAGCGCCTGCACCGTCACCGAAGAGAATGCAGGTACCCCGGTCTTCCCAATTCAGGATGCGGCTGAGAACTTCTGCTCCCAGTACCAACCCGAACTTTCGGGGAGAAGCGGCCAACAGGCATTCCATGGTGTGCAGACCGAAAAGAAAACCCGAACAGGCGGCATTGAGATCAAAGCAGAGGGTGTCCTCCGGCAATCCCAGTTTCTGCTGCAATGTGCAGGCAGCGGCGGGGACAAGTTCATCGGGAGTCAGAGTGGCCACGATGCACACGCCGATCTCTTCCGGACGAATGCCTGCCTTCTCCAGGGCAGACTGGGCCGCCTGGGTGCAAAGGCTGATGTGGTTTTCGCCGTCTGCGCAATGGTGACGGCGGCGGATACCGGTACGGGTGGTGATCCACTCGTCATTGGTCTCCACGATCTTGGCAATATCGTCGTTGGTAACGACGTGCTGCGGAACACAGCGGCCGGTGCCCCGGATTTTGATTCCGCTCATAATTCCTCCTTCTGGGGAGCGGCCGCTCCCATCTTTCTGAATTTCTGGTAGCGGGCAGCGGCCAGAGCGGGACCGTTTTCCTTTGCAAGGGCGGCCAGATGCCGCTGCAGGCAGCGGTCGACCTGGCGGATTGCCTGGACGGGCGCGGTATGTGCGCCGCCCTCCGGCTCGGGAATGATGTCGTCAATCACGCCCAGACGCATGAGGTCCGGTGCGGTGAGCTTCATCATGTCGCAGGCTTCGGCGCTGCGGCCGGCATCCTTCCAGAGAATGGAGGCGAAGCCCTCGGGGGAGAGAATGGCGTAAATGGAGTTCTCCATCATCAAAACGCGGTTGGCAACGCCCAGCGCCAAAGCGCCGCCGCTGTTGCCCTCGCCGGTGATGATGGCAATGACCGGAACAGTCAGCCGGCTCATCTCCATGAGGTTCCGGGCGATGGCCTCGCCCTGGCCCCGGGCCTCGGCCTCCAGGCCGGGATAGGCACCGGAGGTGTCGATCAATGTAATGACAGGGCGGCGGAACTTTTCAGCCTGCCGCATCAGCCGCAGGGCCTTGCGATAGCCCTCCGGATTGGGCATGCCGAAGTTGCACTTGAGGTTTTCCTCCAGGGTCTTGCCCTTCCGGGTGCCGATGACCGTGACGCTCTGGCCGTGAAAGAGCGCCACACCGCCCAAAATTGCGGCATCCTCGCCGCAAAGACGGTCGCCCCGGCATTCAAAGAAGTCGGTGAACAGACCGTCAATGTAGTCCGTGATATTGGGCCGCTGGGGGTTGCGGGCAATGGCGACCCGCTCAGCGGCAGTGAGGGAATTGCTCATGCGCGGCCTCCTTTCTCATGGAGCCGGAGCAGCTGGGAAAGCGTCTCCCGCATCTGAGAGCGGGGGACCACTGCATCTACAAAACCGTGCTCTTCCTGATACTCTGCCCGCTGGAAGCCCTCCGGCAGAGTTTCGCCGATGGTCTGCTGAATGACCCGGGGACCGGCAAAGCCGATGAGTGCGCCGGGCTCAGCGAGAATGATGTCTCCCAGAGAGGCGAAGCTGGCGGTGACGCCGCCGGTGGTGGGGTCGGTCAGTACGGAGATGTACAGCAGCCCCTTATCGGAAAACCGCGCCAGAGCGGCGCTGGTTTTGGCCATCTGCATCAGGGAGAGAATGCCCTCCTGCATCCGGGCGCCGCCGCTGGCGGAGAACAGGATCAGGGGAAGCTTATTCTTGGCGGCATATTCAATGGCCAGGGTGATCTTCTCACCCACGGCGGCGCTCATGCTGCCCATGAAGAAGCGGCTGTCCAGCACGCCCACCACGCATTTGTGACCGCCGATGGTGCCCGTGGCCGTGACGGCGGCCTCCGTGAGGCCGGTCTTGCGCTGGGCGGCGGTGAGCTTGGCCCGGTAACCGGGGAAGGACAGAGGATCTGCCGCGGGATACTTTTCATTGAGTTCCCGGAAAG
>CABUDN010000172.1 GCA_902490355.1 uncultured Oscillibacter sp.
GGGGCATAGGAATAATCGCCGAAGGCGGCCAGGGCCAGCAGGCGGGTTTCCCGGTCGAAATCCGCCAGAGTTGCCAGGTCCCGCACGGCTTGCGACAGGGCCTCGGCGAAGTGGGAATCGGAGAGATCGGAGCGGGAGGGGGCTGCTACAATCGCCATATCATAGAACCAATCCGTCAATCCCAGGACCGGGACCTCTTCCCAGATGGTGCCGGGGCGGCCGAACCCGGCATTGCCGCGGCTGTCGGTTTCGTCCTGGGGCAGGGACCAGGCTTCCGACCAGTCCTCCCGCTGGCTCTCGTCCATGGGGAACAGGTCCACCGTGCCGTCGGCAGCGGCCCGCAGCAGGGCGGCAAAGCTGTCATAGACCTTGACTTGGGACAGATCGGAAATGGTATTGCCCTCATAGTGATCTGCCAGCCACAGGTTCAGCGCCCGGTAGCCCAGAATGGAGTCCTCGGACAAAACGCCCCAGCGGGCCCGGTCCAGCTCTTCCCAGGTCAGCGTTTCCCGACTGGCCAGATTCCTTCCGTACTCGGATGGAGCTGCACAGATCAGCGCCCGATAACCCGGAACCAGGGGGGCTTCTTCCGGGGGCTGGTTCCAGGCGGCGAGGTCTTCGCCCTGATCCCAGAACAGAGGGCCGGACAGCGCGATGGGGGCAGCGGCGGTGGATTGTTCCGCCAGTGCCTCGGCGGACAGCAAGGCCAGGTCAATGCTGCCGGATTCCAAGGCCTGCACGGTAGCCGTGTGAGAAGATCCCACCGTCATGGTAATCTCGTCCACTGTGACATCGTAGGAGGCCAGGGCGGTCTGCAGCTCCTGGGGCAGAATCTTGACGGCGTCCAGCAGCTGCTGGGCGTTCTGCCCGTCCCGCTGAAGCTCGATGGACAGAGATGTCAAATGCAGGGGCTGGCTTTGTTCAGGCTCCTGTTCCGGCGGGGCTTCTTCCTGGGGGGTCTGCATACAGCCTGAGGCCGCGGCCATCAGGAGAATAGTTGTCATCAACAGGAAAACTCTTTTCATATATGCTCCTTTTTCAGGGGGGGTTCTGGACTTTCTCCAGCGGCTTTGTTATGATGATAAATATATATCCTACTATGATTTTACCATGAGGAGTCGCTGCGCGCAAGGGCGTGCGAACAAAGTGGGAAAGGAGGTGCAAACGTCATGTATACCACATCTGAAAACTGCCCCCGCAAGGATGTGCGGGTGTGGGAAGGCAAGGGCCTGATCCATGTGAAGGACCTGACGGATCAGAAAGGGCTGTATGGACATGGTCGTCTGTTTACCCATACTGTAGTGGACCCGGGCTGTTCCATTGGATATCACACTCACGATCACGAGACGGAGTTCTATTACATCATCAAGGGCGAGGCTGTGTTCAATGACAACGGCAAGGAAGTCATTCTCCGTGCCGGCGACATTGGCGCCACTGGATATGGAGAAGGGCATGGACTGGAAAACCGGACGAATGAGCCGGTGGAGATGATCGCCCTGATCGTCACGGAGGCCTGACACCCGCCAGGCAGTTCCCGCAAGGACGGGAGAAAATCGAATTCGTTTACGATATCATGAAGGAGGAGCAAGGACATGAGCACATTGTATCTGCCCGCATGGAGCATTGGACCGGATTGCTACAAAGAGGTATATGAGATCGTACGTCCCTATGGCAAGAAGGTGGCGGTGATCGGCGGCCACACGGCTCTGAGCGTGGCGATGCCGAAGCTGAAGGCAGCGCTGGAAGGAACGGACCTGGAGCTGACGGATCCCATCTGGTTCGGCGGCGAGGCGTCCTATGAGAACGCGGCCAAGCTGGAGGCCATGGACGAGGTGAAGAACGCGGACGTGATCTTCGGCGTCGGCGGCGGCCGTGCCATGGATACGGCCAAGTGCGCGGCGGGTCATCTGAACAAGCCGATCTTCGCGTTCCCGACTCTGGCCTCCAACTGCGCCAGCTGCACGACGCTGTGCGTGATGTACTATCCCGACGGCGCGATGCGGGACCTGTACTATCCGAAGCGGTGCGCGATCCACACCTTCATGGACAGCGAGATCATCGCCAACTCTCCGGCGGAGTATGTGTGGGCCGGTATCGGCGACTCTCTGGCCAAGGAGTTCGAGTCTGAGTTTGCGGCCCGGAACGATCTGGCGGCATTCAAGATTCAGCATGCGCCTCTGATGGGCACGGCCATTGCCAAGTGCTGCACCAGCGCGTTCCTGCACTATGGCGAGAAGGCCATGGAGCAGATCCGCAATCATGTGGACGGCTATGAGCTGCAGCAGGTGACCCTGGGCATCGTGATTACCGCCGGTATGGTGTCCAACCTGACGGTGGAGACGGTGAAGAACGAGTACTTCTACAATGACTCCATTGCCCACGGCTTCTACTATGGCTGCACGGTGTGCCCGGGCGCTCACAAGCACCTGCACGGTGAGCTGGTGTCCATGGGTATCCTGGTGCTGCTGACCCTGGATAAGCAGTTTGAGACGCGGGACCGTCTGTTCCCGTTCTACAAGGCTCTGGGCCTGCCCATGACCATGGAGGCCATCGAGCTGCCTGAGTCCGATCTGCCCACCCTGGTGGACAAGGCTGCCAGCATGGACAACTGGCACTATGTGCCCACGCCCATCACCAAGGAGCAGTTCACCCAGGCCATTCTGGATACCGACAAGGCGGCCAAGGCCTGGCTCGCCGCCAACAAGTAAGGTTACTCCATATTATATATGACGGAGCGATGGGGGAATTTGTCGCTCCGGAAAGAAAGGACAGTATCAATCATGAGAGGCATTCAGGGAAAAATCACGGTTGTCACCGGCGGAACCCGCGGCATTGGCAAGGGCATTGCCAAGCGTTTCCTGGAAGAGGGTGCAACCGTCATCATCATTGGCGGCAAGAATAAGGAAGATGCGGACAAGACCATTGCGGAACTGAGCCCCCTGGGCCAGATTGAGGCGATGATGGTGGACCTCAGCGACGCTGCCGCCGTGGAGAAGATGATTGACGATGTGGTGGCAAAGTATGGCCGCATCGACATCCTGGTCAACAACGCCGGCATTCAGATCCGCAAGTGGGCCACCGAGTTCCCCATCGAGGAGTTCGACAAGGTCATCAATGTCAATATGCGGGCCTATTACATTGCCTCCCGCTGCGCAGCCCGTTATATGCAGAAGCAGGGCGGCGGCAGCATCGTGTGCATTTCCTCCGGCAACTCCCAGTGCTTCACCAGCCAGCGTTCCGCTTACAACATCTCCAAGGCGGCCGTCAACGGCCTCGTGGCCACGCTGGGCGTGGAGTGGGCACGGTTCAACATCCGCATCAATGCCGTGGCTCCCGGCTATGTCATGACCGAGATGATCCAGAAGGGCATCAACGAAGGCATCATCGACATCGACAACATCATGAAGGTGATCCCCATGAAGCGTCTGCTCATGCCTGAGGAGATCGGCAACAGCGTGGTGTTCCTGGCTTCCGATGAGGCCAGCGGCATCACCGGCCAGACCCTCTTCACCGACGGCGGCTGGAGCAAAGCCGGTCTGCCCGAAGAGAAGGACATGTAAGCGCGGTTTTTCAGTGAATTTTGGGCCTCCCGCCAAACAGGCGGGAGGCCTCTTTTTGCCTTAAAAAAACTTTTTTCTTCCGCTATAAGGAATGTTTTTCCGAACTTGATAAAAAGACTCCTCTTCACGTAATCGTCTTTTCCAGGTGTTTTGCGAACTTTTTAGGTGGAATGACCCTCTATTTTGCGGGGATCGGGCCGCAATTTTCTACTGGACAAACGGCAAAGAGAGGGGTATAGTGTTCTCAGAAAATTGGTGGGGCCAATTGTCCCGCTTAACGGGAGGCCGACGGAAGCCCCGATCGGCCGCCTGCAAAATCAAAGGAGGAGCAAGGACATGAGCACATTGTATCTGCCCGCATGGAGCATTGGACCG
>CABUDN010000173.1 GCA_902490355.1 uncultured Oscillibacter sp.
TTTCCGCTTTTTCATTTCGATCATCCTTTCTGTTTTTTGAAACCGGGAACAACCTCCCCGTTCGGTTCTATCCTGGAAACGAACGGGAATGGGATCATGTCTCACTGCGGTCATCTTTTTTAGCGCGAACATTTTCAGCTGCCGGCCGTTCCCTCCATTATGGCGGCGTTATGTGCCGGGGGAGAGGGCTCCGGCGCCGTCTGTGCAACGCTCTGGGCCATGTGCAGCAAATCCTCGCGGCCCAGCGCGCCTTCCAGTACAAAGATCGTATTGGTGTCCGAATCGGTCCAGGCCAGCGTGCCGATCTGCTCATCCTCCGCGCTGCCGCTGATGGTGATGGTCACACCGCCCACCGAAATGGAGGAGCCGCTGTGCTCCACCGGCTCGCCATTGACCGTGGTCGTGGCGGAATCCGGCGCTTCAAACGCTTCTTCCGCCGCCCAGTAATGCAGGGTAACCCCGTCCTCCAGCAGAATCTCCTCCGGTTCCCCATCCGGCAGAGCCAGGGGGCAGACAGGATCCACAACATATTGCCAGCTCAGGCTGACCTGGTTGAACGTCCACTCTTCCTGCGCCGCACCCACCAGTTCATCACGGTACATTGCGTCATATTCGGGGGGGACCCAGCCCATTTCATACGCAATGTCCGGTCCGGTGTAGCAGGTAATACTCTGCGCGATTTTCAAGAAGGCTTCCTGATCCAATGCCGTGCTGCTGCGCAGCATAAAAAGGAATCCCTCTTCATTCTCCCACAACAGCACCCGGTATTTTTCGGACTCATAATAGTCGGCCTGACACCCCTGCACCGTGATCGTCTGCCGCACGGTGTCCGCGTCGGCCGTATCGTCCACATTGGTGGTCATTTCCGAATCCCCGGCGGGATAGCAGGCATACGTCAAGGTTCCCTGTCCGGACGGCCCTTGGTATCTCTGGGTAATGGTGGTCATATTCTCCAGCTCCCAGCCGTCCGGCAGCCAGGTAATGCGCCAATTGGAGGGCAGCATGTCCGTTTGTGTCTGCCGTTCCATGGAATAGGTCATCAGGTTTCCGCTGATCTCCCGCAGCCAGTTCAGCACCGCCGCCCGGACCGTGGGGCTCACTGCCATCAAAGAGCCCAGCGCCAACCCGGAGACCAGCAGCAGGCAGGCTGCCGTGCGCAGCGTCTTTGCCCACAGGGGCCGCAGGCGCTTTTTCATCCAGCCGAAGGGATCTGAGAGCAGCCGCGTCCGCCACCGCAGATACTTCGGGGAAAATTGGGGCGTCTCTGCCTCAGCCCAAAACGAGCCGTACTCTCTCCAGTTGGCCTCCATCAGGGCCCCGCCCAGCAGGGCATCAAAGGAAACATTCCGGTCATCCATTGCAGTAGCCCTCCCGCCTCATTGCGTCCAGCAGCAGCTTTCGGCCTCTTTGCACCTTGGTGGAAACCGTGGACTCCTTGAGTCCCAGCCGCCGGGCAATCTCCTGGTTGGTCTCCTCCTCCACAAATTTCAGTTCCAGTACTCTGCGGTAATCCTCCGGCAGGGATAAAATCAGCGCCACCAGCCGCTCATACTCTCCCATCCCGGACTCCGGTGCGGGCGGGTCCCAGTCTTCCGGCATGGATGCGGTCCACTTTTCCTTTTTCAACAGGTCCAACGCGGCGTTTTTGGCCGCCACGGCCAGATAGCGCGCCGCGGCATCCCAGTCCAGTGCATTGACCCGTTCCCAGTTGCGCAGTACCTGGAGCCAGGCCTGCTGGGCAGCATCCTCCGCCCGGGTAGGATTCTCTAAAATTTTCAGCGCCACCGCATAAAGCCGTTTTTCATGGGCCTCATAAAGCAGCGTAAACCGCTCCCGGTCCTCCTCGTTGCTCAGCATGGCAAGATATACTGTCAACAACCCAACCGCCTCCCAGTGTGTATGTCCTCACGGATTCAAGAATATAACGTTTGAGCTTGGTGCCGCGTCTCACCGCAGAACACAAAAAATATAAACATGGGAAACAGAACAGGAGGCGGAAGCAGCCATCCGGCCGCTTCCGCCTCCGAGTTTGGTTTTTGCAGTTGATTTCCCGGCACTCTCTCCAAACGCGCAGCTATGCCTCGATTGCCGGAAAGAGCCGCCGGGTAATCTGGGCATAATGCAGGTACAGCACGCCAAAGCGGTAGAGATACCCCGGTTTCCAGGGCTTGGCTTTGCCGCAAAAGTGCAAAACAGCCGTATGGCGCATCACCCAGTCCATATCACACAGGCCGGAACTGGCCATCCGGTAGGTGTTGTAATTCCTGGCATCATAGTTCCACACCGCATCCGCAAGCGGTAAGATCTGTTCTCCATAGAGCACGTTGAGCAGGTCCTGATCCGGAAGCAGCATTTCCTTGCCGTGTTCGAGTACATAGCGAAATAAACTTTCAGGATCCACGCGGGCCCGACAGGCCTCCAGATCCATCAGCAGCACGCCGGAATTGTAGTAGTCATGCCGCGTCCCCAGGCGCAGACGGTTCACATTGTTGGCCAGCTCCGTTTTTCCTGTATGCGCCGCCGCGGCAAACAGATTGCCGTCCAGTTCCAATTCCCACAACGGCCGCAGAGGATTGAGCACCAGAATATCCGGGTCCAGGTATAAAATCCGCTTCACCTCTCCAGGCAGAAGCTGTCCCGCCAGCAGCCGGTAATACATCTCCCGGGGATACTGCCTGGTAGTGGGTGCTCCGGCAAACAGATCGTCCTGTACCCGGACGGGACAAAACGAATACTGCATCCGGCGGCACTGCTCCGCCACCGGCGAGAGCGCCTGCTCCGAAATTCCGCTGTGGAGCAGATAAACGGCAAACCGCTCTCCGGGATTATTGCAGAAAATGGATGTCAGCAGGACCTGCAGCTGCGGCAGATACGCCTGATCCAGAGATACCAGAATGGAGATCACATCCACAATGTACGCCTCACTTTCGATGATTGGAACCGGCGGAGCATGCAGGCCAATCTCCCCGCTTTGCCCGCACCATACAGCGGGCCGGTGCCGGTCATTTCCGGAAGCGGTCCGAAAACCGCGCCGAATCCCGCCGCCAGGTTGGACCAGGGCATATCCTCCCGCCGCAATCAGCAGGATTCCCAAAATCAGCCGCAGCCATCCGCCGCATCTGTCCTTCCCGCATTCTGCCCGGGGTTCTTCTGCCGGCCTGCGGCAGACCCATTCTGGACATTGACGGACATTTCTGTTACACTAATCTAATTAAGAAAACCGCCCTATTTCCGCGCCGATGCGACGAGAGGAATTGCCATGCCAGTTGATATGAAAGCCAAGATTGCAGAGACCCTGTACGAGCTTCTCAAGCACAAGCCTCTGGATAAAATTACAGTCAAGGAACTGGTGGACACCTGCAACATCAGCCGTCAGTCTTTTTACTATCATTTTCAGGATATTATGGACGTGGTGGAGTGGTGCCAAAACCAGTCCCTCAAACAGTCCATTGAACGGAGCCTGGAGGCTCCTTCCTACAAGGAAGCCATTCGGGGCCTGATCTATGAGACCTTTGAACACCGGGTATTCATTCAGCAGCTGATGGCATCCCAGCGGCGCAGCGAAATGGAACGCATGTTTCTCAAAGCGATTCACACGTATCTGCAGGCCCTGCATCGGAGCAAGGGCTCCCGCGTCTCTTGTTCCCAGGAGGATCTGGAAACCGTACTTTCCTTTTGCTCCTGCGGTCTGGTGGGGATTCTGCTGACAAGTTTGAGCCAAAAAATGCCGGATGTGGATGCTCTGGCCAATCAGATGTGCCGTCTGCTGACCGGCGAGATTGCGTTTCATTTTACCGATCAGGCATGAACTGCCCCCTGGCGCATCCGCAGCCTCGGCCGCCGTCTCTTACCCTAGCAAATTCCGCGGGAGATCGGAAGAGCACACGTCTGAACTCCAGTCACATTCCTTTATCTCGT
>CABUDN010000174.1 GCA_902490355.1 uncultured Oscillibacter sp.
CCTTCCGGAAAAATCCCGGCATCAACCTGGATTTCGAGCTCTCCGATCTGCGGCCGGAGGAATCCGATGAGCCGACGCAGCTGCTGCGTACGGCACCTGCCCATGCCGGCGGATCCACCGGCTCCATGCGCTCCAACGTCCAGAAGGAACGGGAGCGGCGCCGGGATTACGACGATTATGACGACGAACCGCCGCGCCGCCGCGGAAAGCGGAACTCTACCCGGACACTGGCTATTGTGGCCGGTGTACTGGCCGCGTGTTTGGTTGTCGTGCTGTTGTTCAAGTCGATTTTGACCTCCTTCAATAATCCGGTGCAGAATCAGTTTGCCGTGCCCAACGTCATCGGTATGACGGTGGAGGCGGCAGAAGACTTGCCGGAAGTCAACGGGATCTTCACCATTGTCGTTCAGGAGGAAACCGTATACAGCGACAAGTATGAGGCCGGGGAGATTGTGAAGCAGGACCCCAAGGAAGGGGAGTTCCGCAAAGGCGACAACACGGTGATTCAGGTCTGGGTCAGCGCCGGTGAGGACATCGGCACCATGATTGACGTGACCAACATGACCTATGCCGCAGCCAAGGTGGAGCTCAAATCCCTCATTGAACAGTACGATCTGGAGCTGGTAGAGCCTACCGAAGAGGAGTACGTGTACAGCGACGAGGTGACGGAGAACTATATCATCTCCACGGACCCCGCTGCCGACGAACCTCTGAAAAAGGGCGACACGATTCACTTTGTCATCAGCAAGGGACCGGAGATCAAGCAGGTTCCCGTTCCGCAGTTTGTGGGCAAGCAGATTGATGAGGTGCTGGAGGAAGTCAAGGCTCTGAATCTGACCTGCAACGCCGAGGACATCGAGACGGTTTCCAGCGATGAGCCCGGCGGGACTGTGATTTGGCAGAGCATCCCGGTCAATACCATGGCTGAGGAGTGGGACACCATCAAGTTCCAGGTCAGCGCCGGACTGGCCGAGACTACCATCACCCAGTTCTACGAGCTGCCCGAACCTCAGGGCGACGCCACCACCGTTCACGTGCAGGTATACGTGGGAAATGAGGATGAGCCGCAGTACGACGAGACGGTGAAGTACTCCGACGGTCAGGTGCGGGTTACCCTCTCCGGCTCCGGGATGGAGAATGTCCGGGTGTATTTCGACGGTGCCCTGGACCAGAGCCAAGGCGGACCGACATCATTTTCATGAGCAGCGGTGAGCATATGACACAGGGACGGATTCAAAAGGCCCTGAGTGGGTTCTATTATGTCAATACCGGTTCCGAACTGCTGACCTGCCGGGCCCGGGGCAAATTCCGGAAGGAAGGCGTCTCCCCACTGGTCGGGGACCGGGTGGAGGTGCGGGAGCTGGGCGGCGGCGAGGGCTTCGTGGAGAAGATCCTGCCCCGGCGCAACGCCTTTTCCAGACCGGCGGTGGCCAATATTGATCAGCTGGTGGTCATCGCTTCCGGGGCGGTGCCCCGGACGGACCCCTTCCTCATTGACCGGGTGGCGGCCATTGCGGCCCTCAAGTCCTGCGAGGTCATCATCCTGCTCAACAAGAGCGATCTGGACCGGGCGGACAGTCTTTATGAGATTTACCATGCGGCAGGCTTTCCCACCCTGCGTGTCAGTGCGGAGACCGGGGAGGGACTGGAGGAACTCAAGCCCCTCATTGCTGGGAAGTTATCTGCCTTTACAGGAAATTCCGGCGTAGGAAAATCCAGCATTCTCAATGCCCTGGATCCGGAGTTTCATCTCCAGGTGGGCGAAGTGAGCGACGCTCTCGGACGGGGACGGCATACCACCCGGCATGTGGAGCTGTATCATTTGGCCTGCGGGGCAGAGGTGGTGGACTCTCCGGGCTTTTCCTCCTTTGAGACGGAGGAGCTGAATCTGGAACTCAAACATCACTTGCCCGAGACATTCCGGGAGTTCCAACCATATCTGGATTCGTGCCGGTTTGTTGGGTGCAGCCATACCAAGGAAAAGGGCTGTGCCGTCTTGGAAGCTGTGAAGCGGGGCGAGATCCAGAAAAGCCGCCACAACAGTTACCTGCGGCTCTATGAGGAGCTCAAGCCTCTGAAGGATTGGCAGGAGACCAAAAAGTAATCAAACTGCCGGAGGACACGTGCCTCCGGCAGTTTTTTTGCACCCTGAATGGGTTTGGTGCTTATACTGGAGAGGAAAGGAGGCGCAGGGCGCATGTTTCATGGAAGGGGAGGCGGCTGCTGGCTGCTGGGTATTTTCGCAGTAGCTCTGGGAGCCGGAATCCTCATTACGGCAATTTTTCCGGTGGGAGCTCTGTTGTTTCTGGTAGCGTTCGTACTGATCGCGTGCGGCTGCGCCTGCTGCAGGCGTTAGCGGAGAAAGGAGCAATATCAATGAACATTGTGGTCTGGAAATCCCCAAAGGCTCTGCGGGGCATTCTGCGGCGGCTGTTCGGCGTCAAAGCCGGAGAGTAAGATCGCGTCATAATGACGGCCCGCCCGGCATAGAGTGTGGCATGGATGATACAGCCGGGAAAGGAAGGGCCTCGAAGATGGAACTGGAATTGAAAAAAACAAGCCTGGACGCCTATGAGACAGGCGGAGAACTGACACTGACACAGGAGGAAACTGCGGAGACGATTGTACCGGACTATCTGCCGGATATTGCCCGGATTATTGAAACAGAAGGGCGCGTCTTCCTCCACAGCCGGGAACTGCGGGATGGGAAGGCGGAGGTATCCGGAACGGTGCGGGTTACGGTCCTCTATACGCCGGAAGGGGAGGGCGGTATTCGGACACTGGACTTTTCCATCCCCTTTACCGTTGAGAGCGACAGCCGGGCTCTGCCGGGCTGCCAGTACTTAGGCGCACAGACCCAGACGGAATTCCTGGAGACCAGAACGCTCAACCCGCGCAAGATCTTCACGCACTGCAAGCTGGTGACGGTGCTGACCGGATATCAGAAGAGTACTTTGTGTGTGTGCACGGATGCGGACGCGGAACCGGCACTGTGCGTGGAAAAGCGCCAGGAGCACCAGCACGCCGTGCTGCTGACCCATATCGCGGAAAAGGATTTCACCTATTCCGGAGAGATGAATCTCTCGCCGGGACGGGATGGAGCGGTGGAGCTGCTGGGCAACCGGGTCAGCGCTGCGGTATCGGAGGCAAAGATTGTAGGCAGCAAGCTGATTTTCAAAGGGGTATTCCATATTACAGTGCTTTACCGCACCAGCTCCAGTTTGTGCTGCTCGTCTTCGGCGGAACTGCCGTTCTCCCAGATCATGGAGGTGGAAGGCGCGGCGGAAGATCACACCGCGGATGTCCAGATTCAGCTGACCGGTACGGATCTGCAGCTGGACAGTGATGACGACGAGGGCCGTCAGATTGCCGTGACGCTTTATTTCCATGCCACGGCATTGCTGCGCCAGGAGCAGGAGCTGACTCTGCTGGGGGACCTGTATTCCACCGCCTACGATATGAGCTATGAGGCTGTGCCGGTGAGCCTGACCGGGTTTATGGAGACCATGACCCGGCGGCAGACGGTGCGGGAGGTATTGGAAATCGGTGTAGAGGCAGAATCTGTTCTGACGGTATCCGTTTGCTGCGGCGGCGTGCAGGTCAATCGGGAAGGGGAGAATGTGACATTGCGCACCGGCGCCACGGTTCGGGTTCTCTACCAGGATGAAGGCGGAACTCCTCTGGTGGCGGAGCGCTGCCTGGACGTATCCTGTCAGGTGGAGCTGCCGGAAAGCTGCAAGGTGACAGCCCGGGCGGTCTGCACCGAGGAGGTGCAGACCGGCATCGGGGACCGGGGCATCGAGGTGCGCTTCCCGGTGGACTTTTGCATTGAGGCA
>CABUDN010000175.1 GCA_902490355.1 uncultured Oscillibacter sp.
GCGGCAAGGAAAGCCGGAATAAAGCATCGGGTACACCTGCACATGCTCCGGCACATAAGCGAGAAATTCAATCGCAGCGAGACCTTCTCCGACATTGACGCGGAGTTTCGTTTGGAAGATGCGCAGGAGAGTCTGTTCCAAAATGCTGCATAAAAAAGGAGATGACAACAACGAGCAATCAGAAATATGAAATCACGGAGATCTCACACGAAAAGTATCCCTTCCTTCATCGTATCCGGGCGCTCCGAGATGTGAGTGCGGAGGTCAGCGCCGGTGATTTAGGTGGCTTCGTGGAGAGCGAGAGCAACCTTTCCTTTGAGCCGAACGATACCGCATGGATTTTTGACGATGCCATTGCCTGTAATGACGCCTATGTTGACAAGGGGGCTGTTCTGCGCGGAGAGGCGGTCGTCTGCGACAACGCTTATATCTCTATGGGCGCTGTCCTTTCCGGCCATGCGCGGGTAGAGGACAATGCCTATATACGCGGCGCTGTGCTCAGCGCCTCTGCCAGGGCCTCCGGGTTTTCCATGATCCTCAATGACAAGGATACCATGGGCGTTCCCATTCTGTCCGGCCACTGCGCGGTCTATGGCAAAGTATCCGGGGATGTGCGTCTGACAGGCAGCGCATTGGTGATCAGCGGTGAGGAGATCCGCAACGATACACTGGATACTCTGGTGATCAGCGGGAAAAACCGTTCTGTGATCCGGGATTCGTCCCGAGACGAACTGGCTCCTCAACAGCCAGCTCCTTCTCCCCCCAAGAAACAGAAAGGCTGTGAGATGAGCAGATGAGCAACTTTTTTGAGCAGGAACTCCGCAAACTGTTTGCGGACGGGGCTGTAATCCATGATCCGGTCTTTGTAGGCCGTGCTTGCCTGGGTGGCTTGGACAGAAATCGTCAGGTGAGGGCTGAATTTGTTACACTGGGCCATGCGGATCACTATGCAGCTCTTCGCCTGACGCTGCTGGACAGCAATCAGGGTGTGGTGGACAAGCTGACTCTTCGGTTCAAGGATGTATGGGGAAAACAGAAGATCCCCAACAACCCCTACCTGCGGGATGGCGTTGATCCGCATATTTGGGTAGATGGTGACCGGATCGATTGGTATGCCTACCATCCCTCCCAGGAGGACTACCGGCAGCTCCGGCAAATGGCCAGCGACTATGTGGAGTCCTTCCGTATTCAAATTCCGGCAAAAGACCACGGCCCCAAATTAGTGTATATCTGCGCGCCCCTCCGGGGCGAAGTAGAAAAAAACATTGAGTTTGCCAGACAGAAAGCCCAGGAAGTCTTTCAGGCGGGCGACATCCCAGTCTGCCCCCATCTCATGTTCCCGCCCATCGCAGATCCGGGTGACCCGGTGCAGGACCTGGCTGCACGGGAGATGGGCCTGCGGCTGGTAGAAAAGTGCCAGCAGGTCAATGTCTATGGACCGGTCACGGAAGGGATGTGGGCGGAGATCCAGCGTGCCAATAAACTGGACATCCCCGTTGTGACAGATTCCAAACCGAAGGGACGCACTTCTCCCAGAAAAAAGAAAAGCGCCAAGCGCGAGGAGGTTAAATGATCCAAGAAAAGACCACGGAGGACCTGCGGCGCATGACCGATGAGGAAGGGCTGATCCTCCAGGGCTGCGGCGGTGACCTTCAGGAATGGGTGGACGGAATCAATGATCTGCTCACCCAGGAAGGAATCCTACTGAATGGCACCAAATTTGAACATGCGGCCACATTCCAGCACGACGGCCTCACAAACCTGCTGTTCTCTTTTGAGGGGGTACAGCTGAATGTGGGAAAGCTTGCGATGTGGCGGATTCAGACGCACAGTCAGTTTGGCGGCACTTGGCTGTCTGACTATGTACCCAACCGGCTGGGTGGTTTCCTGGATCAGCCGAACCAGCAGGAGAGACCGAAACCGCACTGTTCGCTGATTGAACAAGACGGTAATATCTTCAACCTGATGGGGACAGCGTCCAGAACGCTCCGAGAGCATGGCATGGGCGACCAGGCCAAAGAGATGTGTGACCGCATCACCGGAGGGAATTGCCACAGTTACCATGAGGCGCTGTGTATCATCAGCGAATATGTGGAGACGGAACTGCCCGCGCTCCAAGATCAATCCAAAGGAAAGAAGGAGAAACATGCCTATGAGCGATAACATCACTGCGATCCGTCCCAGTTGGGAGATCATCCACGGCGACGCGCTGAAGGTCCTGCGCGAGTTCGACCCTAATACCTTTGATGCGGTTATCACCGATCCCCCCTATGCCTCCGGGGGCCGGACCCAGGCGGAGAAAAACAAGTCCACCGACAAGAAATATTCCAGCATGGGGGAAAGCGCGCCCCCTCCCTTTGACGGCGACTCCAAGGATCAGCGTTCCTGGACCCGCTGGGCCGCTGAATGGCTCTATGACGCCCGCAAGGTCTGTAAACCCGGTGCCCCTGTGTGCATGTTCATCGATTGGCGGCAGCTCCCTGCAGCCACAGATGCGCTCCAGTGGGCGGGGTGGATCTGGCGCGGTACAGCTGTCTGGGACAAAGGCAACAGCCGTCCCCAGAAGGGCCGCTTCCGCCAGCAGGCTGAGTACATTGTCTGGGGCTCCAACGGGGATATGCCCATCAGTAGACCTGTCCCTTGTCTGCCCGGCGTATTCAAGTATGGCAATCCCCAGAACCGCATCCACCTGACGGAAAAGCCCTTGCAGCTCATGCGGGATGTGGTGAAGATCACCGAACCGGGTGGACGTATCCTGGACCCCTTTGCCGGTTCCGGTAGCACGGTGCTGGCCGCTGTGCTGGAAGGATATTCTGCCACCGGCATCGAGGTCACCGATGCCTATGCTGCTTTGTCTAAGGAACGGATTGTGCGGGAGCTGGCCCAGAGCGCGTGACGGCCCACTGTCTGCCGATTGCCCTTGATAACTTCCCAGTAGGCAGGTATAATGAGACAACAGGAGGAGGTGCGCACATGAAAGTCGAGTTCACCTTTGACAAGGAACAGATCCAGCAATACGGATATACTGTGGAGGCTGTGCGGCAGACGATCCAGAAAAGCTTTGCAGCAAAAGGATTGCACTGCATTTCCAATGGAGAGAGGCTGTCCTTTGCGGGCTGTGGCGGTGAAGAAGATTTCTCCAATATGTGGGCCATTTTGATGGCATTGCTTCGGACAGATTGGTTCCCCAAGTTTGCAGCTTCCTGCACTTGGCATGATGATGATGGCACTCAGGAGGATGTGCTGTCCCAAGCGTGGAAGATCCAAAGACGGAAGATGGCCTAATATGTCCAACACCGGCAGTAGAAAGCAGATTACATTTGATCTGCACCAGGAGTCATTGAAACAGCTCTACCCGCATACGGAGCCGCCTCAAAATGCGCAATACTATAAAAAGGCGTATCAAGATATCCGCCGATTTATGACGGCCAACGGATTTGAACATCGCCAGTATTCTGTGTATGTCTCAGCAGAAAAACTGACTACATTGGATGTGATCGGTCTGATGGAGCAATTGGCGGAACAGTTTCCCTGGTTGAGTCAGTGTGTCAATGAGATTGACGTGACCAATATCGGAGTCCAGCACAGCCTCAAGCATGTCTTGGAAAATG
Organism: uncultured Oscillibacter sp.; assembly: GCA_902490355.1. GTDB lineage: Bacteria > Bacillota > Clostridia > Oscillospirales > Oscillospiraceae > Oscillibacter. The sequence goes on from CABUDN010000175.1 coordinate 3,612, forward strand.
CGTCCAAACCTTTGGACGTGGATCTAAGCGAGATATCCTTGGAGCCACTGCCCAAGATCGAGCGACCAAATCCTCCAACGGAATCACGGACAACACGGAAAAAGAGCCGTTCCCCGGAACGATAATTGAACAGGAAAATCCAAGCAGGGTGTCACAACAGACACCCTGCTTGGATTTTTTTAGGCACGCCATGACTTCCTCGGCAAGAACTCAGCTTCCAAG
>CABUDN010000176.1 GCA_902490355.1 uncultured Oscillibacter sp.
CTTTACAGCAGCATGAACTGCTTGAGCTCCTGCCGGTGCCTGATGTGGAGCTTTTCCAACGCGGTGGAAATATAGCGTTTGACTGTGTTCGGGGAGATGTGCATGTGGTCTGCGATCTCCTGGTTGGTCCAGCCCCGGGCGGCCAGCATGGAGGCGGCGAACTCCGTGGTGGTGAGATCGTCGGCTACGTCGTGGTGCGTCTCCGGGTTATGGACTCTGCGCCAGCCCGCAGAGAAACGGTAGGTGATGTCGATGATCCGCTTAAAATCCCCCGGCCATCCCGGTTTGATGACAGCCTCCAGCATCCCGCCCAGCAGCCCGTGGTGCTCGCCAAAGCCCTCAATGAGATCGTCGGGCCGGGCCAGCGCCCAGGCGGAGAGCAGGTGGGCTTTTGCCCGGCCCGTCTGCTTGAGGCTCATGCAATCCATCACCGCTACAAGGTGCAGGTAGATCGCCGGGATGGGATAGTTCCCCGCGCCCATGGCCAGTGCCCCCTCCACGATGCCGGCGCTGATGGCATATTCCCCCTGCAAGTAACAGTAATGGGCGTAGATATACAGGGCGAAAGCCCTCAGGCCGTTTGGCAATATAGGGAGAAAGCCCTGGATGTCCGGCAGCCCCGCGGGCAGGGGCAGGTGGAGCAGTACCGCGCCCGCCGCTGCCACAAAAGCGGAGGCAGCCTCTATCTCCGGGGACTTCCCGCCGCTGGAGAGGGTGGCGTTCAGCTCGCCGAGGGCAAAACGCGCACGCGGGATGCGTCCCAGGGATAGGTTCGCATAGGCATAAATCAGGCAGGCCGAAAGCCTCGCCCCGATATCGGCGCTGGTGAGGTAAGCCTCCGCCTCGTTTGCCGCCGCCTCCGGGTTTCCCGTGAAATAGTGGTACTCCGCCAGGGCGATGTCCCGCTGCGTGCCTTCTGCCATAGCCTCCGCCGTCTCCCGGCAACGGCCGGGCGCAAAGGCGCTGTTCATCAAAGGCATGAGGTTTCCGCTGTCCGTGAGCATCACGGATGGTTTGGGCTGGGCAAACCGGGGATCCCGGGGCTTTTCTGCGTCCGCAGGGATAGCCCAGACACGTCCTAGTTTCTGTGCGCCGGGGATACGCCCGTCGGTACAAAACTGCTGCACCATCCGCTTTGATAATTTCCATTTGTCGGCAGTTTCCTGCACTGTGAGATACTCCACAATTGCACCTCCGGTGGTAGGATTTCCGTCCCCCATTATATGCGCTCACGCGCATATACGCAAGTGGCCAAAATCTTTTCGGCAAGAAAACCTTCAAGGAATCCGGTCCGGGACGCGCTCCGCTATCCTTATTGCCTTGTGCGCGCTGCACCGATCCCTATCTCACATTGACCATCCGGGTGTACCGGCGCAGGGGGTATTCCCCGTCGTGTGCTTCGCCACAAAAGGTGTCCGACATCTCTCCCGCCCCGAGCACCCGGTTGACCCCGGCCCGTACCAGCAAACCGGTCAAGGCGGCGCGGTCAGCTTCCGGGCACAGCAGCCCGGCGGTTTGCAGCCGCCCCTTCTGTCGCCGCAGGACGGGCAGCAGCTCGCGCCGCGGCAGTGCCTTTACCAGTGGGTTGCCGAACAGATCGGACAGCTCCAGCTCGCGGTCGGCGCAGGCGGTGAGCGAGCATCCCCTGCCGTCATAAACCGTTCTCCTGCTGTCCCCTGTTTCCCCGGAAATCGCCCGCTCGATCCGTGCCTGATACCGGCGGAGGGTCTGCTCCGCCGCCGCACCCAAGTTTCTTGCTGGCCCCCGGGCGGCCGCCTGCTCCAATACGGGAAGGAACGCCCGGCAGAAGGCGTGTACCTCCTCCATGGAATCCGTATCCAGATAAATGACCTGGCAGGAGGAGCACAGCAGCTGACGCGTCTCAATAATGTGTCCAGCCAGAGCGGGCCAGTCCTGCGCCCGATCCTGTGGGCCGGAAAGGTACGCAAAGCTGAGCCGGTGCCCCCACTCGATCAGCTTTGCCCCTACCGGGGCGAACCTGCGCACTGCGGATACCGCCCCGTCCCCGCCCCACACCACAATGCCGTCGCTGAGCCGCGCCATGCGCAGCAATGCGTCCACATCCTCCGAGGGGGTGTCGAAAACATAAATGAAATTCGTAAGCGCGGGTTCCTCCTGTATCAGCTGCCGAAGGATCTCCACGGACAGGCCGTTATCCGCCCGCGGCAGCTTGAGAATGTTGATATTGCCGGTCAGCAGCCCCTCTACCACACTGTAAGCGGGCAGGCCATCCACGTTGCCCGCTGCGATATGGAGCAGCACGCCCAGCGGGGCGGGACGGGCCGAGAGGGACGGCAGGCCGTCGGGCGGGGCCGTGCGATACGGGGCAGCGTCGGCGCCCAGTTCTACCCGCAGTTTGTACTCCAGCGCCTCGCGGGTCAGCAGCGGGCGGATCTGCGCCAGATACCGGTTCGCCTGCTCCACCTGCGCGAGCAGCGGGTCAAATTCCCCCTGATCCAGCCGCCGCCCCAATCGATCAATGGCGGCGATGACTGTCTCCGGGGACAGGCTTTGCTCCGCCAAGGTGCGGTTGAGGCATTCCTCCAGGCCGGACAGGATCTCATCCTGACGATCCGTGGGATACAGCTTACCATTGGCCAGAATCATGTCCCCTCACCTCCCGACAGCAGCTCCGCGGCCCCCGCGGCGCAGGTCTTGATATCCTTCAGCCCCACCCTGCCCAGGATCTCCAGCCAGGGAGCCGGATTGCCGCAGGGGCAGGAGCCTGCGGGATGAAGGATGCCGAGGTCATCGGTCATCACCGCAAGGATCGGCGTGGCGGTGAGCAGCGGGGTGATAAACTCCACCAGCCCCGGCTGCCCGGACGGCAGGGGGGCCAGCGTTTCCGGGTCCCGGATGATGACCCGGCTGTAAACCGGGATATGGAAATGGTGCCGGACGCAGTCGGCATAGAGGATGGGATGCTCCACAGCGCTGAACACCTCAATGATCTGTTCCTCCGGGATGCCGAGCACCCGGTTCACCAGATCATAGAGTACGGGCTTATCCACCTGCTGGGTATAGAACTGCTTCCAGCCCCCGCCCAGCATCAGCTTGGAGCCCCGGGGCAGCTGCAGCCGGACACCCCGGCGCTCCAGCAGGCGGAGCAGGAAATAGGTATACGAAGGGAAACCCACAAGCCGGGTGGGAAACCGGGATTTCCCATGGCGGATCAGTGCCTCCGCCACCCCGTCCAGATCCGGGACATAGCTGCCGTTTTCATATTGCAGGGCGTAAGTCCGGCTCAGCGCCGGCGCCAAAAGCGTAGCGCCAAAAGCAGTGCGGGCCACTGCGGCACGGTTATCTAACCGGAACTGATAGCCCAGTATGATATAATGCGTGGGCTTTGGGGAAAAGAAGCCCCGGGTGCGGCCGATCTTCCACAGCATGTTCCAGTCACACCACAGGGCGGGGAAATCAAAGCCGATCTCGCTGAACCGCCCCGAAGTACCCGAGGAGGTGGATACAGCCGCCATGCGCCGCCGGGGCAGCGAGAACAGCCGGTGGCGCTTGAACGTAACGGTAGGCAGGAAAGGCAGACGCGCCAGATCCGGAATCGTTTGCAGCTCCTCCGGGCGGAAGCCAAAGCCGTCCAGCACCCTGCGGTACTCCGGGCAATGGGCATAGTGAAACGCGCAGTTTTCCCGTGCGGCACGGATAAACTGCGCATCACTGGCAGGCAGGTCATAGGGATCTTTCAGGCGGAACAGGCGAGGCGGGGATGCGGACAAAAAGTTGGACTCCAAAAGGAAGGAGTTCATAAGGGAT
>CABUDN010000177.1 GCA_902490355.1 uncultured Oscillibacter sp.
CGGATCCGTTCCAGCTTGCCGCCATACATAAACTGCACCCGCTTGCGGAATTCGCCCTCCTGAAACCGGTCCCTATAGGGAACCTTGAAATGCTCCTCCAGCATCTTGAAATCCCGGATCCGGTCGACCCGGTAGATGGTGGGGAACAGGTCGTCCGGGTTGTCAAAGTCCGTTTTGTCTTCTAAAAAAGCCGTCAGATAGAAGTAGTACTCCGAGAACATAATGCCCACTGGTAACACCCGTCGACGTACCAGTCGTGGTTCCTTCAGTCGCTCATACTCGATCTCCATCACCTGGTGGTTCTGCACCGCCTGGCCGATCTCCCACAGGCCAGGTAGGAGGTGCCGCCCATGATGGGGTTCCACATAGTGGTGCTTCTCGTTGGCCAGCAATTCCGTCACCGCCCGCTTACTTCTCTCCGGGACACAGCAGGCAATCAGCTTGTCCAAGATTGGGAGCATCTCGTCTTTCCGCATAGATCGGCTCTCCAGGAGGATCTTGCAGACCGCCAAGATTTCACTGTTGTTCAGCAAAGAACAGGCGGGGCTCTCCAGTCGGTAGCCCTTCGCCGCTTTGTCATAGATGATATCCTGCCGCAGTCCCTGCTCCGCAAAAAAACAGCGCAGCGATTCCATGTCACGCTGAACACTCCGTTCCGTGACATGAAATTGTTGCGCAAGCTCTTTTTTTCTCAAAATATCCCCGTTGACTAATCTGGAATAAATTTTTAAGACGCGGTCAGTTTTCATTGCCGTACCGTCCATAGGAGGGCCTCCTGCAGATAAATATGTACCATCAAACACATAAAACTATCTAAAAGATATAATAATATATTTATTCGCTCATGTCAATTTCTGTCGCAATCCGCTACCATAAAAGGGACGCTGAAGGAATTGCGCATGAAAACAATCTATAAGGAACAATACCGTCAAATCGGTCTGAAAATAGCCTACTACCGGAAACTCCGGGGCTTGACCCAGGAGGAGCTGGCAGAGCAGGTGGGAGTGACCCCCGCCTTTATCGGCCACTTGGAAGCCCCCAACATCTCCAAGGCCCTGTCTCTGGATACTCTGTTCGACATTGCCTCAGTACTGGAGGTGCCTCCCCACAAATTTCTATGTTTCGAGGAAACTTGATGGTAGCATTATAGCATATCAGGTGGACAGCGAGTGTCTTTCTCGATATTTTCTTCGACATATTTTTCATTCAACGCTCAACGCTGAAGCCAACCGCCGCACTCCAATGGAGTGCGGCGGTTGACTTTTTATCCCTTAGAAATTTTCGCTTTGGAAACTGTGGAGTCCCACCATGCCGGATACGGCAGGCTATAACCTTCCCTCCCCGCTTCCCGTCTGGTTCGGTTCAACGACCGGAACGCCTCCCGCCAACGTTGCAAGTCGCTGCCGGGATACCGCTTGCGCAGGTGCTCCAGAGCCGTCTTTCGCGCCTTGGTCACACCGTCGGGGGTGAGCATCTCCCGCAGGCCCAGTTCGTCGGCGGACAGTTTTTCGTAGCCGTAGACACCGAAGGTGTGGCCCAGGATGGAGCGGTCCTTGGCGCTCAGGGAGCGGAACAGCGGTTCCAACAACTCCAGGCACACCTCCCGGTAGACGATCTGATCCGCAGAGGCTCCCTGCCGGTGGGACAGGAGCCGCTCCAGAGGATCACCCTCCTCCTTCTGCAGGTCAAATACAGAGAGAAAATGGGTGTTGTATCCGATCAACCGTGCGGTTTCTGTTTCGGAGATGCCCATCTGCGCGGCAATCTCCTCCACAGATTTGTCCTCCGAATAGTAGAGGCGCTGGGCCAGACGCACCCGCGCCATCTCGTCCTTGCTCAGGGCCATGACGCCCAAATTGGTCTCCAGATAGCGGTACATCCGCCCCCGCAGGAAGGGGTAGAGATAGGTGGTCAGTTTTCCGGCTCCCTCGTCATAGCCGCCGGCCTGTATCCGCTCCCACAACTCCAGGTTCCCCTCGGCGCACAGATCCTCCAGCAATGGTATCGCCGCAGCGTCCGCACATCCAAAGCGCCTGGCCGCATCCAGGGCGATGGCCCGGATGAAGTTCTCCAGCTGGCCGTAGAGCTGTTCAAAAGAGCCAGAATCTCCGGCCTGAATTTTCCAGTACAGTTCCTCGTTGGTCAAGGCCCACCGCCCCCTTTCTTTCTGTGATAAAACTCAGGCGTTTCGTTTCGGCCTCCCCCTGGGTCTGCTCTTTCTCTCAACACCGCACAGCGGATACAGCTTCTCCTTGGACAGCGAGGTGTTGAATGCCTCATAGCTCGTCCCCGGCTTTGTCCGGGCCGAGTGGTAGAGCTCCTGGGCCTTCTCCCGCAGCAGCATCCGTTCTTCTGCAGTGATGACGTCCCGGGACCGATCCTTGTCGATCCGCTGGAAACAGCGGTAGAGGGCCTGGGCCAGCGGGCTGTCCTCCGCCTCCTCCTTGACGCCCCGGAGCCGGTAGCCCAGCTGGGCGCAGGTGTACTTGGGATGGGTGGGGTTGGGAAGGTCACAATATTTCGTGTGGTAGCCCTTTTGCAGCAGGAAAAACCGTCCGCAGTTCTCGCACCGGCGGATCAGGTGACCGGCCTCCAGCCCCTTGTAGAAATCCAGCTTCAGCATAGTCTGGAGGCGGTCTGCCTCGTAGTATTCGTAGACTTTGAAGGTACCGGAGCCGGGAACGGTCTCCCTGGGGATCAGGTGAAGCCGCACATCGTCCATGCGGGTGTAAAATCCAGTTCCCTCCACAGGATTGGCAACCCACTTATGGGCGCGCTCGTGGAATAGAAAGGCATGCAGCGCCGCCACATAGCTGTCCGGCGTCAGCTTGTCCAGTTGGGAGAGTCCCATGCGGATGAAGGCCCGTAGCGTCTGACAGACGGAGGCGATGTCCATCAGGACTGTTCCGTATGTCATGCAGTAGGTTTTATAAAACTCCCACTTCATCTCCAGCGGCCCAGGCACGATTAACAGCGCCCTGGTCTTTTCCGGCGGAGCAGGTGGAAGCGGCGGACGGAGCATCGTCTCTTCAAACCGCTCACTGTTGATCTGATATTCCAGATGATCTGAACCGCCATATTCCTCCGGGTGTTCCAGATATGCCTTATACTCCGCAATTGAGCGCATGATCTCTTTATCCCGCTCTCCCAGCACGAGATCCTCTTCCAGAAACAATGTGTACTGCTCCGTGAGCGTCCGCGCCTCATAGAGTACCTCCGGTTCGTCCTGGATCAGCTGAAAAATCCGGTACTGTTCCAGAGCTTCATGGAGCCGGATCATCTCCTCGTTGGCGTCGAACCAGTCCTGCATCTGGTGCTTTTCCTCATAGCAATCCATGCTCTCCATCGCTTTGTCCAGCATCCGCTGCAGTTCGTGGTACTTCTCCGGGGAGATGTTCAGGACCTCCGCAGTCAGCTCTCCCAGGGGATACTCCCGGTCATTCAGACCCAGTACCTTTTCTCCAATGTAGAAGGCGATGGAGGAAAACATGGAGTCACCTCTTTTTTGTCTGCAAATGATTTTAATTTGTCTGCTGTTTCTCTGAGTGTACCAAAAAAATCTCCACAATACAAGTAGAAGGGCGAGGATCGCGTGCCGGCGGTCCCCGCCCTTACTTTCTGAGAAGGAGATGTTAGTGTGAAAGTAAGTACCGGTTCGGCGCAGATAAAAGGGCGCACGGAACCAGCCCT
>CABUDN010000178.1 GCA_902490355.1 uncultured Oscillibacter sp.
CTGGGGTATACCCTGGTACGGACTGAGCAGAACGCGGGCCATATGGCCTCCGGCTATGCCCGGGTGACGGGGAAAACGGGGGTATGCCTGGTGACCTCCGGTCCCGGCGCCACCAACCTGGTAACCGGCATTGCCACGGCGTATCTGGACTCCATCCCCATGGTGGCCATTACCGGGCAGGTTCCCTCAAACCTGCTGGGGCGGGATATCTTCCAGGAGGTGGATATCACCGGAACCGTGGCGGCCTTCTCCAAGCACAGCTATCTGGTCAAGGATGCCGCCCGGCTGCCGCAGATCGTCAAGGAGGCCTTTTACATTGCCTCTACGGGCCGTCCCGGCCCGGTGCTCATTGATATCCCGGTGGACATTCAGGAGCAGGCGGTTGCGGATGTGACGTTCCCGGAGTCGGTCAGCATCCGGGGCTATAAGCCCTCCGTGCGGGGCAATGACCTGCAGATCAAGCGGGTGGCCGAGGCCATCTCCAAGTCCCGTCAGCCGGTGATCTGCGCCGGCGGCGGCGTGTGGCTGGCCGGTGCCCGGGATGAGCTGGTGGAGCTGGCGGAGCGGTATTCCATCCCGGTGGTGAAAACCATGATGGGCTTGTCCGTGCTCCCCACGGACCATCCTCTGAACCTGGGCATGATCGGCGCTCATGGCAACCGCTGCGCCAACAAGGCCCTGGCCAAGTCGGACCTGCTCATCATGGTGGGCAGCCGGGTGGCGGACCGGGCGATCATCTCCCCGGAGGAGATTCAGCGCCGCATGGCCACCATCCACATCGATGTGGACCCGGCGGAGATCGGCAAAAACATGCAGGCAGCGATCCCCCTGGTGGGCGACGTCAAAGTGATTTTGCGGCAGCTGCTGGAGCTGAAGGTTCCCGCGCCGGACGATGCCCAGTGGCGCGAGCAGCTCAAGGAATACCGCCGGGCCGAGCTGGAGCGGGAGTTCCCCCGCCGGGAGGGCTACGTGTTCCCCGGCACCGTGCTGCGCAAGCTGGGCCGTCTGCTGGATGACGACGCGGCAGTGTGCGTGGACGTGGGCCAGAATCAGATTTTCGCCTGCAAGTACCTGCCCCAAAAGCACGGACGGCTGCTGACCAGCGGTGGCCTTGGCACCATGGGCTATGCCCTTCCGGCTGCCGTGGGCGTCAAGGTGGCCCAGCCGGAGCGGCAGACCGTGGTGATCTGCGGTGACGGGTCGTTCCAGATGGCGATGAATGAACTGGCAGCGGTCCGCTGTGCCAATATGGATATCAAAATTGTCCTCTTCCGCAATCAGGTGCTGGGGCTGGTACATCAGATTCAGAAAACCGAGCCCTACCATGGGCCCTTCGGCGTGGCGCTGGACGGCTCCCCGGATTTTGAGACCATTGCCGCCGCCTACGGCATCCCCAGCATGGTGGTCCGGGATGAGGACGCGCTGGATGAGACGCTGGAGCGGTTCCTGGCCACTCAGGGCAGCTGCATCCTGATCTGCGAAGTGCACCCCGATGTGGGAACCACCGACTGAAAGGAGGAGACGCGAGATGAAACAGACGATTTCCGTCCTGGTGGAAAATCAGGCCGGCGTTCTCAACCGGATTACCAGCCTGTTCTCCCGCCGGGCGTTCAACATCCACTCCCTGGCGGTGGGCGTCACCGATGATCCCTCCGTTTCCCGCATTACCATCATTGTCGAAAGCGGCAACAGCGTCATGGAGCAGGTGGAAAAACAGCTCAACAAGCTGGTGGAGGTCATCAAGGTCCGCACGCTGGAAGAGAACAGCTACATCGGCCGGGAGCTGATGATTCTCAAGGTCAGCGCCAACAGCCGGACCCGGCCCAATATCATGACGCTGTGCCAAATCTGCGGAGCCAAAGTGTCGGACATCTCCCCCACGTCCATGACCATGGAGCTCTCCGACACGCCGGACCGGCTGGACAGCTTTCAGGAGATGATGCGGACGTTCAATATTCTGGAGGTGGTCCGCACCGGCGTCATCGCGCTGCAAAAGGGCGGCGGAAAGATCTGAGCGCAAGCAGGAGGAGGAATAGAAATTGAAAATCCGCGCAACGCAAGCCATCATGGAATGCTTGCTGGAGCAGGAGGTCGACACGGTTTTCGGCTATCCCGGCGGCACCATTTTGAATGTATATGACGAGCTCTACCGATACCAGGACAAGATCCACCATGTGCTCACGGCACATGAGCAGGGTGCCGCCCACGCGGCGGACGGCTACGCCCGTGCTACCGGAAAAGTGGGTGTGTGCTTTGCCACCTCCGGCCCCGGCGCCACCAACCTCACCACCGGCATTGCCACGGCCCATCTGGACTCCTCCCCGGTGGTGTTCATCACCTGCAATGTGAGCGAGAGCCTGCTGGGCAAGGATGCGTTCCAGGAGGTGGACTCCACCGGCATCGCCATGCCCATCACCAAGGCGGCCTTCCTGGTGCGGGACGCCCAACAGATTCCGGATGTGATGCGCCAGGCCTTTGCCGTGGCTGCCACGGGCCGTCCCGGCCCTGTGCTCATTGACTTTTTGAAAAATGTCACCGCCCTGGACCAGATGATTGACTATACCTTCATTCCCTGGCGGGAAAACCGCAAGTGCGGCAGCCTGCAGCCCCTGGGAGACAGCCACCTGCCCAAAAAGCCGGAGCCGGACCAGGGGGATGTGGAAAAGCTGCTGGAGATGATTGCACAGGCGGAGCGGCCGCTGCTGATCTGCGGCGGCGGTGTGGTCCGGGGACGGGCCCACCGGGAGTTCCGGGAGTTTGCGGAAAAGCTGGACGCGCCGGTGGCCATCACCCTCATGGGCGGCGGCGGCTTCCCCGGCGGACATCCCCTGACCACCGGCATGATCGGCATGCACGGTTCCCGGGCGTCCAACGTGGCCTGCGATGAGTGCGACCTGCTCATTGCGGTGGGCTGCCGGTTTTCCGACCGGGTGGCCCTGGACCCGGCCACCTTTGCCTCCCAGAGCAAGATTGTTCAGATCGACATTGACCGCGCGGAGATCGACAAGAACGTCCCCACAGACCACCATATCATCGGTTCGGCCCGGCGGGTGCTGACCCTGCTCAATCAGGGCATGCCCCAGTACCACCACGAGGCCTGGAAGGAGCGGATTCTGCCCCTGCGCCAGCCCTCCGCGGCGGAGGATTCCGACCATCTCACCCCGCAGCAGGTGCTGGAGGTTATCCGGCGCAGAGCGCCCAAGGATGCCATCGTGGCCACGGATGTGGGCCAGCATCAGATGTGGGCCATCAAGTACCTGCACTTTGACTATCCCGGCCAGCTGCTGACCTCCGGGGGCTTTGGCACCATGGGCTTCGGCCTGGGCGCGGCCATCGGCGCCCAGATGGGCAATCCCGACAAGCGGGTGCTGCACATCACCGGCGACGGCTGCTTCCGGATGAATTGCCATGAGCTGTGCACCGTGGAGCACTACCATCTGCCCATCATCTCCATCGTGTTCAACAACGGTACGCTGGGCATGGTGCGCCAGTGGCAGAGCCTGATTTACAACCATCATTACTCCGAGACCACCCTGGACCGGGGCCCGGATTTTGTGAAGCTGGCGGAGGCCTACGGCCTGCGGGGCTTCCGGGTACGGACCCGGGAGGAGATGGAGCGGACCCTGGACGAGGCCCTCGCCGGCGGCACCGGCGCGGTGATCGACTGCGTGCTGGATATCGACGAGATG
>CABUDN010000179.1 GCA_902490355.1 uncultured Oscillibacter sp.
GGCGATGTAAACCGAAATTGCACCTACTACGGCTACAACACCGGCAATTGCATATCCTGCAAGAAAAATCACATGCCGTTGGAAAAGCAATACGGCATGTGAGTGCTGATATTTGCCTGGAGGGAAAGCTCTTTGATGGGCTGCAAAAGGAATTGCCTCCGGCATCCCGTAAATGCCGGGCAGTGGCATGAAATGCGCTCGAACATCCCGGCGGCACTGCCTGCGGAGTTCGGCGGTCAATCCGGCAGAGTAAAATAGCGGTCTTTCTGAATGGAAAAGTAAGAGCGGGGCAATTGCCCCGCTCTTTGCTCTGATTGTCAGATTTTCCCATCCTGATTATAAGCTGCCAACGGTCTGCCGCAGTGCAATCGGGATTCCGAAGGACGGCTGATCTGCCGGTTCAGGATACGATCTGCCGGTAGACCCGGGCTGTCAGACCATAGACCAGGGCATAGACGGCACAGAACACCATCAGCGTGCCTGCCGTGCACAAGGCATAGCGGGCGGGGCTGGTCAGCTGGAAGAGCTCGAGGAGCTTGGAAACCATGGGATAGGCTGCCGCGGTGTGAAGGCCTGCTATACCAAGAGGCAGGAAAAACACCAGCAGGATCTGCGTATGGATGGAGGCTTGAATTTCCCGGTCTGTCATCCCCACTTGCCGCAGAATCTGATAGCGCCTCTGATCTTCATATCCCTCGGAGATTTGTTTGTAATAGATAATGAGCGCTGTGGCCAGCAGGAACAGCAGACCCAGGAAGATACCCAGGAATAAAAAGCCGCCGTACATGGTATACAGATCGATGGCATTGTCCTGGTGGCTGTTGACGGAGACGCCCTCGCCGGTTTTTTCCAGCAGGTACTCTGCATAGGAAAGCTTTTCATCCTCCGTGCCGTCCAGATTCAGTTGGATCAGGAATTCTTGAGAGAAGATGTCCTCTGAAGATTGGGCCAAGATCTCCTGCACAACAGCCTCATTTGCCACGACCAGCAACACGGATACATATTCGCTGCTGATGATGGCGCTGCCGTTTACCGGCAGGCCGGTTCCCAGCCGCTGCGCGATATGGAAAGGCAGCGAGCCGACATAAAAGGTGTCCGGCAGGTCAAGTCCCTCGGTGCAGACCAGCACTTGGTCGTCTGCCAAATCCGGCGGATCGCCTGTGATGCGGCCATAATCTTCTGCAGTTACCAGGCGCAGCCGCCCGGGAATGCCCGTGTTTTCCCATTGAATTGTGTTTCCGCTGTAATCAAACCAGCTCTCCGCCTGGGCATAGTAACTGAAATGGGACGCGGTCCGGCCGCAGGCGGCAAGAGCATTTTCTACAACGTCCAGAGTTTCCTCCGGTGTGGGCAGGGCAATACTTTCGCCGGAATCCGTGAGAGGCTGGACCACCTGGACATCATAAGGGTACATTTGATTCAGAGTTTCCTCGCAGCTTTGATAGAGGGTGATGGTGGTAGATACCGTTACCAGCACCATGGTGGAGAGAATGCAGATGTTGGCAAGGCCTATGGCGTTTTGTTTCATTCGGTGCAGTAATCCTGCCACGGCGGTAAAGTGCCGGGTTTGATAGTAATAGCCGGGATTGGCCCGCAATGCTTTGAGTACCGCCACGGATCCGGCGGTGAACAGGCAGTATGTGCCGATCATCACCAGAACCACTGCCAGGAAAAACAGGGCCAGGGCCTCTACAGGATTTTGCACCTTCCAGGAGAGAATATAACCGCCGCCCAGGGTCATAAGGCCCAGCACCACCAGCAGCCATTTTGTCCGGGGCTCCTGTTCTCCCATGGAATTGCTGCGAAGCAGTTCTACCGGCCGGGACCGGCCCACATGGAAGAGATTATATACCAGCGTCAGCGCAAAGAGGGCGGCAAACAGGGAAGCGGTGCTGACCATTCCCTTGCTGCTGATTTCAAAACCGAATTCCACCGGCAGCTGTGCGATCTGCAGCAACAGCAGAAGCGTCAGCTTGCTGAAAAGAACCCCGACTGCAATGCCGCCTGCGATGGAGATGCATGCACAGTAAGCCGTTTCCCAGAGACAAAGCAAGGCAATATGCCGTTTTTCCAATCCCAGAATGTTGTAGAGTCCCAGTTCCCGCCGGCGCCGCTTCATCACAAAGCTGTTGGCGTAGAGCAGCAGCGCAGCGGAAAAAAGTGCTACCACGATACAGCCCAGATACATCAGACTCTGGAGGTATCCGGCCCCCCGGACGGAGGCGACGATTTGGCTGTCCGTCAGGTAACAGAGGATATAGTACATGGCTGCGGTACCGCCGCAGGAGAGCAGGTACGGCCCGTAGTACCGGCCGTTGCGCAGCAGATTTACCAGGGCCAACCGGGGGAAAAAGCCGGATTTACGCATGGGAACCGCCCCCCTCCGCCAGAATGGTCAGGGTGTCGGAGATGCGGCGGAACATGGTTTCCCGGCTTTCTGCACCGCGGTAGAGCTGATGGTACACCTCTCCATCCCGGAGAAACAGGACCCGTCCGGCGTGGCTGGCGGCTTTCACGGAATGTGTGACCATAAGAATGGTTTGTCCTGCGGCATTGACCTGACCGAACAGGTCCAGCAGATTGTCTGAGGCGCGGGAATCCAGTGCGCCGGTGGGCTCGTCGGCCAGAATGATCTGGGGATCCGTGATCAGAGCCCGGGCCACCGCTGCGCGCTGCTTTTGCCCGCCTGAGACCTCGTAGGGATATTTGGAGAGGATATCCGTGATCCCCAGCTGTTGGGCGATAGGTTCCAGGCGCTTGCGCATGGTCGGATAATCCGTTCCCGCCAGGACCAGGGGGAGAAAGATGTTGTCCTGCAGAGAAAAGGTATCCAGCAGATTGAAGTCCTGAAAGACAAAGCCCAGATGAGACCGGCGAAAAGCGGCCAGATCCCGCTCCCGGATATCGGAAAGCGCCTTGCCGTTCAAAAATACGTCTCCGGCGGTGGGACGGTCCAAGGCTGCCAGAATATTCAAAAGCGTGGTTTTGCCGGAGCCGGATTCGCCCATAATGGCCACGTATTCCCCGGACTCTACGGAAAAATTGACGTTGGACAGGGCTTGGACTTGGTTGCCGCCGAAACGGGTGGTGTAGATTTTTTGCAGATGCTGTACTTCCAGCAGAGCCATAGAAGGTTCCTCCTTTTGCCCCGGTGCTCCGGGGCGGGATGAGACCATGATACAGCGAAGCCGGACTGCCTGCCATTGTCTTGGCTTACAGTCCGGCTTCGTATCTTACAGTTTTGTAAGGTACTATTCCATGGTCCGCGCTTTCCGGCTCAGGTCCAGCCGTGCAATGGTGCCCTGTCCCGGACGGGAGACGATGGTAAGATCGTGATTGAGCTGCTCCGACACCCGGCGGCACAGGTATAATCCGATGCCGGTGGACTTTTGACCCGCCCGGCCGTTATACCCGGTAAAGCCCTTTTCAAAAATCCGGGGCAAATCCTCCTCCCGGATGCCGATGCCGGTGTCGGCAATGACCAGCGTTTCGCCGTCTCCGTAGCCGCGAGCGTGCCGTAGAACTTGCTTTTG
>CABUDN010000180.1 GCA_902490355.1 uncultured Oscillibacter sp.
CTGTCGGCCGCGCCGCGTATCTCGCGGACAGCTTGGTTAGAATACCAGACCTTCCCTCATTTGTCAACCCCTTTTTCAATCTTTTTTCATTTTTTTGAATCTCTACTATTACGGCCTCTTATTGCCCTTCCTCCACGGTTCTCCAAAACCCACTGGGCAAACCGGTTCCCTGGTGTTATAATGTCCCTGTTCTCTTTATTTATACAGTATCCCGTTCACACACTGATATTATTTGTATAGGAGGGATCCTTCTGCTGATCCGCCGTATGACCGCTACCTTCGGGAAGCTGCAGGGCAACACCCTGGAGCTCTCCCCTGGTCTCAATATTTTGGAAGCCCCCAACGAAACCGGCAAATCCACCTGGTGCGCTTTCTTACTGTCCATGCTCTACGGCATTAACAGCCGGGAACGGGACCGCGCCGGTTTTATTGCCGACAAAAACCGCTATGCCCCCTGGAATGGAAGCGCCATGTCCGGCCGTTTGGAATGCCGGGTCGGCAATCAGGATCTCACGCTCCTGCGGACAACCCGCCGCGCCAATGCGCCGCTCGGCGAATTTCTGGCCACCTATACCGGAACCGGCGATCCCGTCCCCGGCCTGACCGGCCCCACCTGCGGAGAGCTTTTGCTGGGTGTCAGCCGGGAAGTCTATGAGCGCAGCGCCTTTATCCGGCAAAGCGGACTGGCCATCAGTCAGGACGCCGGTCTGGAGCGGCGGATTGCCTCTCTCATTACTTCCGGCGAAGAGGATACGTCCTTTTCCGAAGCCACAGATGCTCTGAAAAAGCAGCTCAACCGCCGCCGTCACAATAAAACCGGACAGATCCCAACCCTGGAAACGGAACTGGCGGAAACGCAGAAGCAAATTGAGGATGCGCGGGCGCTGGAACAGGCGCTCAAACAGGCCCTGGCCCAGGCAGACGCCTTGACGCAGCAGGAAACGCTTCTGCGGGCGGAACTGGCCCATCTGGATGCCTGGGAGGCCCAGCAAAAGCGCAAGGACCTCGCGCAGGCGGAACAGGACGCCCAGGACGCGAAGCACCGGGCCGACACGCTGCGCTCCCAGCTGGAGGCGGAGCACATTCCCGCCAATGACACCATCGCCCGGCTCCGGGGCGCCATTGTCAATTTGGAAACCGTGCGCAAGAGTGTGGACAAGGCCCGCGCTGAACGGGACGAGGCCATGAAGCAGATGCTGCGGGCAGAAGCCGCGGTAAACGAAAGCCCCTTCGCCGGCCAATCGGTGGAACAGGTCCGCCGTGAGGTGGCAGCGCCTCCCTCCGGAACACCCTCCTACACGGCCGCCGCTGCGTTAGCCGTGTGCGGCCTGCTGGCTGCCGCTGCTTTGTGCTGGGGGCTGTGGTCTATGGGGCCGCTGCCCGCACTGGGGTGCTTTGCCGCAGTCAGCCTGGCATCCATAGGCGGCGCCTTTGCCCTGCGCCGTTCTGCCCGACAAAAAGCACAGGCAGATGCCCTGCTCAAGCGCTACGGCACCACCGACCCCGATGCCATTTCTGCCCTGGCCGATACTTATTATAAGTTGTGTGAAGCCCAGGAGGCCGCCCAGGCAAATGTCAACGCCAAAACCGCCACCGCCGATGCCCTGTACGCTACCCTGACCTCCAACGAGCAGGGAATCCTGCTGGAGGTTCGGCGCTTCGCCCCCGCCGCTTACGATATCCCCACAGCGGACGCACTGCTGCGTCAGTGTGCTGTGCGGCGCCGGGAGCTCCAGGAGGCGGAGGCCTCCGCACGGGAAGCCGCCATGCGCCGGGATCTGACCGCCCGTCAGGTTCCCGCGCCGGAGGAAGGAGCCGTTTCCCTCACCCCGCCCACCCGCAGCCGGGACACTGTGACCGCCGCGCTGGAGGACGTCCGGGGGCAGCTGAGCGCCGCCCGTTCGACTGCCGACCAGCTCTCCGGACGGCTTCACGCCGCAGGAGATCCGGTGGTCCTGCAGTCCGCAGCCGCTTGTCTGGAAAATCAGATCCATACTTTAGAGGCCGAGTACGACGCCATTGCCATGGCCATGGAGGTTTTGGATCAGGCCAATACCACTCTGCAAAATCGGTTCTCGCCTGCTCTGGGCCGCCGGGCAGCGGAAATTTTCCGGGCCATGACCGGAGACCGCTACGGAAGCGTCACTCTGGACCGGAGCCTGCACCTGACAGCAGAAACCACCGCAGACGGCATCTACCGCGATGCGGCGCTGCTCTCCGCCGGAACGGTGGACCAGCTTTACCTGGCGGTCCGGCTTGCTATCTGCGACCTGGTGCTGCCGAATGAAGACCCCGCCCCCATTGTGCTGGACGATGCCCTGTCCAACTTCGACGATGCCCGCGCCCACGCGGCATTGCGCTGGCTGAAAAAAGCCGCGCAGGACCGACAAATCCTGCTGTTCACCTGTCAAAGCCGGGAAGCGTCGTTTTTTGCTTCCGATCCGGAAGTTTCCATCCAGCGGTTGACGGATGCGTCCGAAGTGGTATAAGATAAGGAGCGGTCAATATCCGCTATGCAGGATGTTCGATTTTCTATTATATAATTGTAATATCGCATCATAGACCGATCGAAAATTGGAAAAGGAGAATTCATCGTTATGAGCGAATGCACCCACGATTGCGCCAGCTGCGGCGAAAACTGCGGCGAGCGGCAGGAACCTCAGTCCCTGCTCAAAGAACACAATCCTGCCGCCAAGGTAGGCAAGGTGTACGGCATCGTCTCCGGTAAGGGCGGTGTCGGCAAGTCCATGGTCACCAGCCAGCTGGCTGTCACCATGCGCCGCCGGGGATATGACGTCGGCATTCTGGACGCCGATATCACCGGTCCCTCCATTCCCAAGGCCTTCGGCGTCCACGGCCAGGCTGTGGGCAACGAGCAGGGTCTGTTCCCCATGGAGAGCAGAACCGGCATCCAGATCATGTCCACCAATCTGCTGCTGCCCAATGAGACCGATCCCGTCATCTGGCGCGGCCCCGTGATTTCCGGTGTGGTTCAGCAGTTCTGGACGGATGTGCTGTGGAACTGCGACTATCTGTTCGTGGATATGCCCCCGGGAACCGGTGACGTATCCCTGTCTGTGTTCCAGTCCATCCCTCTGGACGGCATCGTCATCGTCGCCTCCCCCCAGGAGCTGGTGAGCATGGTGGTGGAGAAGGCCGTGAAAATGGCCGAGATGATGGAGGTCCCCATTGTGGGCCTGGTGGAGAACATGAGCTACGTGTCCTGCCCCGACTGCGGCCGCAAGATCCACCTCTTCGGCGAGGGCAAGACGGCCGAGGCTGCCAAGCGCCACAACCTCCAGGTTCTGGCGGAGATGCCCATTGATCCCGCTCTGGCCGCTCTCACCGACGCCGGAGATATCGAGTCCTTCCAGGGCAATTGGCTGGATGGTGCCGCCGACCGTCTGGAAAACAAGTAAGTCCTGTAAATCCACGCCGTGTCCGTCCACGGCGTGGATTTTTCTTGTTTTAAGCCCGGCCTGTACGTATGCATGAAGCTATACATATGTATGCATCGCCTCATG
>CABUDN010000181.1 GCA_902490355.1 uncultured Oscillibacter sp.
GCTTTGTCCAGTCCGACGTCATGAGCTATGCCTATGACGGCACCAACCTGTTCGAGGGCATGCCCATCACCAACTTCTCCACGGTGGCCGCTCTGTACATGGAGCAGGTGCAGATTGTCACCTGCAACCCCGATATCAAGACGGTTGCGGATCTGAAGGGCAAGACCGTTTCCATCGGCGCTGCCGGTTCCGGCGTGTTCTACAACGCTCTGGATATTCTGGGTGCCTACGGCCTGGACTATGAGACCGATATCAACGCCCAGTATCAGGACTTCGGCGACAGCGCCGACGCCCTCCAGGACGGCAAGATCGACGCGGCCTTCGTGGTGGCCGGCGCTCCCACTGTGGCCATCACCACTCTGGCTACCTCCAAGGACACCTACCTGGTCAGCCTGGACGACGAGCACATTGCCGCCCTGCAGGAGACCTCTCCCTATTACAGCAAGTACGTGATTCCCGAGGGCACCTATGAGGGTGTGCCCGAGACCACGACCGTGGCGGTCAGCGCCGTGATCATTGCCCGGGACGATGTGGACGAGAACGATGTGTACAACATTGTTTCCACCATCTTCGAAAACGCGGATTCCCTGGCCCACGACAAGGCCAAGGAGCTGGATCTGGACTTTGCCGCCGGCGTGACCAACGTGCCGTACCATCCCGGTGCTGCCCGGTACTTCGCGGAGAAGGGCTACGACGTTCCCACGAAGTAAGAAAGCAAAATCAGGAGACTGCGGCGGGAACATTCCCGCCGCAGTCCCTTGCGGTTTTGCGGGGTGGATGCGTCCGCTGCCGGAAAACGGAGCTGAGGCATGCGCCCCGCGAATGGAGAGGTTAGTGTGGAAGAGAGGAAATGCGCATGAGTTTTTTGAAAAAAGAGACCACGCCGCCGGTGTCTGCCGCGCCTGCGGGGGGACCGGATGTGGGGTCTGCCGCCGACGTCGAGGCGGTCATGAAAAAGTATGACCGGGAGTCCAACACCCGGTACTGGGAAGGAATTCCCAAGCTGGCCATCCAGATTCTGATGGCGGCTTTTGCGGCATACAGTATCATCGATACCGTGTTTTTGTCCGTTTTGCCGCAGCGGCGTCTGCCCATTTTCATGGGCATGATTCTGCTCATCGGCTTTTTGACCTTCCCGGCCAAGAAGGGAGACGGCCGGGTGAACCACATGCCCTGGTATGATATCCTGATTATGGTCCTGGGCAGCGGCGCATATTTCTTTTATGCAATTAACGCTGAAAAGGTCATTCAGATGTCTGCCCGCGTGATGCAGAATGATCTGTACATGATCATCGGCCTGGTCGGCATTCTGGCACTGGTGGAGCTGTGCCGCCGGTGCGTGGGTGTGCCCATTTTGTGTGTGGCGGGCGTACTGCTGATCTACACGTTCTTCAATCTCATGGGAACGCCCAGTCTGGATCAGCTGAAGATGACCCTCTATCAGGTGATCCGGACGATGTTCTATACCACCAACGGCATCTTCGGCGGCCCGGTAAACGTGTGCGCCAAGTTCATCGTGGTGTTCATCATTTTCGGTGCGTTCCTGGAGCGTACCGGTATTGCCAGCTTTTTCATCAGCCTGGCCAATGCCGTGGCCGGCGCCGCTCCCGGCGGCCCTGCCAAGGTGGCGGTCATTTCCTCGGCCCTGTGCGGCATGGTGTCCGGTTCTTCCGTGGGCAACACCGTTACCACTGGTTCCGTTACCATTCCCATGATGAAGAAGACCGGCTACAAGGGCGAATTTGCCGGCGCGGTGGAAGCTGCGGCCTCTACCGGCGGTCAGATCATGCCTCCGATCATGGGCGCGGCTGCGTTTTTGATGGCGGAGTTCACAGGTGAAGCTTACGGCACCATTGCCATGCGGGCGATTCTGCCTGCTGTGCTGTATTTCACCGGTATTTATATTGCAGTCCATCTGGAAGCCAAGAAGCTGGGCCTCAAGGGCATTGCCCGGGATCAGCTGCCCCGGCTGAGCAAGCTGGTGCGCCGGATCTATCTGCTGGCACCTCTGGTGCTGCTGGTGGTGCTGGTGTCTACCAATACCCGTACCATGGCGTACTCCGCGGCCCTGGCCATTGTGGCCACCATTGTGGTGAGCATTCCGGATCTGATTCTGGATACCCGTCCCGGCGGGGTCCGGGCCGGTGAGAACCCGGTGAAGAACCTGTTCCTCATGATCTTCAACTCTCTGGAGGGCGGTGCCCGCGGCTCTGTCACGGTGGCAGTGGCCTGCGGTGTGGCCGGCATCATTTCCGGCTGCATTACCGTTACCGGTCTTGCTTCCAAACTCCTCAGCGCCATCGTGAGCCTCTCCGGCGGCCATATGATGATCGCACTGGTGCTGACCATGCTCTGCTGCATTGTGCTGGGTATGGGCGTGCCGACCACGGCCAACTACTGCATCATGGCGGCCACCTGTGCCCCCATCCTGATGGATCCCTCCATCGGCGTGGAGAAGATGGCAGCCCATTTCTTCGTATTCTATTTCGGCATTGTGGCAGACATCACCCCGCCGGTGGCTCTGGCAGCCTATGCCGGCAGCGCCATTGCCAAGGCGGATCCCATGCGTACGGCCTTCAATGCCACAAAGCTGGCCATTGCGGCATTCATTGTTCCGTATATCTTTGCGGTCAATCCGCAGATGCTCTTTATCAACGTGCAGGGACCTCTGCAGGTTGTGCAGATCGTAGTCAGTTCCTTGATCGGCTTGTTCGGCGTGGCGGCGGCCTTGAACGGCTATCTGTATCGCAAGATCAATCCGCTGCTGCGGGTTGTGCTGGTGGCCGGCGGCCTGGGCATGATGGTTCCCGGCACAATTACCGACATTGTAGGCCTGGTGCTGGTGGTGGCAGTAGTTGTTTACCAGCGCATGACGGCAAAGCGTCTGTCTGCTGCTGTGTGAGCAGCAAAATGAAATCGAGCTGTATCCGGAACCCCGGTGTATCCCGAGATTTCGATAGGCTTGTCTGCACTGAAAAACCGTCTCCCATCCGGGAGACGGTTTTTTTGATTGGAACAAAAATTTCCAGGAACCATTTGCTAAGGCAAATCGTCTATAATATAGCAGAAATTATATCAACAGGAACGGGAAAAGAAACGCAATAATTTGTAACTGTTTTGTTGTTGCTTTAAAAAAGGAACTGTACTAGCATGATTAATACAGTTCGTGCCGGATCAACAAAGAAGAGGAGAAGCGATCATGTCTGAAGTCATGGAAAAAGAGAACCTGCCCGTGGAGCAGCCGGAATCCGCTCCGGTTTTCCAGGAGGAGATTCCCGAAAAGCGCTCGCTGCGCGAGAAATGGAACGCCATGCCCCGAAAAAAGCGGCGCAAGACCATTCGCCGGATTATTGCGCTTGTGGTGTCGAATCTGCTTCTGACCTCCTTCGTCACCTGCAATGGGAGATTGAAGAATATAAGGAGGCAGAGG
>CABUDN010000182.1 GCA_902490355.1 uncultured Oscillibacter sp.
TCCAGGCTTCCGTGGCTGCGGGACTGGGCTTCGTACCGGAGGACCGCAAGAGTGAGGGGCTGATTCAGGAGCTCAGTGTCCTGAAAAATGTGGGCCTTGCCAAGCTGGCCGCCCGGGGCGGCGCCATTTTGAACCGCCAGGCGGAGGAGGCTGACTGCAATGATATGGTCCGCCGCATGGAGATCAAGACCGCCAACATCGATCTGCTGGTGAAAAACCTCAGCGGCGGCAACCAGCAAAAGGTCCTGCTGGCCAAGTGGATTTTGCTGGACCCCAAGGTGCTGATCATTGACGAGCCCACCCGGGGCGTGGATATCGGCGCCAAGTCGGATATCTACGCGATTCTGCGGTCCCTGGCCGCCCGGGGAATGGCCATTATTCTGGTCTCCTCCGAGATCCCCGAGGTCATGGGCGTGTGCGACACGATCTACGTCATGCGGGAGGGCCGTGTGACCGCCAGACTGACGGCCGAGGAAGCCACCGAGGAAAAGATCGGATATTATTCTACCATAGGAGTTGAGAAGGCATGAACAAAGAACATTCCCTGCAGGGCGGTATGGGCCGGCGGATTGCCGGCGAGTACAAGACAGAACTTTCCATGCTGGCGATCTTTGCCGTTTTCTTCGTGGTGCTGAGCTTTGCCTCGCCCTACTTCCTCACCACGCAGAACATCATGAACGTCATGAGCCAGGTGTCCTCCACGGCGCTGCTGGCCATCGGCATGACCATCGTCATCATTACCTCCGGCATTGACCTGTCCGTAGGCGCGACCCTGGGCCTTTCCGGCATGGTAGGCTGCATGGTGCTGATGAACACCCAGAACGTGATTTTGGGCGTGGCGGTGATTCTGGTCATCGGCATGCTGGTGGGCCTGGTCAACGGCGTGCTCATCGGCTATCTGCAGCTGCCGGCCTTCATTGTGACCCTGGGCACCATGCAGATCTGTCGCAGTCTGGACTACGTCATCTCCAATGCCAACACCGCCTCCAAGTTCCCGGAGGTATACAGCGTGCTTGGCAAGGGCAAGATCGGCGGGTCCTTCCCGGTGTACATCCTCTTCATCTTCGGTATGTTTGCCATTTTCATCTGGATCATGGGCAAGACCAAGTTCGGCCGGTTCCTGTATGCCATCGGCTCCAACGCGGAGTCCGCCCGGCTGACCGGTATCAACGTCAAGTTCAACGTCATGATGGCCTATGTGATCTCCGGCCTCATGTGCGGCCTGGCGGCCTGGATCATGACCAGCCGCCTCATGGCCTGCGACGCCACCTACGGCGACGGTATGGAGATGGACGCCATTGCGGCGGCCGTCATCGGCGGAACCAGCATGAGCGGCGGCAAGGGCACCCTCTGGGGCACGGTTATCGGTGTGTTCCTGGTAGGCTTCCTGCGCAACGCCCTCAACATTCTGGGTGTGAATCCCTACTGGCAGGGCACTGCGATCGGCGCGGTGATCGTGGTGGCCGTGCTGGCGGAGAAATTGTCCAAGCTCAAAGTCAGAAAGACCACAAAATAAAAGGAGGAACATGAAATGAAGAAAGCACTGGAACTCTTGCTCTGCGCAACGATGTTGATGGGACTGCTCGCCGGCTGCGGCGGCAGCAAGGAGCAGTCCACGGGAGACTCCGGAGACGGGGAAGAGAGCGCCGCGTCCGCGAAGGTTGCCTATTTGACCCCCTCCCTGGATGTTCCCTTCTGGCGGTATGTACGCCACGGTATTGAGGATGAACTGGGCAAGTCCGGCATTGAGTGCGTGACCTACGACTCCAAGGACGACGCCAATACCCAGCTCTCCAACGCTCAGGACGCCCTGACCAAGCAGGTGGATGCCATCATCATCTCCCCCACGGACAGCGCTTCCTGCGTGTCGGTGCTCTCCGCGGCGGAAGAGGCCGGCGTGCCGGTCGTCATCTGCGATATCGGTACCGACTCCGGTGAGTATGTCTCTTACATCAGCACCGACAACCTGGCCGGCGGCAAGGCCATCGGCGAGTACATCGCCTCCCAGCTGGAGCCCGGCACCGAGGTGGCGCAGATCACTCTGAACCAGGCCCGGATCAACGGCGTGCTCCGCAAGGACGGCTTCGATGAGGGCATTGCCACCAATGGCTTGGTGGACGTGGATTTCAAGCAGATGGAAAAGGTGAACCGCTCCGAGGGCGAGACCTATGCTCAGGACCTGATTACCGCCCATCCCAACCTGGGTGCCATCTTCTGCCACTCCGAGGATCCCACCATGGGCGCCGTGTCTGCTCTGGAAGCTGCCGGCAGAACCGACGTGCTGGTTGCCGCGTTTGACTGCTCTCCCGAGATTGTCGAGGCCATCCGTGAGGGGAAAGTGGCCGGCACCTCTGCACAGCAGCCCGTGCTGATGGGCCGTTACTCCGCGCAGGCCGTGACTTCTTACCTGGCCGGTGAGGAAGTGGAAAAGGAGATCACTCTGGATACCCTGCTGGTCACCAAGGACAACATTGATGAGGTATACGACACCCTGGTGGAAGTGGCTCTGACGGAAGAATAAGAGCGAGGCGAAACAACATGGCACCGTTTACAAAATTCTATGATCTGTCCCAGCCGGTGTACGATCATTGCCCGGGCTGGCCCACCTACGAGCCCACTGTGGTCAAGTATGAGGCCAGCTACGACAAGGATCGCTTCAACGCCGAGCAGATCCGGCTCAACAGCCACACCGGCACTCATCTGGACGCGCCGTTTCACTTTTTCCCCGACGGCCAGACCATCGATCAGCTGGATGTCTCTCTTTTCCAGGGAGATGCGGTGATTGTGGACCTGCGGAGTGTGATTCACCCCAAGGAGGGCGTCACCGTTGCGCATCTGACTCCTTATGCAGACCGGATCGGGAAGGACAGCATTGTCCTCTTTGCCACCGGCTGGGGTCCCAAGCGCAGCTTTGACCAGGAGTACCAGTATGACTGGCCCTATCTCACCGGCGAGGCCGCCCAGTGGCTCCGGGACAAGGGGATCAAGGGCGTAGGCATCGACGCCATGAGCATGGGCGGCTGGTACGAAGGCACGGGCCGTCCCTGCCATGAGGCGCTGCTCTCCGCCGGCATCTGGATTCTGGAGGAGATCCGGATCCCTGATGAACTGACGGAGCGGGGCGGATGCTACCTCATGACCTTCCCCCTGAAGCTTCAGGGCTTCTCCGGTGCCCCCGCCCGTGCGGTGGCCGCCGTCTGAGACTTTTGGAGCATCGTAATCCTGTAAAATGCAAAATGTGCTCCCGGAGGACAAAATGTCCTCCGGGGGCGGTTCTTTGCTCTGCGGAGCAGGGAGAGGTTCCGGCAGGGGCATATGCGGAAGCGCATATAGCGGCCGCGGTGATGAATTGTGTTTGGAAACACGAGAACCGGCCGGTGGCGATCTGTCACCGGCCGGTTTTGGTTTAGAGCAGCCCCTC
>CABUDN010000183.1 GCA_902490355.1 uncultured Oscillibacter sp.
GTATACCCGGCCTTCCAACGGGGCGCATATCGGGCAGGTGCTGCCGATCTTCACAATCTTATACAGATCGTGCTCCGGATCCGCGGTAAGGATGGCAGATACCTCGGCCTGGCGGGCTGTGGTCCGGGTAGCCATGTTGCAATAGTCCTGAAGCGACCAGTGCCGGCCGGCCTTGTCCACAAATGCTGTAACGCCCTCCTGCTGCAATTCCCGTGCCATGCTGGCCGCCGCCTTTCTGGCACCTTCTCCAGCAGCCTCCTGCTCTGCAACTGCCTGCAATGCCGCTTTTCGAAGCGCACCTTCTTCCTGCCTGGCAACCTGAAATACCGTTTCTATGTTTTTCTGGGCCGTCTCCGCAGCCTCCACGATATCTCCCAGCAGGTTGTTGGACAGTTGCTCCACCACACTGATCTGCGTGGCCGTCAGTCCCGCGGCATTGGCATAACCATTGGCCGCAGCCTCGGACCGGTAGAAGATCGTCTCGATCATCGTGGGAACATAGGCCCAGCTTTCATCCACCATGTCCTGAAGGATCTGCCTGGTGCGTTTGAGCGCTGCTACCCCCGCATAGTCCACATAGCCCTGGCTGCGCTTTCTCCGGATCTCCGCCAGCAAACGCTGCTCAGTACGCAGGAACAGCATGCGCAGAAAAGCCGTCGCGTCATTTTTGTCTGGGGGTCTGATCAGCTTTGGCATTACTCATCCCCCTCCGCACCGCCTGCAGGCAGGCCGAAGATTCCGGCCATCGGGTCCTGCATAGCCTTGTAATCCGAGTAGGTCTTGCCCTGGGCTGCTTCAATCGCCTCATCGGAAATTGTGTTGTACATCCCCGTCTCATCTCCCAATGCCTTCAGCTCCTTCTGTGCCGTAGCTGCATCAATCAGATCACTTTGGTACACGGCCAGCACCGCCTGGGTTTTCTTGTCCGCAATATCCGCAACTTCACTTGAATTTGGCGTCTGAAGCGGCGGGAAGTCAATGTCCAGATCATCCGGCACCACGCCCCAGGCCGATAAGGCCATGATCGGCAGCAGACGCTCCAGGATTGGCCGCAGCTGGTTTTCCCGCAGGCCGTCTATGTAATCGTAGTAGTTGTTCATGTCGCTTTCACCGGTTGCATTCATTCCGGCCGGAGATCGTCCAAACAACTTGGTAACAGGCGTGCGCGCCGCTCCGGCCACATCCATCATAACCCGGTCATACACCTCTGGCAGGCCGGTGAAGGTATACTGCGTATTGTGCATGACATCTCCCTTGTTGACCAAGCGGGTACCGAAATTGCTCTCAATAGCGCTCTGTGCCTGTAATGTCTGCCAAAACCGCCGCTGAGCCTCCGCATTGGTTGTGGCCAGCATCTGGTCCAGTCCATCCGTCTCCAGGTAATTGACATTGGCCCGGAATGTCAATGCTGCAATGTTGGAGGATACATTGTCGCGCTTAATCAGTTCGTTGTAAATCGCCTCCAGCTCCGATTCTCCCCAGTATAACTCCGCCACCTGCTCATAATATGGCAGCTCACGACCGGTAAAGCGCAGGACCCTGCTATGGTGGACCATGGACACAAGAGTGCCGCTGTCCTCGTCTCGAATCGTGTAATACTCCGGCAGCCCAAAATCAGGATCCGCGGGATCCGTCACTAGTCCCAGTTCCGGATAAATCCCGCTCCACCGGTCTAGTATCTGAAGCCCCTGGAATGCTCCTGGCAGAACCAGATCCTGGTCCAGCGGCTGCGACAGATCATCCTGACCGCGAACCATGATAATCCCTGCTGCACCGCCGTATAGCCGGCCCCAGTACATCCCCGTCAATATCGACTTACGCAAATGTGTTCTCCGCTCCAGGCGCCGCATGGCGTCCACATACTCCGGCGCCACATTGCTCTGCAGCGTGTACCACTTGCGAACCATATCCTCCGGGATGGTGGATATAATATTCTGCACGATCCAGTTATCCCGGTACAGGCTGGTAAGCAACTGGTAATTCTGCGTCATGCGGGTAAGCGGGTACTGTGTGGCCTGCATAAGATCCTGAGTGCCATAACCCAAACGTGCTATGGGATTGGAAAAGGCGTCCATCGTGGTGATAGGCGCCTGTTTTGTCTCTGCCCGCACGCGGCGGGAATTTCTGCGTTTTGACATATCAATTTACTCCTCTCCGCCATTCAGGCAGCTTCGTCATTACATAATATCTGAGGGCATCAGGTCCATGGTCTAACTGCTTTATCGGTTTTTCCTCTCCGCGTTCCCTGGCCTTGTCATCCCAGACATAGGACCGCAGCTCTGTGATTAATCCAGCGCACCGCTCATGTACCCGAATCTTTCTTCTGTAGAACATCGAGGACACGGCCCGGATCCCATCATCCACATCGTTGTCAGCCGGCTTTACAACATATCCACGCCCGCGCAGCTCCGTGATGAAGCTGGTCGCCGATGGATCCGCTATGATGTCAGCCATCAGGTCAGGGTTGCTTCCCATGAAGTCTACCATATCGTCAGCATACTGGCTGTCCGTTTTCTGCTTCTTTTCCACACGGCTATCCCAACGGTACTCCCGATCAACCCAAATGACATCTCCATCGTCGTAGATCTCCAAGTAAACACATGGGTTCGTGGTTCCATAGTCCAGCGCGATTGTACGGACACTCAGGTATTCCAGCCCCTTAGGCCTTATCTCATCGTTATAGATGTTGGCTGCTGTGAACATGGTATAAATAAGGCCTTCAGCAACCGCCCAGAGCCCTTTTATGTATCGTAAAAAAAAGACACCGGCATACATGCTCCGGTATCTCTTCTTTATGTCCTCGTCCAGGGACAGGTTATCATCCATCTCGAAATGCAGGTACAGTAACCGCTTGATTTCCTGCCCTTTCTCCTGCAGCTCCGCAGCTCTCTGTCTGCCGATAAATCCAACTGCCCGATCAATCCATCCAATCTTAAACCAGTGCATTGGGCCAGCCGGATTGCAGTTGAACCAGAACTTACTTCCTGCAACAGAGCAGCGCCCTGTAGCTTGGTTGACAAAACTCTCTGGCATTAACGCCACCTCATCAAAAAAAGCTCCAGCCGCCGTTATTCCTTGTACCAGCTCCTGGGATCCCTCATCCTTGCCACCAAAAACGTGGAAGTAATTTGCAATCCCGTTTCGTGTGACCTCCAGCATATTGGGTGTCTCACCAGACAGATGGTGCACACAACCATAGCCGCGGCTCCGCAGCATAACCTTCAAATTTGTAAGCACGTTGCGCTGGAAAGAACTGATCGTCTTACCGGCCATGATGAAGTTCTGCCCATTGTATAAAGACATTGCCCAGAATATAAACGCCAGGGACATTGCCACCGTCTTGCCAGATCGGATAGCCCCATCTGCGATTATGCCGTCATAATCCTTGACCGGACTGTGATCCATCCACC
>CABUDN010000184.1 GCA_902490355.1 uncultured Oscillibacter sp.
GCGTCAGGAAGAAGGATGGACTTATGGACCGCAGAGGGATGACGAGAAGAAAGAGTACTGACCAAAAGGAGCGGAGGAAATTCGTCAGATTGGAAGAAATCGGGGACCTTTCTTGACATCCTCCGGAAATTGCCGTATTCTCTAAAAAGGTGATACCTGTTTATGGCTTTTTTGTAGGGCACATCAAAAAAACCTATGGGAAGTTCTAAAAAAGTGACATTGCATGTTGCACGTAACAGGAGGTAGAAAGATGAAGCTGGAGAACAGACGGGCGATTGTGACCGGGGCTGCCCAGGGATTGGGGTATGCCATTGCCAAGCGCCTCAATGAAGAGGGCTGCCGGGTTGCCATGCTGGATATCAACGAGGAAAAGGTCTGCGCGGCAGCCGCGGAGCTGAAGGACTGCTTTGGTGCCAAGTGCAATGTGGGCAGCGCGGAAGACATTGCCCGGGCCGTAAAGGAATGCGCGGAGAAATTGGGCGGCATCGATATTGTGGTGAACAATGCCGGCATTCTGCCCAAGTCCCGGGTGTTCGATGTGACGGAGGAGGATTTCGACCGCACTATGGCCATCAATGCCAAGGGCCCCTTCTTCATGGTTCAGCAGGCGTTTCCTTACCTGAAAGAGTCCGAGCATGCCCGGGTCATCAACATTGGCTCTCTGGCGGGGCGCATGGGCGGATTTGAAACCTGCATGGCGTATTCCGCTTCCAAGGGCGCTGTGGGTGCCCTGACTATGGGACTGGCCCGGCAGCTGGCGCCTTATAAGATTAATGTGAACGCGGTCTGCCCCGGCACCACCGAAACCCCCATTACGGCGGCCTTTTCCGATGAGGCCATGGCCCGGCTGCTGACCCGGATTCCTCTGGGCCGTTTGGGAAAGCCGGCCGATATGGCTGCGGCCGTATGCTTCCTGGCGTCCGATGATGCCGAGTGGATCACCGGTGCACAGCTGGATGTCAACGGCGGTATGTACATGGGCTGAGGATCATTTTATCACTTCAATTTTGGAGGATTGAACGATGAATTATTTGGAATGGATCAATCAATGCACCCCCACCCGTTGGTGGCATGATTCCGGAAACCCCGCAGAAATCGATCTGGCGCTCAAGCGCGGCGCCACGGGTGTGACCACCAATCCCGTGCTCACGTTCCGCTCCTTTACTTCCGAGCCGGACTTCTGGACGCCCAAGGTCCTGGCCCTGGGGGATGACTTCCCCACCACCGAGGCACATGCCGAAGCACTTTTGAAGCTGGTGGCGACCTACGCCGCTGACAAGGTCCGTCATATTTACGACGCCACCGACGGCGCGGACGGCTATGCGCTGGGACAGCTCAATCCCGGCCGGGCCGGTGATGCCGAGGGCATGCTGGCCCAGGGCCGCCGGGTGCATTCCTGGGCGCCCAACATCGCGGTCAAGCTGCCGGCCACGGCTGCCGGCGTGGAGGTCATTGAGCACCTGGCGGAAGAGGGCATCCCCATCTGCGCCACCATCAATGTCTCCGTGGCCCAGGCCATCGCAGTGGCGGAGGCCTATGAGCGCGGCAAGAAGAAGGCCATTGCCAACGGCGTCAAGCCGCCTCTGTGCATTGTGGTGCAGCAGGTGGGCCGCCTGGACGATTACCTGCGGGATGTGGCGCAGGATATGAAGCTGGGACTGCCGGAGTCCGTCATCACCCGTGCGGGACTTGCCGTGGCCAAGCGGACCTATGGCATCCTGGAAGAGATGAAATCCGACTGCATCATCATGCCGGCGGGCCTGCGGGGCGCCTACCATCTGACGGAAATGGCCGGCGGCCGTCTGCTCTATACCATCAATACCCGGGTGCAGGATATGATTCTGGAAGAAGATCCCGAACAGGTGGAAAAGATCAACGAGCCGGTGGATCCCAAGATTGTGGAACAGCTGCAGAAGATCCCCGAGTTTGTCCGGGCCTATGAGCCCGACGGCATGAAGCCCAGCGAGTTCATCACCTTCGGTGTGACGCAGAAGCTCCTCAGCCAGTTCATGGAGACCGGCTGGGCCCCGCTGGAGACGTACCTTTCCAAGAAAACAACCGGGCGCTGGATCTGATCCTGGCCCAGCTGCATGTTGCCTCTGCACCATCCGTGCAGAGGCAACATGATATTGTGTGTATCCAATAAAGATCTGTACAAATGTAGAAAGGACTTGATTGACATGATTCAGGATTATCGGAATTTGTTCTCCCTGGAGGGAAAGCACGCACTGGTGACCGGCGGTGCCCAGGGCCTGGGACTGTCCATTGCTGAGGCATTTTGCGCGGCCGGCGCCGTGGTGACCATTGCCGATATCAATGAGGAGTCCGTCAACGCCGCTGCCAAGGAACTGTGCGACCAGGGCGGAACGGTCTATGCCGTGACCTGCGATGTCTCCAATGAGGAGCAGGTTGCCGCCATGGTCCGGACTGCCGCGGAAAAGATGGGCGGCCTGGATGTCATGGTGGCCAACGCCGGTGTCAGCACCCGGGCTCCCGCTGAGGAGATGACCCTGGAGCAGTGGAACCGGGTCATTGACATTGACCTCAAGGGCGTGTTCCTGTGCGACCGGGAAGCGGGCCGTTATATGCTGGCCAACGGCGGCGGCTCCATCATCAACATGTCCTCCATCATCGGCATTGTGGGCAATACCACCGGCAACTCCAACTATGCCGCGGCCAAGGGCGGCGTGTCCTCCCTGACCAAGGTCATGGCAGTGGAGTGGGCGCAGCGCGGCATCCGGGTCAATGCCATTGCTCCTGCCCAGACGGCGACCAAGCTCATTGAAGGCCTGATGCGGGACAACCCGGCCACCCGGAAGTATTTTGAGGAGCATATCCCCATGGGCCGCCTGGGCAAGCCCTGCGAGATTGCGTCCGCTGCGGTATTCCTGGCGGCAGATGCCACGTCCTTCGTCACCGGACAGACGATCGCGGTGGACGGCGGCGTGACCTGCGCATTCTGAGAACACGATAAGGAGAGACGGCGTTGTATACACGGTCTGAAAACTGTCCCAGAAGGGAATTGTGCATTCAAAACGGCAAGGGGCTGGTGGAGCTCAAGGATCTGACGGATCGGGAAGGGCTGTACGGCCACGGACGGATGTTTGCCCATGTCACCATCCGCCCGGGCTGTTCCATTGGAGACCATCCCCATGTCCATGAGACGGAATTCTATTACATCCTCAAGGGCGAGGGTGTGTTCAACGACAACGGCAAAGAAGTGGTGGTTCACGCCGGTGACATCTGCGCCACGGGATACGGCGAGGTGCACGGGATGGAGAACCGGTCCGATGACGTGCTGGAAATGATTGCCCTGATTGTGATGGAATAAGCATTCCCACAGAGCAGAAAGTGGCAAGTGTTGAAGCGTATTTTTCTGTTTTGTTACGATAAT
>CABUDN010000185.1 GCA_902490355.1 uncultured Oscillibacter sp.
GGCAGTAACCGGCAAAGCCGCTAACTGCCAGCCAATGTGGGTCACGGTGTGGGTCATTAAAATTTCTTTAAAATTGAAATTCTCCATCTCACTTTCTATTTGGGAATACTTCCAATGTATCAACGGTAAAGCGGATGGTACCCGCCAAACTTTCCCCGGGATCGCCGTCCTCCTCCAGCAGAGCAAGGGTGTACTCTGTCTCGCGGTCGGCAAAGTCCTCCGCGCGCTCCGGGACCTCCGGGGCGATCCGACCGCGGCCAGCCTGCCGGAGGTAAAACACTTATGTTCCCTCCAAGCTCCGGAAGGAGACAAAGCGCCAAGTCCCCCTGTCACCCACTTCCCGTAAGGTCAGCACGGTAGTGTGGTCCTCGGTTTCCTGATACAGCCGGATCACATCTCCCTCCCGGCACCCCCAGGTGGCGGTCAGAGCCGGCAGACCGCTGTCGGACGTGTAGTTGTAGTAGGCGTCGTACTCCGGCAGATAGGCTACAGCGGAGGTATCCAGATCTGCCGTGGTAATCCCGGCGTACTCCTCCAGAACCAAGTCAACCAGCCGCCGGGGATACCTGTGAACCGGCACCGGATTGTCCGCCAAAGTCCCTACCCAGTCAAAGGGCCAGATTTCCACGTCCTTAAGGGCGTGGAACTCCGCCTCACTGGTCTGACTGCCGTCCCCCGGGAAGTACCGCAGGAACTCCTCAAAATTCAGCTCCGTCACATCATCGTAGAAGGATGTCAAAAAGCAGCAGAGAACATTGTTTTCAACGGGATTTCCCTGCTTGTCATAGACTATGGATTGGAATCGCTCATTGTATTGAGCCACTTCTTCATCACTTAGCAACTCTGCTCCCTGCTGAATGGCCTGACCCCTGCGGATGAAGGCGTCCACATTCTCCCGGCGGATGTCGATGAAATTCTCCCCGCAGTTCAGGTAGATATACAGCGGTTCCTCCTGTTCCGGTCTTCCGCCGCCGATGCTTAGGGAGAAGGTCCCGTCCATGGGATAGACCCGTATATAGAGGCCGGAGCCGGTCTCGATGTATTCGTAGTTCTCAAAGTCCGTCCAGGACAGCATCTCGCCCTTCCGCTCCGCCAGCTTCCGCACCTCCTCCAGGGTCAGCCGGGGATTGGCTGTGACGCGCTCGTCCAGGGCGAAACTCTCCGCCATTAAAGCCAACACCTGCGGCTGCATGGAAATATAGGGATCGTCGGTGATGCGGCTGGAATCATAGTCGGTGGTCACCCGCAGGCAGCCGCCATCTGTCTCATAGAGCCAGGTGCGGATATTCCTGTCCGGGTAGGCCCACACCAGTTTCCCACCGTCCTCCGGGACGAAGCCCTGTCCCTCCAGTGCGGCTTTCTGATCGGCCAAAGAGGCTTCCATCTGTTCCACCAGCAGCGTGGCGCCGGTCCCATAGCTGGAGACCCACTGCCACTGGGCATCCGGGTCCTCCGTCAGGACCTGTTCCCAGGCCGACACAGGGATATAGAGATACCAGCCGTCCCCATCATAGCGGTGGACCGGGAAATTCCCCAGGCTCCCGCCCTCCGGGACCTCCACCCGGTCGATCCAGTCCTCCACATACAGCGGTAGGTCCAGCCCGTATTCCGTCACGTACCAGTCGTAGAGGGCCTCCTCATAACCGTTGTGGTAGCCGAAGAAGTCGGTATGCTCCGGGGCGGTTTCCTTCCAGAGGATCTCATAGCGGCTGTCGTCACTGCGGAAAAGTGCTATCAGCAGGTCGCTCTGGTCAAAGTTGCAGAATCCGTCCTCTGTTACGCCTCCGCCGCCGGCAATAAAGATTTGATGATTTTGGGCATTGGTAGGCTTGATTTCCCAAGAGAATTCCCATGCTTCCAGTCTGCCCTCCGGTTCCAGGCCCTCCAGCGAGCCCAGGAAAGTCACCGTACCCCGGGCGTCCTCCACTGTGTCTGTGACGGTCTGGCCGGAGTATGCACCGTTTTCGTCGGCGATGGCATAGGTGACGCTGTTGCTGTCCAGGATCTCCTGGACGCGGGACTGGGCGTAGTCCTCCATGCTGGCGTAGGTGCCTGTGATCTCTTCCGGAACCTCCCCGCTGTTCTCCCCAGGATTCACCGCGCAGGCGGCGATCACCGCGACGCAGACCGCCACCCCCGCCAGCACGCCCCACAGCCGGGGCCGCTTCCACCGCAGCACATTCTTTACCCGCGCCCGGGTGTCCCCCTCGCCGAAGGCCAGGGGCGCCCCGGCGGAGAACCGCCGCCCGGTGGCCAGACGCAGGAGGGACGCGGAGTAGTCCGCCCGGACGGCCTCGCCCAGCTTCCTCATCACCGCCTCGTCGCAGCTCATCTCCATGTCCCTGCCCAGCAGCAC
This sequence comes from uncultured Oscillibacter sp., assembly GCA_902490355.1. Taxonomy (GTDB): domain Bacteria; phylum Bacillota; class Clostridia; order Oscillospirales; family Oscillospiraceae; genus Oscillibacter. The sequence continues at coordinate 2,357 of CABUDN010000185.1, forward strand.
GAACATGAGCCATACCAGCGGGTTAAACCAGTGGACGCACAATGCCAGGAACGCCAGCAGCTTCACCGCGTGGTCCAGCCGCTGGATGTGGTGGCGCTCATGGAGCAGGATGTACCCCCGCTCCCCCTCCGGCAGGGCGGAGGGCAGATAGATCTTCGGCCGGAACAATCCCAGCACGAAGGGCGTGTCGATGTGGTCCGCCAGATAGACGCCCTTTTCCAGCATCACCGCCCCCACCAGCCGCCGACGCAGCCGGACCAGGGACACCGCACCGTAGATCACCATGGCGACGACGCCCGCCATCCAAATGATGGTAGCAATGACCATGGGCGCCTCCAGGGGATCGGCCACAGCCTGTTCCTCCCCCTGAGGCAGAGCGTCCGTGACGACCTCGCCGATCCCGGGGACCGGCAAAGTTACCGTGGGTTCCGGACTATGCACAACGTCCCGGGGCACATAGGCTGCCGCGCTGGTATGGGCCGTCACCTCCGTCACCGGCGTGTCCAGCAGACCCATCAGGGACACATCCGCCGTCAGCGACACCGGGCACAGCAGCCGGAACAGCACCACCAGCCACAATACGTAGGAGCAGATCCGGGGCGCCCGCTGCAATACTAGCCGCACCAGCAGCACCAGCACAATCACCACGCTGGCGGTCAGGGTCATGTTCAGGATAACGGGCAGCAACTCATAAGCGAGGAAATCTCCCATGGCTCATTCCTCCCGGCTCTGGTCGATCAGCAGCTGCAGCTGATGAATTTCCTCCTCCGACAGCTTCTTCCGGCTGGTGAATGCAGTGAGGAACGCCGGCAGGGACCCGTCGAAAGTCTCCTCCACGAACCGCTCGGACTGCATGGCGTGAAACTCCTCCCGGGAAACAGCGGCTGTGACGGTGCCGCCGTCGTTGCGGAACAGCCCCCGGTCGCAGAGCTTTTTCAGCACGGTGT
>CABUDN010000186.1 GCA_902490355.1 uncultured Oscillibacter sp.
TCTCGCTGCGATTGAATTTCTCGCTTACCTTGTTGGGTAAGGCCTGCAGCTCCAACATCCGTTCCCACAGGTTCGGGTGGTAATCATAGAGATGGCGCAGTTCTTTTCTTTTGGCGTTAGGGCAGAACCAACAGCCCCCGCGGGTTGTAAATGTGTAGACAGGCGAAAGCAGCCCTGCCCGCTGGCAGAGCTGCTTTGCATCTTCCTCTGTGCAGTTGTACTTGTCCAGTAAGGAGACCCGGTTCCCGGCCAATCGAAGCAGCCGTTCCTGCTCGTCCTTGGCGATCCCAATATACTGAACTGTGTCGGGCGGCAGCGTTTTTTGGTATCGCAGGATCGGTTTCAGCTTGCAATCTCTCTGAACAGCACACCGTCCGCAGATGGGAAAAGAACGCAGAAGGCCCTTCTTGGGACCGCGGGTGATTTTGCCTGTGAAGAGATCCACATATGTTTTCTCACTGCGCAGGACGGTTACCTTCACACCCCTGCGTTCTAAAGCCGGAATGGCGGTGGTGTAGACAAAATCTCGGTGTTCCGGCACCTCACCGGAGATCTCCTTGTCGAACATGACCTCACAGTATACTGCCTCATCCAGAGGCTCCCCATGTTCCAGAGCCAGTAATATGGTGGCAAGGCTGTCCTTACCAAAGGAACAGGAGGCAACATGTTTCAACGGTCCGACACACCTGCTTCCTTGATGCGACAGGCGTTGCACAGTACCTCCACTTTGTCCATCTGCTCCCAGGGAGCGTCCGGATGGGTAAAGTGGCCATAGTTGCAGAGCTGAGCGAAGATGGGCTTGTCCAGTCCGAGGGTGTGACGCATCCCGGCGGGGGTCAGGTCAAAGACCGCCTGGACGGCCTGTTCCAGCACATCATCCCGGTATTCGCCGGTCCCATCGGTGTCCACGTTGACCGCCACGGGTTCAGCCTTGCCAATGGCATAGGCCAGAGTGACGGTACAGCGATCCGCCAGACCGGCAGATACAATGTTTTTTGCAATATAGCGGGCCATGTAGGCTCCGCTGCGGTCCACCTTGGTGGCATCTTTCCCAGACAGCGCGCCGCCGCCGTGAGGGGCCAGTCCGCCATAGGTATCCACCATCAGCTTGCGGCCCGTGAGGCCGGTATCCGCTTCAAATCCGCCATAGATAAACCGCCCCGATGGATTGATCAGGACCTCCGTTTCCCCATCGGGCGGCAGCTCCTGCAGTGCGGGCTGGATCACATGGTCCATGAGTTCCTCCCGCAGCTGGTCCAGATCTTTCTCCGGGTCATGCTGGCAGGACAGAACCACCGCTGCAAGACGCATGGGGATATCGAAGTTGTACTCCACAGACACCTGCGCCTTGCCGTCCGGACGCAGGCCCTGGATCATCCCGGTTTTTCTGGCGTTGGTCAGCAGCCGGGTGAGCCGGTGGGCCAGGATGACCGGCAGAGGAAGATAGGATTCTGTCTCATCACAGGCAAAGCCATACATGATCCCCTGGTCGCCAGCCCCGGTCTGGACTCCTTCCCGCACAGCGTGAGCAATATCGTCGCTCTGATCGTGGGTGATGACCTCGATCTCATAGTCCAGCCCAGTGTACCCAGCTTCCCGGATGGTCCGGCAGACAATGGAGGGGATATCCGGCATGACCTTTGCCGAGATTTCTCCGGCCACCAGCACTTTGCCAGCTGTGGCCAGTACTTCGCAGGCCACATGGGCGGAGGAGTCACCCTTGAGACAGGCATCCAGAACAGAATCCGCGATGGTGTCGCAGAGCTTGTCAGGGTGGCCCTCGGTAACAGACTCTGCGGTCAAAATGTATTTATCTCTCATGGTCGATTTTCCCTTTCTTTTTTATGTGTTGGTCGCCAACGATCCGTCCCTGTTCTCCGGCTGCCGTTCGCACAGGAAGGATCTGCATGTTGTCGTACAGGGATTTGTATCGCTGGATCTGCTCATCCGTCAGGGAAACAAAGTCCTGCTGACCAAGCCCAGCGACGAAGAAAGTGCCGCAGATGATGTCATAGGGCAGGCGATCTTCATCCAGCAGCGGGCGGTTCATCGGCAGGCCAAGGAGCTTTCCATCAGAATTGCACACCAGGGCAACCGGCTCTTGGAACGGGTACACGGCTTCAATATCTCCGCCTACGATCCGCTGCATATCTGCGAGACTATTGATCTCCTGAACACGGCAGGGCTTTTGCGGTTCTACAACTAATACTTTCATGTGCGCTCATTCCCCCTATCGCTCATTCCCACGTTGCTTCTTGGGCGATTTGGCCTGCCCGCCGCAGATACGGTTGAGTCTACTGCTCTCTTGATCCAGTTCTTTGGCACAATGCTGCCACGCCTGTTTTAATTTGGACAGTGGCAGTCCGTTCTGGCGATAGCCATCCCGAATGCCCTGGTAATAATATTCCGAGGGCAGGGCGGGAGAGCGCCACCGATCCCCATCCGTCATCACGTAGGCCATGACAGTCAGCTGCCGCCCCGCATGATCCCGCACAGCAACAGACTCTTTTTCGTATAGGTGGGGATATCCCTCATAGAGATCGAGAGACCGCTCACAGCCCGGTGTGATCCGCCAAAGTAGGCCATGTACCTGCTGCCCTTCCTTGGGCTTGATGGTGGCAACGCCATTTCCGCTTGCGTTGCCGCGAAACAGCAGTTCATATCCCTCCAGCACGACCGGCCCCACCACCTGGGCCGCGGGACAGCGGTAGGCCATCTGATCCAGGTTGATGTTGCTGCCGTAGGCAAAATACAATTTATCTTCAGCTATGGTCCAACACCTCCAGTGCGCCGATCTTCGCCAGCGCCATGATCATGGTCTGCGCCTGCGCCTCTACGCCACGATCCGGCAGGGGACAGTCCTGATCTGTCATGCGGATGAAATTGCTGCGAAGCTGCCAGATATAGCTTTCTGTGTCCGGAAACTCCGTGGGGTCAAAGGCAGCTTTCCGAAGCTGGTCCATGATCTCTGTCCCGGTACCCTCGTACGCGGTATCTTCAATGCGTATTTTCATCGTGCCACCTCACTGCTTCGGTTTTTCTTTTTCTTATTGACATCGTAACTGTCCTTGTCATAGCGCCATGCCCGATCCCCGTCCAAGTTGGCCAGAAGATGATCCCGCGTGTGCTTGAACTCCGGTCCATTCAACCCAAGGCGTACCAACCACACCCGAAAGGTGAACAGTTCGTTGTCACTTTGCGTCTTGCGCATGACGGTGCTGCTCCAGCCGAGGCGCTCCTCCGATACGCCAAGGCCCT
>CABUDN010000187.1 GCA_902490355.1 uncultured Oscillibacter sp.
TGCGGATTGGCTGTCTATCCGGGGAGCCTGGGCACCTTTCGTTATCGGTTTGCCCGGACGGGCTGGCCGGGGAAGCCGGATTCCACCATTCAGGTGTGGGTCTATGAGAACGTGAGCTTTGAGCTTGCGCAGGATGTGGAGACAAAGACCTTTCCCTGGACCGAAGAGGGCGTGGAGCAAATAAAGGACTGGCTCAATGAGAAGCTGGCCCAAAGAGGGACGGAGCCCTACCGGATTCCCTATCCGGCCCCAAAAGCACAGACCGAGTCTTGAAATCAAAAACCGCGCGCGGAATGTTTCTCCGCGCGCGGTTTTGCGCTGCTTAGGGGGATCAATCCAGTGGCTGGAAGGTGTCGCCGCTGACGAGATCATGCCAGGTGAAGACGCCGTTTTCCAGAGTCATGAAGCTGTGGGGGGTATCCTCCTTGGGGAGGGCGACAGAGCCGGGATTGAGATAGGTATATGTGCCGCAGTTCCGGCGGACGGGGATGTGAATGTGGCCGCACAGGAGGTAATCGCCGGGCTGCAGGGGCGGGGGATCGTCGGGACCGATCCGGTGGCCGTGGGCGGCGCAGATGGTGACGCCCTCCAGGGCCAAAAAGCAGTATTCCGCCAGGATGGGGAACTGGAGGACCATCTGGTCCACATCCGCGTCGCAGTTGCCCCGCACGCACAGCAGCTTGTCGGCGGCTTCGTTGAGCATGGCAGTCACAGCGGGGGGATCGTATTCCCGGGGAAGCGGGTTGCGGGGACCGTGGTACAGCAGGTCGCCCAGCAGAACAAGGCGCTGCGCGCCCTCCCGGCGGAAAGCCTCCAGCAGAAGGCGGCAGTAATAGGCGGAACCGTGGAGATCGGATGCGATCATGAGTTTCATGGGAATGCTCCTTTGCAGTCAGGTATCGGAAAACGGGGTCAGGGCTGCTCGCTCTCTTCCGGTTCATCCGGCGGCATGCCGGAATCTCCGGAGTAAACCGGGTGCATTTCGTGAGAGGAGCGTCGGGTACTTTCCTTGCGGTGGGTCCGCCAGGAGGAGATATCGATGGGATCGTTCTCCTCGAAAAGATCGTAGTAATCCTCGTCCCGCAGCACCGGCCGCCGCCGCTTCCAGATGGCGGTGATGGTGGGGTAGAGGACGATGGCGATCAGTCCTCCGGAGAAACCATTGTTGTACAGGTTCAATCCGGCCACCGGGCCGCCGGTTTGCAGCACGAGAGCGGAGTGAATGAAGCCTGCCAGGATGCCGGGCAGCCAGCCGAAATGGCCTGCGATGGGAGCCAGAGTGGTGCCGAACAGTCCGGCCAGCTGCAAGGCGGGGTAATCGGGCGTATAATGCATACCGTACGCGCCCAGGGCCACGCCGATCATGACCGGGATGATGTTGAAGGCGTGCTTGCCGAAGGCGGAAAAGCCCATGATGGTGAAGATTCCGCCCACTGTGGGACCATTGAGTTCACCGCCTACAATCAGAATGTAAACAATCCCCAGAATTCCGTTGACGCCGATGTTGATGAGCACGGGCCCGGCGCCGAACATGCGCAGATAGTCGCTGGGAGCCCGGCCGGTGGTAGTCAGCAGACGCCGGTAGCCGGCCCAGACGGCCCAGGGCGGGACGCCGGTTCCATAGAAGCCCATCAGGATCATGGAGGTACACAAGACGCCCATTACAATGATAAACACGCCGTTGTAATGGGTGGCCCAGTAGAGCACAGAGTCCGGTTTGTCGCCGAAGGCCGTCAGGATCGGCACGATCATCATGGCAAACAGTCCGCAGGCAAATCCCATGTTGTAGAGGTTCATGCCGTTTTGAATTTTATAGGTATAGGCGGACAGAGACGGCAGAATAAAGCCAATCAGGATGCCGGTCAGCAGGCCCAAAGGCAAGCTGGCGTGAATGCTGCCCAGGGCCATGTAGCTGACCATGGGGGACAGGGCGGTAGCCAGCAGGGCCACGGAAGCATATTTGGAAAACGGTTCTCTCTGGTATTTGGCGTACAGCCACGTGCCTAGAATGATGGGCCAGATGTTGAAACAGTTTTTTCCAAACAGAGAGAAGCCGGCCATCAGGCCCATTTCCACAATGGTAAAGCCGTTGAAAGGATCCCCGGAGAATTTAATGATGCACACGGAGAGCATGGTCACAATGCCGGCGTTGACCAGAGCGGCGCCTGCACCGGCAATATAAACGTAGTCGGTAATGAGCAGATCCTGCATGGTGACGATCCGGTAGAGACCGGACAGAATGTTAGCAGGCGTATCCATAATGAACCCCAGGATGATCAGTGCGAGGGAAAACACAATGGTGGACGAGAAGATCTGTTCGTAGCGTGATTCTGAATGCACGGTCTTGGTCCCCCTTTTGGAATAAGCCGGACGATGTTGCCTAATTTCTGTAAACCTGTAAAATTATTATACATGGCCGGGCGGCTGTGAGCAACAGGCAATTGTGCCTCTGACGCAGATATTTGCAACAGGACAGATATGGACTTGCAAATTTGAATGGGCAAGGTATACTGAGAGCAAAGGAGGTGCTGCCATGGAACGTTTTTCCATTCTTGTGGGGGATCTGACCTGTTCGGATGCGGAGGCCATTGTCAATGCGGCCAATCCCACGCTTCTGGGGGGAGGCGGTGTGGATGGAGCCATTCACCGTGCCGCGGGACCGGGGCTGCTGGCCGAATGCCGGGGACTGGGAGGCTGTGAAACCGGCCGGGCCAAGCTGACCCGGGGCTATAACCTGCGGGCCAGATATGTGATCCACACCCCGGGGCCTATCTGGCAGGGCGGAAATATGGGGGAGCCGGCGCTGCTGGCGTCCTGCTATCGTTCCTCTCTGCAGCTGGCGGCAGACCATGGAATCCGCACAGTGGATTTCCCCTCCATTTCCACCGGAATTTACGGGTATCCTCTGGCGCAGGCGGCTACGGTAGCTCTGAAGGCGATCATGGAGTTCTTGCAGACACATCCGCTTCCGCAGCGGGTCCGGATGGTTTGTCACAGTGAGGCTGCGGCGGCCGTATACCGGCAGACCTGGAACCTCTGGTATGCGGAAGATCACGATTCCCGCGTGTAAAGCGATCAAAAAGCAGGAAGGCAGCCCTATGGGCTGCCTTCCTCAGTCTGCCGAAAAAGTGGCTGTGCCACTTTTTTGACAGAGACACAGCCCACCGCGCGCAGGATTTGTCCGCTCATAGCGGACAAATCCCACACTTGCGGGCTGCAAAGTATTTTCTCCGACGCACATGTC
>CABUDN010000188.1 GCA_902490355.1 uncultured Oscillibacter sp.
GCTACGCTGGATGCCGGTAGAAAATAAGAGAAACCTTCCATTTGCTGGTCTATCACTGATGAACAAGGCCGGGAAGAACTGGCGTTCCGGACTCCGGAAATTGCAGAGGCGTTTACCGCTGCGGCGCTGCAAAATTCCCGGGTCTATGTGGCGGATGAAGACCGGCTTGCGATGCAGATGCTGGCGGATCTGCTGCAGACCGCTTTGCAGCGGGGGGTGCTGCAGCGGGAAGACTTATGGAAAACCGAGCCATGGGTCATCCGGCAGCTGGAGACAGATGCAGTATGCCGTGAGACGTGGCGCCGCTTTTGCAGAAGCTGCCGGGTAGTGCGCAGTGAGGTGCGGCCGCTGGATGGTCATGTCTGGCGGCAGGTGGATGCCAAGAAGCGCTGGGTGGATCCGCTTGTCCTGGGAATGGGACGGGTGTCCCAATGGAGCGGGGCATTGCGGGAACAGCTGACATCCTTTCAAGCGTTGGATTTTTCCGTTTGGCTGCGGGCTGAGACAGAAAAGCGCGCGTTGGGAGAGAATTCCTAACGCGCGCTTCCTTTATTTTATATTGTATAGTAAATTGTGCAGCGTCTTTCCCATGTTTGAAGACTTCATACGATGGGAAGCAGGCCGCGCAGATCCTGGATTTCATAGTCCAACCGGAGATCGGTGGGACGGGGGAGTCCGCCGGGATTGACCCAGCAGCAGGGAAGGCCTGCATTGTTGGCGCCCCGCATGTCGGTGGCAAGAGAGTCTCCGATGACCAGGGTGTTTTCCGGTGTGATGCCGGGCAGCTGAGATCGGACATAGTCAAAGTAGGCCCGGCTGGGTTTGGAGGCACCGGCTTCCTCGGAGATGAATGCACCGGAAATGAGCAGTGCGAAGGGGCTGTTTTCCAAACGCTTTCGCTGCACGGAGGCGACCGCATTGGTGATGATGTAGAGCTGGTGTCCGCGCTCATGCAGCGTCCTGCAGGTTTCCAGAGCGTAAGGGAGGGGGTAGGCCCGCTGTCCCAGGGCTTCCAAATAGTCACGGTTGCAGGCGGACGGATCTGCGTTCAGATCCAGCGCTTTCAAAAAACGGACATACCGCTCCAGGGTCACAAAGTCCTTGCTGACTTCGCCGCGGTCAAAGGCCGCCCAAAGTTCCAGATTGATGTTGTGATACAGAGCGTAAACTTCAGGCGTATCGGGGATCCCGTGCTTGCGGCACATGATGTGAAAGGCCCGGGCAGAGGCGCGGGGAAAATCGAAGAGTGTATCGTCGGCATCAAAGAGCAGGTAGAGATAGTTCATGGAACCGGATCCTTTCTGTTGGGATAGTTCATCTTACCATGCCGGGCGGGAAAAGACAATCACCACCCAGTCCGGAGCGCCATACCATGGAGCGAGGGGGGGATGCCATGTGAAATGGCGGTTCGGCATCATCGGCGGAGACCGCCGACAGGCGGAACTGGCCCGGATGTTGGCACAGGATGGACATTTTGTGACCACGTATGGGCTGGATTCCGGTGAGAATATGCTAAAAGGACGTTTGGAACAGGCTCTCAGCGCGGATGTTGTCATTTTGCCGCTTCCGCTTTGCGCCAAACCGGGAATGATCACCTGCGCAGCAGAGGAAATTCCCGTGGAAGCCCTGCTTGAACAGCTTCAACCAACACAGCTGATTTTAGGCGGGCGCGTGAAGGCGGAAGAACAAAGGATGGCGCAGGCCCGGGGGTTGCAGCTGCGGGATTACTTTTTGCGGGAAGAACTGACGGTGGCCAATGCTGCTGCCACAGCGGAAGCGGCGCTTCAGGTGGCGATGGAGCATTTGGACCGGACACTGTTGGGAACAAACTGTCTGGTGCTGGGTTTTGGGCGCATTGGAAAGCTGCTGAGTTTCCGGCTCCATGGGCTGGGAGCGCAGGTGACAGCCGCAGCCAGAAAGGCATCGGACCGTGCATGGATTCGGGCCTATGGTTGGAATGCCCTGGACACCGCTGCGCTTACAGGAGAGCTGGAGCCATTTCCTGTGGTATTCAATACGGTTCCCTCACTGCTTTTGGATGAGCCGCTGCTAAAAGAACTTCCGGGTGGATGCTTGTACGTGGAGTTGGCCTCGGTGCCGGGAGCGGAGATTTGCGCAGCGCAGCAATTGGGTGTGCGCTGTATCCGGGCTGCCGGCCTTCCAGGACAACTGGTGCCGGCAACAGCAGCGGAGGCCATCCGGGAAGCAGTCTATCAGATGATACTGGAGGAACGAGGTGACCCTGTGTGAGAAAGGAGCGGGTTGGATTCGCATTGTGCGGATCCTTTTGTACCCATGAAAAAGTGCTGCGGTCTTTGGAGGAACTGGCGAAACAGTATGAGACGGTAATTCCCATTGCTTCGGAGAACGCGGCATTTACCGATACGCGGTTTGGTACATCTGCGGACCTGCGGCGGCGGCTGCGGGAGATTACGGGCCATGAGGTGCTGTGTGATCTGCCTTCTGTAGAACCCATTGGCCCCAAGGGCCTGCTGGATGTGCTGGTCATTGCACCTGCTACCGGCAATACCATTGCAAAGTTGGCTGCGGGTATTACGGATACCGTGGTAACGATGGCGGCAAAGTCTCATCTGCGGAATGGCCGGCCAGTCGTCATTGCGATGGCAAGCAACGACGGTTTGTCTGCGGGGGCCCGCAATATTGGGGAACTGCTGGTGCGCAAACACTATTACTTTGTTCCCTTTGGACAGGATAGTGCGATTTTAAAGCCCAACTCCCTGATTGCCGATTTTGATAAGATCCCGGATACCGTAGATGCTGCCCTTAGAGGTGAACAGCTGCAGCCGATTTTGCTCAAGAGCTGAGAGAATACGATTGTTTCAGATAATTTGAATAGCAGAGTCCCTGGTACCGGCAAAGATTGTTTGGTGCCGGGGACTCGTTCGATATAATTATATAGTATTGAATGCGGAGAGCTGGCTTTGGGGAGTAGGACCAATATAAATGATAGAGGAGAAGAGAAAAGGTACGGTTCCTTGGCAGCTGGTATAATGGGAAAACAATGCAAAGTGCAAAAGAATCCATAAGTACAGCGAATAACAAATAGAAGTAAAATAAGTGTAAAGCTTGGACAAACCGAGAGAAAACGGGAAAACTCAAAAAAAATAGATAAAGTGGGAAAAAAGGGTTGACATTTCAAGAAACCTCTGATATCCTATCAACACTGTCCGCGAGATACGCGGCGCGGCCGACAGAAACTTGAAGAAATTCAAAAAAAC
>CABUDN010000189.1 GCA_902490355.1 uncultured Oscillibacter sp.
CAGAGACAGCTGGACCGCTGGGCAGCCCGGTACGGATACAAGGAGCAGCCCAGGGACATTCTGGAACACGCCAAAAAGTGCTGCCACGCCGGACGGTATACCTGCGTCAATCTTCAAAACAGCAGTACCATTGAATTCCGCATCTTTCGCGGAACACTGAAATACAATACCTTCCTCGCCGCATTGCAGATGGTAAACCGCATCTGTGATGTGGCGATCTTTTTGTCTGATGAAGAGCTTAAGGCCATGTCCTGGTCTGCGTTTGCGGCCGGATGTCAGGCGCCGGAGCTGATCCGGTATCTGAAGGAGCGAAGGCTCTATGTCAACGACGTGATTTCGGCTGAGGAGGAGATCTGAGATGTGCTGCCTGTTTGGACTGATTGATTATCGCCACCACCTCACCGGACGGAAGAAGAGCCGGATCATCTTGATCCTGGCCTCCGCCTGTGAGATTCGCGGAACCGATGCCACCGGGATTGCCTACAATGTGGGAGGGACCCAGCGGATCTATAAGCGGCCGGTTCCGGCGCATTGCATGCACATTCGGATTCCTGAATCGGCACGGGTGATGATGGGCCACACCCGGATGACCACGCAGGGCAGTGCAAAGCGCAACTACAACAACCATCCCTTCCCGGGAAGCGCCGGGAAGGATGTCTTTGCCCTGGCGCACAACGGTGTGCTGCACAATGATGAGATTCTCCGCAGAGAGTTCCGCCTGCCCAGAACAAAAATTCAGACGGACAGCTACATTGCTGTCCAGCTCATCGAACAGAAAAACGCCCTCAACTTTGAAAGCCTGCGGCACATGGCGGAAAATGTGGAGGGCTCCTTTACGTTTACGGTTCTGGATCGGAAGGACCGGCTGTACATCGTCAAAGGGGACAATCCGCTTTGCCTGCTTCACTTCCCGTCCCTGGGCATGTATCTCTATGCCTCCACGGAAGAGATTTTGCGGCATGCCATGTCCCGGATGGGACTGGGGACGCAGGCTGCCTGCAAAATCCCGCTGGAATGCGGAGAAATTCTCCGCATTGATCGGGATGGGACCTTGACCCGGAGCACATTTGACAGTTCCAGGCTGTTCGCACGTTGGCAGGCGCCTTTTTGGGACACGCCTTATCGGAGTCCGTGGGCGGGGACAGGCCGTTCTTCTGCATCCGGACACTACCTGGAGGAGATCAAGTCGGTAGCGGCTGCATTTGGCTATGCTCCCGAGGAAATTGACCGGCTGGCGGAGGCGGGATTTTCTCCGGAAGAACTGGAGGAATTCCTTTACTGCGGACAATCGTAAGGAGGCAGCGATGAAATCAATTTTGGGCGTTTTGTTTTCCGGTGAGATTACGTTTCCCGGCAATTGGATGGAAGAACATCGGCTGGGACAAGAGCAGGACCATATGCTGAACCTGGAGGTCCAGATCCAGACAAAACTGGGAGAGGGACAGGCGGAGCTTTGGAAGGAATATCAGGAGGGGACCCGGCAGCTGGAGGCACAGCAATGCCGGATGGAGTTTGAGCGCGGATTCCTGACGGCAGCCAATCTGGCGTTTGAGGTCCTCCGCCGAACCGAGGAAGGAGCGGAATAAGAAAATCCCCCGTCAGGAGCAGATATGCTGCCCTGACGGGGGATGGTTCCTTTGACGTATTTTTATAGAAATACGACGGGTAAAATCCAGAGATTGCAGGAGGTTCCCGGATTGGACCGCAATCTGTCGTGTTTTCACGGCCGAAATGTCGTATTTTGACCACGGAAGAGAGGGTGAAGGAGATTGAACAAACGAACCGTAGCGCTGACTACACAGCAGTATAAGGAGATAATCTCCGTCATGAAAAAAGGGTTTTCCGGCAGCCGCCCCCATCACGAGATTGCCACGGCCTTGATGCTGGAGGCCAACCTGGGGCTGCGGATCTCCGATATCCTGAAGCTCCGGCTCTGCGATATTGTCAAGGACGGGGAACGGTATCGTCTGGCTATTACGGAACAGAAAACCGGAAAGGCCCGGGTGTTCACGGTGCCGCTGGCACTTTATCAGTTCATCCGCTGCTACTGCCTGGATCAGGGGATTCCGGAAGATCGCCGGATCTTCCTGCTGACCGAGCGGACGATTCAGCGGCATCTCAAAGCCGTCTGTGACTACTTGGGCTATCGGGATATCAGTACCCATAGCTTCCGGAAGTACTATGCCACCGAGATCTATAAAAATAGTCATTACAATATCGCCCTGGTACAGCAGCTTCTCCAGCACAGCAGCGCTGCTGTTACCCAGAGGTACATCGGCATCCAGCCACGGGAAGTGGAGGAGGCCATCGAGAGACATTTGCAGTTGGATATATAGAGGAGGATAACCATGAGAATTTTATTGGTAGAGCCGGGGAAGACACCGGTTTTGAAGGAGATTGACGGATCCCTAAAATCCATGCAGGAGATCGTGGGCGGCACGATCCAAGTGCTTTATCCTTTTGCGGAGCCGGTGGCTTTGGTCTGCAACGATGAAGGAAAGCTGCTGGGTCTGCCTCTTAACCGGGCCCTGCGGGATGAGAAGGGCTGTATCTACGATATCGTGGCCGGGACGTTCTTTCTGTGCGGAGCGCCGGAGGGGAGTGATCGGTTTGAGAGTTTGACGGAGGAGCAAGCTTCATATTTTAGGAAACAGTTCCTGTACCCGCAAGCATTTATTATTATGGGAGGGAACCTTATCTGTTTGAATGATGACACGGACATGTGTTGAAATCAAAATATTTCCAACAACAGAACTTGATCATTTCTCCAAATGCGGTATCATGATAATTGATTTTAAGCCCATGATACAAACGGCTTTGGTTCAAAGGAGCGTATGACAATGGATGAACAAGAGGCAACAGACAGACTTGCATCTATTAAAATTTGTTCTGTTGTGAAACAGTTGGCAGATCATGTGAAGACAGACAATAAACTTGAGTATATAAAATTTTGTGCTTCTTATGCACTCGTTATCGCTTGTCAGAAATGTGGATTGAAAAGAAGATATGATTGCGATCCAAGTGCACAGAAGCGATTGATTGCAACGGTTATTTCAATCTATTTGCAGTTGTGGATGAAAAGCGATCCAAAAGCAGGACGAAATTTCAATGCGTTTTATGATTACGGCTATTGTGATGAAATCAAAAAAAGAACCAAGTATTCTGGAGGTTCCTCTTGATTTTGTTAAATTAACCACGTGACCGGTACGGTCAGCTGCCGCCG
>CABUDN010000190.1 GCA_902490355.1 uncultured Oscillibacter sp.
CACCGGCTTCGGCCTGCTGGGCCACAGCTTTGAGATGGCCCAGGGCAGCAGCTGCACCATCCATCTCACGTCAGATCAGGTTCCCTATCATTCGGAAGCGCTGGAGCTGGCGGATATGGGATTTCTGCCCGCCGGTGCCTACCGCAACCGCTCCTATGCAGAAGCAGGCGTCACCTGCCGCCGGGAGATTCCCCGTCCTCTGATGGACCTGTTTTTCGATCCCCAGACCAGCGGCGGCCTGCTGATCGCCCTGCCGGAGGCAGCGGCCCGGGACTGTCTTGCCCAGCTGCGGGATGCCATTCCCTCCGCCGCCTGCATCGGCTATGTCACCGCACGGGAGGACAACTGGATCGTGCTGGAGTGACCCTCCGGAAAACTTGGGTTATACAGCAAAGCGCGCCGCTCCTTCCGGAGCGGCGCGCATCGGTTTTCTGAAGATTATCTCTGGACACGGCCGGAGGCGTTTCCGCCGGCCAGGGACTCCACTTCTGCCACAGACATGAGGTTGAAGTCATGCTCCACGCTGTGCTTGAGGCAGGAAGCCGCCACGGCGAAGTTGATGGCCTTCTGATCGTCATAGTCGGAGAGCAGGGCATAAATCAGGCCGCCGCCGAAGCTGTCGCCGCCGCCCACGCGGTCCACAATGTGCACGCGGTAGGTGGGAGAGAAGCAGGCCTTGCCGTCGCTGTACAGCATACCGGCCCAATCGTTGTCGGAGGCGGAAATGCTGCCCCGGAGAGTGATGGCCACCTTCTTGAAGCCAAACCGCTCCGTCAGCTGGCGGGCCACGCTGATGTAGCCCTGCTGGTCCACCTTACCGGCGTTGAGATCCGTGTTCTCCGCGGCAATGCCGAAGACGTCCTTGGCATCCTCCTCGTTGGCGATGCACACGTCCACATAGGGCATCAGGCCCGCCATGACCCGGCCGGCCTCTTCCCGGCTCCACAGCTTCTTGCGGTAGTTGAGGTCGCAGCTCACCCGCAGGCCCTGGGCCTTGGCCTGCTTGCAGGCCTCCAGGCAGATCTCGGGGAGCGCGCCGCCCAGAGCGGGGGTAATGCCGGTGAAGTGGAACCAGTCGGCGCCCTCAAAAATCTTGGCCCAGTCGAAGTCCTCGGGCACGGCCTTGGCAATGGCGGAACCCGCCCGGTCATAAATCACCTTGGAGGCTCTCTGAGACGCACCCTTTTCCACGAAGTACAGACCCAGACGCTCTCCGCCCCGGACGATGGAGCGGGTATCCACGCCGAAGCGGCGCAGCTCGTTGACGGCGCACTGGCCGATCTCATGGGCAGGAAGCTTGGTGACAAACGCCGCATCCATGCCGTAGTTGGCCAGGGACACCGCCACGTTGGCCTCGCCGCCGGCATAGGTCGCTTCAAATTTATCTGCCTGGACAAAACGGAGATAGCCCTCCGGATTCAGGCGCATCATAATCTCGCCAAAGGTAATGATTCGTTTCATGGTTCCAATCCTTTCTGATTCAGGCATTTTTTACAGCATCCAGCAGTTTGCGGGCCGTCTGGGTAATCTTATCGTACTCCCCGGCTTCAATCCACTTCTTGTTGGCCAGATTGCCGCCCACACCGGCGCCAACCATACCCGCATGCAGGAAGTCTGCCACGTTGTCCTCGTTGACGCCGCCGACAGCCAGCAGCTTTACATGGCTGATGGGCGCCCGGATGGCCTTGACATAGGAAATGCCCAGATTTCCCGCCGGGAACAGCTTGACAAAGTCCGCTCCGGCCAGATGGGCCGTCATGACCTCCGTGGGAGTCATGGCTCCGGGCAGGGACACCAGTCCCAGCTCCCGGGTCCGGTGGATCACATCCACGTTGACATCCGGAGAGATGATGTACTGTGCGCCGGCAGATGCCGCCAGCTCCACCAGCTCCGGCGTGGTGACCGTTCCGGCACCCACCATCATCTTTCCCGCATAGGCCTCGCCGATGGCCCGGATGGCCCCTGCCGTTGCCTGGAAGGATGCAGGATTCTTCTGGTCAAAGGTAATCTCCATCAGCCGAATGCCGCCTTCATACAGGGCCTGTGCCACCTTCATGCACTCTTCAGCACCCACGCCGCGCACAATGGCGATGATCTTCTCCTCCAGAATCTTCGCAATGACCTCTTCGCGCATAACGCTCCTCCTTTTTCATAATCTGAAAATATTTATCAAATTATGATATCATACTCTATTTATACAGCGTTTTGCACCCACTGTCAATTTTGGACCTTTCCAAATTTTATCCATATCTTCTGGGCAATTTGATGATTGCAGGAAAATTAAATCTATGCTATTCTAGCGAAAATATCACATCGTGAAAAAGGAGAGTCTGCTTATGCGTTCCACCCCCGGTTCCGTACAATCCATAGACCGCGTTCTGGAGATTCTGGAGACCCTTTCCACCGCACCGCTCGGCATGTCTCTATCCGACCTCGCTGCAGCCACAGGGCTGCATATCAGCACCACCCACCGGTTGGTGAATGTTCTGACCGAGCACGGATATGCCCTCAAGGATTCCTCCAGCGGCAAATATCGCCTGACACTGCGGACTTTTGAAATCGGCAGCCGGGTTTCCAGCGTGTGGAACCTGCTCTCCGCGGCCAAACCCCACCTGGATGAGCTGGCTGCCACCTCACAGGAAGCGGTGCACCTGGTGGAGCGGGACGGCAACGGGATTGTGTACCTGTATAAGGCGGAGCCTTTTCAGCAGCTGGTACGCATGGCCTCCCATGTGGGATTGCGCAATCCCATGTACTGTACCGGTGTCGGCAAGAGTATTTTATCCCTGCTTCCGCTCCAGGAGGCAGAAGAGATTTGGAACAGCGAAGAAATCCAGGCCTTCTCTCCCAGTACCATTACCACCTTTCCCGACATGATCCGGGAGATGGAGCGCATCCGTGCCCGGGGATATGCCATTGACGACGAGGAGCACGAACCCGGGGTCCGATGCATTGCCGCGGCCATCCGCAACTGGGCAGGGGCGCCGGTGGCTGCCGTCAGCATTTCCGCCCCGGTCACCCGAATGGATCAAGCGACCATGGACCGTCTGCTTCCCAAACTGCTGGCCACTGTGGAAGAAATCAGCCGGATGCTGGGATATGCCCCCGCTTAACGATACGCCGAAAAAACAATGCCGCACGCATAAGCGTGCGGCATTGTTTTTCTTGAAAGCGGGATCAGACCGCC
>CABUDN010000191.1 GCA_902490355.1 uncultured Oscillibacter sp.
AGTCCACCCGGACCAGGTCCTTGGCCCGGGCCAGTGTCTCCGGGTCCTCGGCGGCCACAATACAAATGGCATCTCCCAGGTAATGGGTGATGTCCCCCACGGCGATCATGGTGTCCCAGTCCTTTTTCAGGTGGCCCACCTTGTTTTGTCCCGGAATATCAGCGGCGGTAAACACCCCTACCACACCCGGCAGGGCTTTGGCCTCCTCCGTGTGGATGGCCAGTACCCGGGCCCGAGGATAGGCACTGCGGACGGCACTGGCGTAAATCATGCCGTCGAGATACACGTCGTCGGGATAGATGCCGATACCGGTGACCTTTTCCCGTACGTCCACCCGGGGCACCCGCTGGCCCAGGGACCAGTCCTCCGGCGCCGGAGGCACCGCTCCGGTCCGGAACACCTCTGCCGCCAGCAAAATCGCATCGATGATCTTCACGTACCCCGTGCAGCGGCAGATGTTGTTGCGGATGGCGTAGGCCGCCTCCTCCCGGGTGGGAGCAGGGTTCTGATCCAGCAGCGCCTTGGCGCACATTACCATGCCCGGGATGCAGAAACCGCACTGCACCGCGCCGGCTGCGCCGAACGCGTAGGTAAACACTTCCTGCTCAAACTCCGTCAGGCCCTCCACGGTCAGGATCTGCTTCCCCTCCAGCTTATCCGTCTGAGGAATGCAGGCCCGGGTGGGCTTACCGTCGATGAGCACCGTACACGTGCCGCAGGCGCCCTCGCTGCATCCGTCCTTCACGCTGGTCAGGCGCAGGGTATCCCGCAGGAAGCGCAGCAGCTTCTGATTTTGATTCGCGGTAACGGTATGGCCGTTCACAGTAAAAGTTGCCATGAATCTTCTCCTTCCATGCCGCCGTGCCCAACCCTGGTCCCACGGTCCGTCAGTCAGCCCAAAAAGGTTGACCTTTTTGTTTGATTATACAATACCTTTTCTTTATCCGCAACCAGAGGTTGTTGGTTTCGTTATTCTATTCATGGGACAACGGTTCCAGCTCCCAGCCCACCGCCAAGGCGCCTGTCTCCACGCCCACTGCGGCCACAGGCTCCAGGATGTGATTGCTCACCCCCAGCGGGAACTCCGCCGTCAGCTCAGCCCCCTGAAGCGGATACTGCACCCCAGTCTCCGCCACGCCCCGGGCCCGGTCTCCCAGGCAAAATACGGACAAGAGGCCCCACTCCACGGTTTTGTCCACCCGGATGGTCTCATTTTCAATAACCGTCCAGACAAAATCATTGTCGTAGAGATAGCCCCGGGCGCCCCGCCGCCGCAGGTACAGCAGCGTTTGGAGATTGGCCAGAGTATGGTCCAGCCGCCGTCCGCCAGTGCCGCCGTAGAGGTAAAACTCTCCGCAGCCCTGCTCCAGCCCGGTCTTGACCGCCAGCATGGTGTCGGTGTCATCCTTCTCCACCGGGCTGCGATGAATATTGGCAAAATCTTCCGGCTGCTCCATGGAATCAAAATCCCCCAGCAGCAAGTCCGGCACAATGCCCAGCTCCCGGCAGGTGCGATAGCCCGCGTCAGCGGCAATCACCAGATCCTCCGGCTCCTCCGGCTTCCTGCGCAGGCCGTAAAAGGTTCCGGCAGCAAAAATAAAACAGCGTTTCATGGGTCCTCACTCCTGTGTATTCTTTATGATTAGTGTACCACACTCCCACTCCCATGACAAATCCCCGGCATGATTTTTGTCGAAATGCGCAAACTGTTTCCGGAGGTGATCCCATGCCGAAACCGGTCCGTCCCGATTCCACGCCGGTGCTGCGCCTGGAGCCGGAAAAGCGGATTTGTCCGCTGTTCGATCCCACGTCCATTCCTTTGGTCCTCCCGGAGGAATCGGCGTTGGTGCAGGATAATTTCTGCGAGGAGCACATCCAGTAATCAGCACGGCGCGCGGCACCCCGATTCTTCGGGACGCCGCGCGCCGCTGGTTTTGGTTTTATTTTTGATTGGAAAGATGCAGGCCGGACTCCTTGTCTCCGGCGATAATCAAATGGGTATCCGGCAAAAACCGGTATCCCGGATCCAGCAGAGGCACGATCTCCTCGCCGCGCTTGATTCCCAGGATATTCACATTGTAGCGCCGGCGCACATCCACCTCCGCCACGGTACGGCCCTCCCATTCCTGGGGCGTCTCAATTTCAATGATGGCATACCGGGGGGTGAGTTCAAAATAATCGAACACATTCCGGGAGGAAAACCGGGTTGCCACCCGGAACGCCATATCCATCTCCGTATGGACCACATAGTCCGCTCCCAGCTTGTAGAGGAACTTCATCTGCTTTTCCTGATCCGCCCGGGCTACGATGCATTTGGCCCCCAGCTCCTTGAGGTTCTCCGTGGCCTCCAGGGAGCATTGGAAGTCATCCCGCACGCACACGAAACACACATCGAAATTCCGCACGCCCAGAGATGCCAGTACCTGCTCATCCCGGCAGTCGCCCACGCACACCGCCGTTACCACAGGCGCCAGCCGGGCTACCCGCTCTTCGTCCTGGTCAATCACCATGACCTCATTGCCCAGCTCCATGAGCTTTTCCGCCAGGTGCCGTCCAAACCGGCCCAGACCGATGACTAAAAAGGATTTCATCGCGCCTCCTCCTTATCCAATGAGAATTTTTTCCGGCACGTTCCGCACCCGCGGCGCGGGATGGTCCCGGGTCACGGCCATGGCGACGGACATGCTGCCCACGCGGCCGGCAAACATCAACAGCAAAACCACTGCCTTGGAAAGCTCCGGCAGCACCGGCGTCACACCCCGGGTCAAGCCCACGGTACCAATGGCAGAAATGGTCTCATACAGCGCATTCTCCAGGGAAATTCCCTGGAGGCACAGCACCAGGCAGCCCAGCAGGCACGCCATGATATACATGGTCACCGATGCATGGGCCCGGTGAATCGTCTCCTCGTCCAGACGGCGGCGGAACACATTCACATCTTCCTTGCGCCGGATCTGGGAAAGCGTCTCCAGCACCAGCACGGCAAACGTGTTTACTTTGATGCCGCCGCCGGTGGAACCAGAGCCTGCGCCGACAAACATCAACAT
>CABUDN010000192.1 GCA_902490355.1 uncultured Oscillibacter sp.
TGCAGACGCTGAAGGAAACCGGGTTCGACATCCGGGTAAATCTGTCAGTAGGAGCGGGCAGTCTGCCGGAGGGCCTGAAAGGAGATCTGATAGTAGCGGCGTCCGTGAATCTTCTTCCCGGCGGTGCGGAGTTCCTTGCCTACGGAGATCAGTCCCAGGCGCTTGAGCTGCTTGCCCAGCATCGCTTGGGTCAGGTCCGGGGTGGGTCCCCACTCCCGGAGAACAGCACAGAGGGTAGCGGACCGGATGTACAGCATGTCATCCTGCACCAGACAGGCGTCGCCCACCAGGCGGCTGCGGGAGGAGACCGTTTGGAATCTGCCCTGGCGATATGCATTCAAGATGTACCAGGAGAGATTCCCGCGGGGACAGCGGCAGTCTGTCCGGGCCAAAAACTGCGCCTGGCGGGCTGCCATGGCGTCCAGAGTTTCGCGGACATAATGCAGGGCCTCTGCCTGGTAGTGCTCGGTGACAGCCCCGGTCTCCCGGCAGAAGGTGAAGAAGAGGGTTAAAATCCAGAGGGGCAACAGCTGTCCTTTGCTTTGCCGGGGGTTGGAGTCGGCGTTCCGGTCTGCCAGCAGGGTTTGCAGGGTTGCCAGTGCATCCTCCAGCTGCGGCAGCAGCCAGAGGAGGAAGTACCGCAGGGCCGTGGCGGCCAGTACTCGATCTTCCGGGCGTCCCCGCTGCATCTGGTGATCCAGCCGGATCCACAGCAGCCGGGATACCAGGGAGGGCTCCGACAGGGCATATTCTCCGGTGAAGAGAAGCCCGGCCTGACATTGGGGAACGGCGGCTGTTCCGCCGGGCATGGCGCCCCGGACGCTGCCATTGGCAGCAAAGCGCACGGCATACTGAACCGCCGCCCGCCGCTTGGCCGCTTCAGACGGGGACGCGGCGGCGGTCATGTCATCCAGCAGCAGAATTCGATCCCGGGCGGCGGAGAGAGATTGCCGGAGATAGGCCTGGGTGGACATCGCGTCCAGCTCGTCCAGCGTCTGTTCCGGCACGCTGGTATCCTGGAACAGGAGAACGAACCGCCGTACCAGCGTGGTTTTGCCAAAGCCGGGAGAACCGGTGAGGGCACACACCGGGAAGGTGGCGGCGTCCAGCCGGGAGAGGGCGGAGTGCAGCATCCCCAGCAGGGTGAAACTCCACAGCGGAAAGTAGATGGTGGGGTCCTGCTCCAGGACGCGCAGCAGCTCCCGTGCTGCCGTATCAGACGAAAGAGCGGGATTTGCGGCCAGGCGGAGATGGGCGATTTCGGGAGCAGACAGGAAGTCCGTCCCCTGGGGCAGTCCCAGGACTTCGCTGCCGCAGGCATAGACCCAGGTCCCGTTCTCCGGCAGGCGGTAGAGCCCGGTGCGGGGGAAGTAAAGCCCCGGCGGACCCGGATGAGCGGCGGCCAGCTCCAGCAGGTAATTCTCCACCGCTTCCCGCCGGGCGGGCAGGAGGATGCGGCAGGTAGGGACGGCCCGGCAGAGCTGCTGGAGAAGGCTGCCAGATTGGATGTCCAGGTCCACGGTATGGACCCTTCCCAGGTGACGAAAGGTCAGGCGCAGCCCGCCGGGGGAAGCGGGTTCTCCCGGTGCCCAGAACAGGGCTGCTGCCGAAGGGGCAAAGTTGGCTGCGGGCTGACCCTGGCTGGTCAGCAGGCGGCTGCCGTCGGTGGTGAAGTCGTAGGCCATCGCTTATTCCTCCATGTTCGGTGGGAGCAGGGTGACCTGTGGGGCGGAGTCCTCCAGCCCTAGACGTTTCGACATCGCCAGCGCGATAGTCCGATAACAATCGCGCTGTGCCTCCGCCTGGTAGCGCAGGCGGATCTCCTCCAGATTGCCCTGGAAGAAGTCCAGCTGCTGATCCAAGTGAACATTGGCTAGACTCAGGCGGCGGATCTCCTTTTGGCATTTCTTCAATTTGTGTTTCCACTTTTTTTCTTTTTTCTTGAGCTTCTTGGCCTTGCGTTTGACTTTTTGCACCTTGGTCAGGTGCTTGTCCAGGTCCGTCGCCTGCGGATTTGACGGCGCGGCGGAGAAGGTGTCCATCGGGGATATTTGGTTGAGCATATTGAGACCTCCTTTGTAATGTGGCATCAGTATACTGCGGCAGGAGGAAGGACGCGCGACAGAATAGATTTCCAGTTTTTTGGAAATTACACGAAGGGGGAAGAATCAACATGGATCTGCGACGGAGAACGTATATGGAAGAGCGGCCGAAGGCCGATGAGGAGTATTTGACGGCGGCACAGCTGCGGCAACGGATTTCGCAGCCGGTCCCATACTGCTTCGGGAAGGAGTATTCCAAGCTGAGCGCCATTGCGCGGATTGCGGCGGCGGTATCGGATGGAGAAGCGCTGACGGAGGAGGCCGGCAGGCAGTTGGCCCGGGAAGTCCAGTGGCTGCTGGCAGATCGGGGGATCTTGTTTGCACAAACCCGTACCCGGCAGTATCCGCCCCGATATAACTGGCAGATCACTGCTCAGGCACAAGCGTTCATACCGGCGCCAAGCGCATGCGAGCGGGGAGACTGGTGCGAGCCATATGAGGATACCCTGGCATGCAATCGAGATCTGGAGAAATATCGACAGATGGTGGATCGCAATGCCAGCTGGGATCAGGAAAAGTTCTGGGCAACCTGGAAGACCGCGGCACCGGCCATACAGGAGTACCTGCACCCGGAAACGCTTTGGGGCACGGGGAAGGTAAAAGTCGCACCGGTGATCAACAGGGGGATAGAAGAAACGGAAGAGCAGCTTGCAAAGACCTTTCAAACCTATCTCGAAGGTGTCGGTTTCAAATGGCATATGACCCGATCAACCGGAAATCCGGAGGATGCCCCGTGGTCTGTGGTAGCCGACCGGTGCTGGCGCAATGACCTTTGGGGACAGCATCAGGAAAAAGCTGAGGATCCATCCGGATTTGTCCTGATGCAGCATCCGGGGGTGATTTTCTGCTTGCTGCGCTCTCACAGCTGTCTGATGGACCCAAATAATCGTGCTGGATGCGGGAGTATATCCCCATACATTAGCGGTGGTAT
>CABUDN010000193.1 GCA_902490355.1 uncultured Oscillibacter sp.
TCAAATCCTCACTGAAAAAGACCCTCTGGCCCGGCAGTACCCTTTTTGAGGACATGGGCTTTACCTATCTGGGGCCCATTGACGGCCATGACCTGCCCCGGCTGTGCGATGTGCTGCAGTGGGCCCGGGAGCTGGGCGGCCCGGTGCTGGTCCATGTGAACACCGTCAAGGGCAAGGGCTATCCCTTTGCCGAGCAGAATCCCGACAAGTTCCACGGCATCGGCCCCTTTGATCCTGAGACCGGACTGGTCCGGGGCAGCGGGAAGGAGACGTTTTCCTCCGTGTTCGGCAAGACTTTGACGGACTGCGCCGCCATGGACGGCCGGGTGTGCGCCATCACCGCCGCCATGGCCGGCGGCACGGGGCTGACGCCCTTTGCCAAGGCGCATCCGGAGCGATTTTTCGATGTAGCCATCGCCGAGGGGCACGGAGTGTCCATGGCTGCGGGACTGGCCGCCCAGGGGATGATCCCGGTGTTTGCAGTGTACTCCACCTTTTTGCAAAGAGGCTATGACCAGCTGATTCACGATGTCTCCCTGGAGCACCTCCATGTGGTGCTGGGGGTGGACCGGGCGGGTCTGGTGGGCGCCGACGGCGAGACCCACCACGGCTGCTTCGATGTGCTCTACCTCTCGCAGATCCCGGGCTTTACGGTGCTGTGCCCATCCAGTTTTGCGGAGCTGCGGCACATGCTGCGGCAGGCCCTCTTTGAAATCGACGGCCCTGTGGCTCTACGCTATCCCCGGGGCGGGGAAGGCAATTTTCGGGAGGATACCGCCGGTGAGAGTGTGGCATGGCTGCGGCGGGGCGAGGATGTGACGCTCCTTTCCTACGGCATTCTCATCAATCACCTGCTGGAGGCGGCGGAGCTGCTGGAGCAAAAGGGGATTCATGCCGGTGTAGTGAAGCTCAACCGCGTTTCTCCCCTGGGACCGGAAGAGGCGGCGGCCATCGGTCACGTCAAACGGCTGTTGGTGCTGGAGGATTCCTTCGGGGCCGGCTGTGTGGGACAACGCCTTGCGGCCATTTTGATGGAGGCCGGTCTGGCGCCGGACCATCTGATTTTGAAAAACCTGGGAAAGACATATGCGCCGGAGGGCACAGTGGCACAGCTGGAAGAGCGGTTTGGGCTCGACGGCGCCGGTGTGGCTGCGGCGGTAGAGGAGGCGATGGCACATGAGCAATAAAACACGGCTGGACGTGCTGCTGGTGGAGCGTGGGCTCCAGGAGAGCCGGCAGAAGGCCCAGGCCACCATCATGAGCGGACTGGTGTTCGTGGGCGGACAGCGGGTGGACAAGCCCGGCACCGCGGTGGCCAATGATGCGGAGATTGAGGTCCGGGGAAACGCCCTGCGCTATGTCAGCCGGGGCGGACTGAAGCTGGAAAAGGCCATGGCCACGTTCCCCATCTCTCTGGATGGAGCCGTGTGCGCCGATATCGGCGCCTCCACCGGCGGCTTTACGGACTGCATGCTTCAAAACGGCGCTGCCAAGGTCTACGCCGTGGACGTGGGCTACGGCCAGCTGGCCTGGAAGCTGCGCAGCGACGAACGGGTGGTGTGTCTGGAACGGACCAACGCCCGGTATCTCAGCCATGAGCAGATTCCCCAGGAGCTGGATTTCGCCTCTATTGACGTGAGCTTCATCTCCCTGAAACTGATTCTCCCGGCCGTGTGGGGCGTGCTGAAAGACGGCGGCCATGTGGCTTGTCTGGTCAAACCCCAGTTCGAGGCCGGGAAGGAAAAGGTGGGCAAAAAAGGCGTGGTCCGGGATCCCGCCGTCCACCTGGAGGTGCTGGAACACTTCCTTGAGCATGCAAAGGAAGCAAACTTTACAGTCCTTGGCCTGACGTTCTCTCCCATCCGTGGACCCGAGGGAAACATCGAGTATCTGGGGTACCTGGTCAAGGGTGAGGGACAGATGCCGGAGCTGGATCTCAAGGCTCTGGTAGAGCAGTCCCACCAGACGCTCAAAGAGGGACAGGAGGGGGAGACACCGTGAAGGACAACAAGAAAAAGATCATCCTCTGTCCCAACCCCAACCGGGACCAGGGGATGCTGGCCACCAAGGCGGCGGAAAAAATCCTGCGGGAGAGCGGATTCTATACCGTGGTCTGTTCTCCCTTCAAGGACCAGAAGGCGGGCGCCTTTGCCGACTGCGATGTCCGTCCCCTGACGCAGGAGCTGCGGGGCGCGGACCTGCTCATCACCTTCGGCGGCGACGGCACGATCCTGCACCTGGCCAAGCTGGCGGCCCTGCACAAGATTCCGGTGCTGGGCATCAACATGGGCGGTCTGGGCTTCATTGCGGAGCTGGAGACCAGCGAGCTGGAAACCCTGCGCCGTCTGAAGGACTGGAACTTCACCACCGAGCAGCGCATGATGCTGGACGTGGCGGTTTTCCGTGAAGGCAAACAGGTTTACACCAACTTGGGCCTCAACGATGCCGTGATTCGGGAGGGTCCCATCTCCCACGTGATTCACCTGAAGATTTCCTCGGATGGGCGGCACCTGGCCGACATCGCCGGTGACGGCGTCATCGTGGCCACGCCCACTGGGTCCACGGCCTATTCGCTCTCCGCCGGAGGACCGGTGGTGGAGCCCGTGGCCCAGACCATGGTGGTCTGTCCCATCTGCACCCATAACATGCGCTTTTCCTCCTATGTGCTCTCGCCGGAGCATGTGCTGACGGTGGAGCTGGAGCGCAACGGCCGCAAGCCGGTATACCTGTGCGTGGATGAGAGCCGGGCCTTCTCCCTGAAGGCCGACGACAAGATTCAGGTCCGGCGCAGTAAGTACACCATGAAGCTGGTGCGCCTGTCGGAAAAGAGCTTTTGCGAGGTATTTGCCAAAAAAATGATGCCGGGAGGACTGTGAAGATGAAAAATGACCGTCAATCCATGATTCTGGAAATTATTTCCCAGGAAAACATCGAGACGCAGGAGCAGATCGGAAGAGCACACGTCTGAACTCCAGTCACATTCCTTTATATCGTATGCCGTCTTCTGCTTGAAAAAAAAAAAA
>CABUDN010000194.1 GCA_902490355.1 uncultured Oscillibacter sp.
ATTTATCTACAATTGATGCAAAACTACGAAAAATAATTTTGAATATGGCAATCGATTTGGAGCATTTTTTAAAAGTCCGCATGCTGAATCATTTCAATATGGTTGATGAGGATGGGTATGAAATTGTTCGTGATTTTTTTAAGATGCACCCAACGCTTGAAACAGAAATTGAAAGTAAAATAAACACTTCCACATGTCATAACATTGTTGGTAAGTTCCACAACAATTGGGCCATCTGGAATATAATTGAATTGTTGTCGTTCGGACGATTTATTGATTTATATGTGCTGTTTTACCAACGCAATCATTTTCCTAATGATGGGACTGGATTTCTATATTCTGTGAAAATGCTTCGGAATGCAGCGGCACATAACAATTGCCTTATCAACCAAATGCGAGCGCCGTATTCTAGAGAAATAACACCTACGTATGAATTGAAGCGTAAGATAACTATGATTTCTTCTAGCAAAAAGGATACGGTAGAAAAATGGTTACGGCATCCTGCGATACATGACTTCTTAGCCTTGATACTATTGTATAATGAAATTGTTCCAGAACCAACTAGGTCAAAAGCAATGGTTGATGTAGTCGAATTGTTTTCCAACAGAATGCCTAGAAATAAGACGTATTATGAGAAAGAACAAGTACTTACAGCAAGTTACAAATTTGTTAATGAAATAGTCCAAAAAACTTGTAGGTGAAGGTTGACAATTTGAATGCAATCGCATATACTAGCAACGTAGAACAAAAATCACGTAGTGGTTTTATGAGAACTGGTGCCTGCCTCCGGTTCTCTTTTTTTACTGCTTTTTAATGTGGTGATTATTTTGCAGTAAATCTCGGAAAGTGTTGAAATACCCGAGTGGCGTACTCTACATATTCTTCCTTAGTTGAAAACCGTAACAAAAACCGCAACCGCCACCAAAAAACCGCAACGACCAGACGGCGATAACCTACAACAAGAGGCAGCAAGGAAAGCTGTGGACAGACTGCGGCACAATGGATAGAAACTGTAAGAAACGATAAGCGGTAACAAGTAAAAACAACAGGTCAATATTTGGTAAGGATGAGGACGGTGGTTTGAATCTGCCCGGTAACCCGCCAAAACTGCCGGCTTCGGCAGAAAAGCGGTCAGAAGAGACTGCCTATGGGAAAACGCACCGAAGCATTCTACGGACATTTCCATGGGCGGCTGATGGAAGTGCGGCGGCTGCAGCATCAATTTTCTGGGGAGACAGCGCGGGCGCGTTCCACGATTTCTCCCACGCCGCTGAGAACGGCAGTGGGACGGTAGGCGTATGTTTTCAGAGTTTCCATTGTGGATACCCCGGAGAGCACCAGAACTGTGGACATGCCGCTCTCCAGGCCGGAGATGACGTCGGTATCCATCCGGTCACCCACCATGACGGCCTCGGCGGAGTGGCAGTTCAGCATCCGCAGTCCCGTGCGCATCATCAGAGGATTGGGCTTTCCGCAGAAGTAGGCCTGTGTGCCGGTGGCCATCTCAATGGGGGCCACCAGCGCCCGGCAGGCGGGAGCGATCCCGTTTTCAATGGGGCCGGAGACATCGGAGTTGGCGCCAATCAGCTTGGCTCCGGCCAAAACCAGATTGGTGGCCTTGGTCAGAGTATCCAGAGAATAGGAGCGGCCTTCTCCCACTACCACGTAATCCGGGTTGACATCGTTCATGGTAATGCCGGCGTCGTAAAGCGCATTGAACAGACCGGCTTCGCCGATGACAAAGGCGGAGCAGCCGGGGGCCTGTTCCTTCAAAAAGGCTGCAGTGGCCAGGGCGCTGGTGTAGAAATGATCTTCCGAGACATCCAGCCCCATGCGGGCCAGTTTCTGCTGCAGTTCCCGGGGGGTGTAACCGCTGTTGTTGGTCAGGAAGAGAAATTCCTTGTTCTCATCGTGCAGCCACTGGATAAACTCCGGGACGCCGGGCAAAATTCGATTTCCGTGGTAGATCACCCCGTCCATATCACAGATAAACCCGCGTTTTTGATTGAAATCAAGTGTGCGTTCCATAAGCCCTCCTATCAAAGTACGTGCCGTACCCATTTCCTGCCGGCAGAATTTGTTCAACGTGTTTGACCGCTTGGGATGGAATCAGTATAGCAATCGGCAGGCGGGTTGTAAATAGAGCAGCCGCATTGCGGCGCCGGCAGAACTGCGGTGGCGCAGATGGGAAGGACCTCCTATCCCAAGGGGAAATAGGTTGTCTTGAGACGATGGAGCTGTTCCAGCGAATCGGTCCCCCGCTGCCCAAGCCGGCTGGTCACAGCGACGGTGAGAACATCCAGCAGAGCGGTGGGCGCGGCCATGGAGTGATACTCTTTTTCCTCCCCGCGGTAGGCGAACAGGCTGATATCCGCCTGTTCTTCCGGGGGGATACAGGTGCGGCTGACAAAGGCGAGGGTTCGATACCCTGCGGTGCGGCGATGCTCCAGGATCACCCGTCCCTCCCGAGACAGCTTGGAAAAACTAAACATCACCACCAGATCCTGCGGGCCTGCCTGGAGCAGTCCCTCCAGCAGTTCTGAGCCGCCGGAAGGCAGCAGCGAGACCCAAAGATCCAGCCGCCGGAGGCGAAACGCCAGCATCTGCGCCAGGGAAGAGGAGGCGTTTTTTCCGTGCACCAGGATTTGCCGCGCAGAGACCAGAGCGTCCACGCTCCGTTCAAATTCCGCCTGATCCAGCTGCCTGGCGGTTTTTTGCAGGTAGAGCTGCTGCCGTTCCAGCCAGGCGGCAGGAGAAAAAACACCGTCCTGGGACAGAGTCCCGGCCATCTTGGCGGCAGGGCCGGCGGCCTGCTCCACCACCAGGGATTTGAGCCCCTTGAAATCCGTGCAGCCCGCGTGACGGGCAAACCGGGAGACCGTGGCATCGGAAATCCCCAGGCGCTGGGCCAGCTGCCCGATGGAGGAAAATAAAAAGGCATCGGTATTGGTGTTGATGTAGTCCAGAATCTTTTGTTCTGCGCGGGTCAGTTCCCCGGGGGAAACGGCAA
>CABUDN010000195.1 GCA_902490355.1 uncultured Oscillibacter sp.
ACGGAGAACGCCGTGTTTTCCGTCAAGAGCGTCAAGCGGGCGGATAAGCAGCGCAGCCCCTCTCCGCCGTTTACCACCTCCACCATGCAGCAGGAAGCGTCCCGGAAGCTGTCCATGACGCCCCGGCGCACCATGGCCATTGCCCAGCAGCTTTATGAAGGCGTGGATATTGAGGGTGAGGGGACCGTGGGTCTTATCACCTACATGCGTACGGACTCCCTGCGCCTTTCTGAGGAGGCGGTGGCGGCTGCCCGGGAGTTCATTGTGGGCCGCTACGGCCAGAACTATTATCCGGTCAAGGGCCCCAACCACTATAAGGCCAAGGCCACGGCCCAGGATGCTCACGAGGCCATCCGGCCCAGCAATGTCAACTGGACGCCGGAGATGCTCAAAAAAGACCTGACCGGCGAGCAGTACCGGCTTTACCGGCTGATCTGGAGCCGGTTTGTGGCCTGCCAGATGGCCAACGCCGTCTATGACAGCGTGGCTGTGGAGATCGAGGCGGCGGAGCACAGCTTCCGGGCCTCTGCATCCAGTTTGAAGTTTGCCGGCTATACCGCTGTGTATGAAGAGGGACGGGACGAGGAGAAGGAGGAGAAGGAATCCCCCCTGCCTGCCCTGCAGGAAGGGGAGCAGCTGGCGCTGCGGGATTTCTCCCGGGATCAGCACTTCACCCAGCCCCCCGCTCACTATACCGACGCCACCTTGATCCGCGCCATGGAGGAGCAGGGCATCGGCCGTCCCTCCACCTATGCGCCGACGGTGTCCACCATTCTGGACCGGGAGTATGTGGTCAAGGAAGGCAAATACCTGCATATCACCAACCTGGGCCGGGTAGTGACGGCGCTGATGAAGGAGCGGTTCAGCGACATTGCCGACTTGAAGTTTACCGCCAACATGGAGCAGCGCCTGGACTCTGTGGAAGAGGGCGCGACTCCCTGGAAGTCCGTTCTGCGGGACTTTTATGGGGAGTTTGACCACGACCTCAAGCAGGCTGAGCAGGAACTGGACGGCGTGCGCATCAAGGTTCCCGACGAGGTCAGTGAGGAGATCTGCCCCGAGTGCGGACGGAATCTGGTGATCAAGTCCGGCCGGTTTGGACGCTTCTTGGCCTGTCCGGGCTATCCGGAATGCAGCTTTACCATGCCGCTGGTGGTGGAGATGCCGGGCCGGTGTCCCAAGTGCGGCGGGCGGATCATGAAGCGGACCGGTACCAGCAAGAAAACGGGCAAGCAGTACACGTATTATTGCTGCGAGCACATGAACAGCCGGGATGAGTCCGCCAAATGCGACTTTATGACCTGGGATGTGCCGGTGAAGGACGATTGCCCGGTTTGCGGCCATACCATGTTTAAAAAGGCCGGCCGGGGCTTCAAGAAGCCGTTTTGCATCAATCCGGAGTGCTCCAACTTCCTGCCGGAGGACCAGAGAGGCTATCCCAAGAAGCCTGCGGCGGAGGGCAAGAGTGAGGAGCCGGAAGCCGGAACGGAGGAAGCCAAGCCGGCGGCGAAGAAATCCACAGCCAAGAAGGCTGCATCGGAAAAGACTGCCGCCAAGAAACCGGCTGCCAAGAAAACCACGGCCAAAGCAGCAACCAAGAAGACTGCTGCCAAAAAGACCACGGCAAAAAAGCCTGCGGCGAGTAAGGCAGCGGCCAAGACCAAGAAGCAGGACGCTGAAGAGGCGGAGAGCTGAGCGGCAAGTGAGTATCCGGGCGGGAAGCGCCGGATGGAATCCAACACACAGGGGGAGCGCCTATGGAAGTAACAGTGATTGGTGCGGGCCTGGCAGGCAGCGAATGTGCCTGGCAGCTGGCCCAGCGGGGAATTGACGTCATCCTCCGGGAGATGAAGCCGGAGAAAAAGACCCCGGCCCACACAACGGACCAGTTTGCGGAGCTGTGCTGCTCCAATTCTCTGCGCAGCGACCAGCTGGAAAACGCGGTGGGCCTTTTGAAAGAAGAGCTGCGCCGGATGGATTCCCTGATTCTCTCCTGTGCGGATGCAACCCGGGTGGAGGCCGGCGGGGCTCTGGCGGTGGACCGCCACGGCTTTGCAGCTCTGGTGACGGAGCGGATCCGGAATCATCCCCGGATCCGGGTTGTCCCCGGTGAGGTGACCGCCCTGCCGGAGCAGGGGGAAGTCGTGGTGGCCTCCGGCCCCCTGACCTCCGACGCTCTGGCTCAGGAGCTTCAGAAACTGTTGGGAGCGGACAGCGACCTGCATTTCTACGATGCGGCCGCGCCGCTGGTATCCGCCGAGAGTGTGGATATGGACAAGGCGTGGTTTGGTTCCCGGTACGACCGGGGAACGGCGGACTATGTCAACTGCCCCATGACGGAAGAGGAATATGACGCTTTCTGGCAGGCACTGACCACGGCGCAGGAGGCGGAGGTCCACGGCTTTGAGGACAAGATGGTCTTTGAGGGATGCATGCCGGTGGAGGTCATGGCCCGCCGGGGCCACGATACCCTCTGCTACGGTCCGCTCAAGCCCCGGGGACTGAAAGATCCCCGGACGGGGAAGGAGCCCTATGCCGTGGTGCAGCTGCGGCGGGACAATGCCGCCGGAACGGTCTACAATCTGGTGGGCTTCCAGACCCATCTGCGCTTTCCGGAGCAGCGCCGGGTCTTTTCCATGATTCCGGCCCTTCACAATGCGGAGTTTTTGCGCTACGGCGTCATGCACCGCAATACCTTTTTGAATTCTCCCCGGCTGCTGGACCGGTATTACCGGCTCAAATCCCGGCCGGAGATCTCCTTTGCCGGACAGATGACTGGCGTGGAGGGCTATGTGGAGTCCGCCGCCAGCGGATTTTTGGTCGGCGTGGAGACTGCCCGGCGCTTGACGGGACGGCCGCCCATCAATTTCCCGCAGGAGACGGCGGTGGGCGCTTTGGCACTGTACGTATCCAATCCCGCTGCCACCGCATTCCAGCCCATGAACATCAATTTCGGCATTATTCAGCCCCTGGACCATCGGGTGAAGGGAAAGGGGAACAAAAATGCC
>CABUDN010000196.1 GCA_902490355.1 uncultured Oscillibacter sp.
GCCAGGTACCACTCGTGGACGGCGCTTTTGGTCAGGGTGTCCAGAGCGGAGAACGGCTCATCCAGCAGTGCCACATTTTGAGAAAAGAGGTATGTACGCAGCAGGGCTGCCCGCTGGCGCATGCCGCCGGAGAGCTGAGAGGGCCAAAGCGTCTGGGTACCCTCCAGACCGAATTCCTCAAACAGGGCCGACGCCTGCTGCCGGGCCTCCTTCTTGGAAACACCCCGGAGCAGCAGAGGCAGTGCCACATTGTCCACAATGGTGCGGTAGGGCAGCAGCAGGTCTTTTTGCAGCATGTAGCTGATTTTGCCCGGCCTGCCGGTGACCTCCTCGCCGTCCAGAAAAACCTGTCCGGCGTCGGGCTGGAGCAGGCCCGAGATGATATTGAACAGGGTGCTCTTGCCGCCGCCGCTGACACCCAGCAGACACACCAGCTCGCCTTCCCGCAGGGTCAGAGAGACATCCTCCAGTACGCTGCGGCCATCAAAGGCCTTGCTGACATGTCGGACTTCCAGCTTTTCCATCTCAGGCAGCGGGCAGGAAGTCGTTGCTGAAGCCCGCTTCGGGGTCCAGGGGGGCGTCCAGCAGCTGCTTGTCATTGAGCCAGGTGTAGAACGCGCCCCAGCGCTGGGCATCAAATACGCCCCACTGGGCGGCATCGGCCGCATACTGCTCCGCCAGATATTCCTGGCTGGCGTAGACCAGATCGGAGCTGTCCTGGAGCTCCGGTGCAGCCTCCATGAGGATGTCCGCAGCCTCCTGGGGATTGTCAATGGCGTCCTGATAGCCCTGGGACAGAGCGGCCAGGAAGGCCTTGGCGGTGTCGGGATGCTCCGCGAGGAAGTCGTTGTTGGCGATGACCACGGGAGTATAGAAATCAAAGACAGGATCGATGTCGGCAAAGGCGAAGTAATCCGTCTCCAGACCTGCTACCTCGCAGGCGATGCCGGCCCAGGCGTAGAAGATCCAGATGGCGTCCACACTCTTGCTCTGCAGGGCGGAGACCTCATCGGTGACCGTGGAGGGAATCAGCTCCACCTTGGAAAAATCGCCGCCGTCGGCTTCCATAACCTGCTGAATGGTGGCCTTTTCCACCGGCAGATCCCAGGTGGCATACTTGTGGTTCTCCAGACCGGCGGGGTGATCCATCCCCTCGCCCTTGCGGGAGATGATGCCGGAGGTGTTGTGCTGGATGATGGCGGCCACGGCGGTAATGGGCAGGGGATCGTCGCCGATCAGGGCCGGGGCCATGGTGTCCTGGAAGGAGACGCCGAATTGGGCCTTGCCGGAGCCCACCAGGACCTCCGCGCCGTCCTCAGGCGGCTGGACGACTTCCACATCCAGACCCGCGTCGGCAAAATAGCCCTTGGCTAAGGCGACATAAAGGCCGGTGTGGTTGGTATTGGGCGTCCAGTCCAGCACAAAGGTGATGGTCTGGAGATCCTCCTGGGAATCGTCGCCGGAGGGAGTCTCGCTGTCCTTGCTGCCGCCGCAGGCGCTCAGGCTGAATACAGTGACCAGGGCCAGCACGGCGGCCAACAGTTGTTTGTAACGCTTCATAGGGAATATCCTCTCTTCCAAATGGGAATGACTCATGATTTTTCGCGCAGATGCCGGTAAGGCATGCAGCGGCGCTCCGCCAGTTCCACCAGGGCCATCAGGGCCAGGGAGATGACGGAGATCAGGATAATCACGGCAAACATTTTGTCAAAGGCGTAGGCCTTTTTCACCCGGGTCATGTAAACACCCAAGCCGCCGAAGCCGCCCAGCCACTCGCTGATGACGGCACCCACCACGGAGTAGGCTGCGGCGATCCGCAGTCCGGAAAAGAAGTGGGGCAGGGCGGAGGGGCACTTGAGATACCGGAAGATCTGCCAGCGTCCGGCGCCCATGGACCGCAGCAGGCCCACGGCGTCGGGGTCCACGGCCCGGAAGCCGTCCAGCAGGCCCACGGTTACCGGGAAGAAGGTCACCAGAATGATGAGGATGACCTTGGGCGTCATCTCGTAGCCGAACCAGAGCACCAGCAGGGGGGCGATGGCCACAGTGGGAATGGTCTGGGTGACGACAAGAATGGGGTAAAATGCCCGGTAGAGTACATCGAAGGCATCCATCAATACGGCAAAGACGAAGCCGATGGCCACGCCCAGAGCCAGTCCGTAGAAGGCCTCCTGCAGAGTGATCTGCGCATTTTCCCAGAGCGCGGGCCAGTCTTTGACCAGGGCTGCCGCCACCTCGACGGGAGAGGGCAGCATGTATCCGGGTACCAGTCCGACGGAACATACCGCCTGCCACACCGTCAGCAGCACGACAGCAGCAGCCAGGGCGGGACCGTTACGCCTGATGGTGTTTGGTAACTTTCTTGTCAATGGTCAGAATCTCTCCTTCCGGCTCGTAGACGACCTTGATGTACGCGGAGACCTTGGGGGCGCCGGCCCGGATGGCAATATGCTGGCACTCCTTGACAATGTCCATCAGCTGGTCATAATCATTGCCCTCGATGGTCGTCTCGAAGGGGCCGACATAGCAGTTCAGTCCGGTACTCTTGATGTAGGCGATGACCTCGTCTACAATGCGGACCAGTTCTTCGTCGTCCTTTGCCGCCGGCAGAGTCTGAATGGCAACACTTGCAGTCATAATCAATACCTCCTGAAAATAGGCGCGGGATCCCGCGCGGAAAATGAAAACGCCCCTGCCGGGTCAGCCGGCAAGGGCGTGCAAACACACGAACAAAAGACCGTTATGTTCCCTACGCTGGCATGATCCAGATCAGGTGTCATGGGTCACGGAACCACATCCGTATCTCAGCCCATTTCATGGGCCCCCCGTTGTCAATTGTGTATTCTACATCGGTTTTTGTCGTTTGTCAAGCAGGGGCGCGGTCAGGCCGGGTCCCAGTAATGGTAGAGCTTGCGTTTGCCGGCCAGCAGGGCGATGGTAACTCATTGCGGGTAAGCATAGGACCATATTTGTACAGATAATACAATATATT
>CABUDN010000197.1 GCA_902490355.1 uncultured Oscillibacter sp.
ACCTCTTTCATAAAGATGCCTACCCGTTCCATATAATAGGGATCGAGCGTACGCATTTCTGTGCCAGCTACTCCCTTTTCTAGTGGGCAGTATACTCGTATTTTTTCCACTTGTCAAGAGGCTATTCCCTGCCCTGCCACAGTTTCTCTTGTTCTGCCAGCACTCCCCGTGGTACAATAAGCAGCAAAAGGAGGGATTGCCGTGCAGATCGCACTCATTCAAATGCCAGTCACTGCCGATAAGCAGGAAAATCTCCGCACCGCCCGCCGGTGCCTGGAAGAGGCAGCCGCGCACAACGTCGATCTGGCCGTACTGCCGGAGATGTTCTGCTGTCCCTATGAAAATGCCTGCTTCCGCACCTACGGGGAACCGGAGGGCGGCCCTGCCCAGGAAACTCTGCGCAAGGCTGCCGCAGATCTGGGGCTCTATGTGGTGGGCGGCTCTCTTCCGGAACTGGAGGATGACCGGGTATACAACACCAGCTATGTCTTCGGTCCCGACGGCACACAGCTGGCCAAACACCGCAAAGTCCACCTCTTTGACATCGATGTCGCCGGCGGACAATCCTTCCGGGAATCGGACACCCTTTCCCCGGGAAATGCCATCACCACGTTTGAAACCGCCTTCGGCACCATGGGGCTTTGCATCTGCTTCGACCTGCGCTTTGAGGAGTTGGCCCGGTGCATGTGTTTGCGCGGAGCCAAGGTGCTCTTCGTCCCCGCCGCCTTCAACATGACCACCGGTCCGGCCCACTGGGAGCTGCTGCTGCGGCAGCGGGCGGTGGACAACCAGTGCTTTACCGTGGGGGTCTCCCCCGCCCGGAACGAGCATGCCTCCTACGTGGCCTACGGCAATTCCCTGGTCAGCGATCCCTGGGGAACGGTTCTGTGCCGTGCAGAGGCGGACCCGGCTATTTTGTATGCTCAGCTGGATTTCAGCCGTCTGGAAGCCGTGCGCCGCCAGCTGCCGATTCTCTCGGCCCGCCGCACGGATCTTTATGAGGTGCGGGAGCGATGAAGCGCAGGCCTTTTGAAAGAAGCGCAGTTTCTGAAGCAGTGCCGCCCTCAGAACCAGCCGGGACCTTTGCCCGCATCTACGCCGCAGTCCGGCAAATCCCCGCCGGCAAAGCCGCCACATACGGCCAAATTGCCCGTTTGGCCGGGATGCCCCGCTGCGCCCGCATGGTGGGCTATGCTCTGGCAGCCTGCCGGGATGAGACGGTTCCCTGTCACCGGGTGGTGGACCGTCTGGGGCGCACCAAGCCCTGCTTTGATATCCTGGCCCCCGGCACCCAGCGGGCGCTGCTGGAAGCCGAAGGCGTCACCTTTCGCTGTGATGGCACCGTAAATCTGGCACAATCCGGTTGGGACGGTTCCTCGGATGATGTCTGCTCTCCTTTGAAATGAGTCTAAACCAATGCGCGCCGGGAAGCTGTCGCTTCCCGGCGCGTACGCATTTAAAATTCGTAATCCACCGCCACCCGGTCTTCCCGGATGGACTTGCACAGCGCAGAAACCGCCTTGTGCCGGGGATCGTTCTTGTAGAGCTCCAGATCAGCCAGCGTGTCAAACTCGCTGACCAGCACCGCATCATAATTATCCGTCCCTACACTCCGGGCGACCTCACTGCGGCGCAGCTGGGGAATTACCCCCTGCAGGCTCCGCAGGCCCTCCAAAAAGCGCTCCTGCTCGGTTTCCGTCCCGGAACGGAACTTCCACATCACAATATGGCGGATCATCTCAGGCCTTTCTGGCGTTGTACGCCTCAATGCCCCGGCCGAGGATCTCAATGGCCCGGGTGATGTCCGCAGGGTTGGTCACATAGGCAATGCGGACCTTGTTGCGGCCGTCATCCGGATTGGAATAAAAGCCCTCCGCCGGCGTGAACATGACCGTCTCGCCCTGATCCTCAAACTCCTCCAGCAGGAAGTACTGCAGCTTTTCCGCATCGTCCACGGGCAGTGTGGCCATAACGTAGAACGCACCCTCGGGAGAATTGAAGGTCACGCCGGGAAGCTTGGAGAGGCTCTCCACCAGCGCTTCCTTGCGCTGCTCGTACTGGGCCAGCACATCATCGTAATAGCCCTGGGCCAGACGGGTATACATAGCGGCAGCGCCGGCCTGCTCCAGCGTGGCAATGCACAGCCGGCTCTGGCAGATCTTGGACGCTTCCTGAATGAGCTGCTGGTTCCGGGTCACCAGGGCACCCACCCGGGCGCCGGTAGCGGAAAACCGCTTGGACACGGAGTCAATCACCACCACATTTTCCGCCGCGTCGGCATACTCCAGCATGGTGGACACCTTCCGGCCGCCGTAAACAATCTCACGGTAGACCTCGTCGCTGATGAGGAACAGATCATGCTCCTTGGCAATGTCCACCATGGTCCGGCGCTCCTCCTCGCTGAGCACCACGCCCGTGGGGTTGCCGGGATTGGTAATGAGGATTGCCCGGGTATGCTCGTTGATCAGCGGCTCGATGCGGCTGCGGTCGGCATAGTGATAGCCCTCCTCCGCCGTGGTGGGGATGGGGCGGATGGAAGCGCCGGTAATGCGGATAAACGTATCATAGTTGGGGTAATAGGGCTCCGGCACCAGAACCTCATCAC
This sequence comes from uncultured Oscillibacter sp., assembly GCA_902490355.1. Taxonomy (GTDB): domain Bacteria; phylum Bacillota; class Clostridia; order Oscillospirales; family Oscillospiraceae; genus Oscillibacter. The sequence goes on from CABUDN010000197.1 coordinate 2,606, forward strand.
CGTCGTCCAGCAGGCAGCTCATGACAATCTGCAGTGCCTCGCTGCCGCCGAACGTCGCCAGAATATCATCGCTGCTGAGATTGCAGCCAAAGCGCTGATAGTATTCCCGTGCGGCCTCCACGAACTCCGGCGTACCAGGAGCGGGCGCATACGCAATCACCTTATCCTCAAAATTCCGGATGGCGTCAAAGAACACATCCGGCGTTTCGATGTCAGGCTGACCGATGTTCAGGTGCCGGATCTTCAGTCCCTTTGCCTCTGCCGCCACCTCATAGGGGTAAAACTTCCGGACGGGAGACAGTCCAGATCGGAAGAGCGTCGTGTAGGGAAAGAGTGTAGATCTCGGTGGTCG
>CABUDN010000198.1 GCA_902490355.1 uncultured Oscillibacter sp.
GTGAAATATGTTCCTTATAGTCAGGAGCAGGTGTTTAATAAGTTGTCGGATTTATCGCCATTTCTGCAGAAAAACCCTGCGGGCGCCGGAAAATCCGGCGCCCGCAGGGCATCTATTTTTGATTGACCGAGGCTTTATTTCAAATGCATCCGCAGCAGTTTGAGCACCTGAATCACGGCCATGGAACCAAAAGCCAGCCCCACAACCGTACCGACCAGTCTCCAGGACAACTGCGCTACCTGGAACAGAGGCTCCAAGGCAGGCACCAGCAATACTGCTCCCAGCAATACCACGCCAATCCCAAAAGCTCCCAGCAGGAAGCGGTTGTTAAACATCCGCCGCGTCAGCAATACGGGCGTGTCGGATTTGCAGTCAAATCCATGGAACAACCGGCTCAGGCACAGAGTTGCAAAAGCCATGGTACTGCCTGTAGCCGCACCGCCGCTGCGCAGTCCCGCATGAAATGCAAGGATCGTCGCCACTGCGATCACCAATCCCTCAAGGGCCACACTGGTCAGGAAGGAACGGGTAAGGATGCCCTCGTTTCGGGGACGGGGCTTTTGATGCATCACAGCATCCGTGTGCGGCTCCAAGCCCAGCGCGATGGCCGGCAGGGAATCCGTCAGCAGGTTGATGAACAGCAGATGCACGGCTGCAAAAGGAACCGGCAATCCCATGAGGGAGGCATAGAGCACCGTCAGAATTCCCGCCGTGTTGCCGGAAAGCAGGAACTGAATGGCCCGCTTGATATTGGCATAGACATTCCGGCCGTTTTTCACCGCCTGGACAATGGTGGCAAAGTTATCATCGGTCAGGACCATACCTGCCGCGTCCTTGGCCACCTCGGTTCCGGTAATGCCCATTGCTACGCCGATATCCGCCTGCTTCAGGGCAGGCGCATCATTGACGCCGTCACCAGTCATGGCCACCAGGTTGCCCCGATCCTGCCAGGCCCGCACAATGCGGATCTTGTGCTCCGGAGAAACCCGGGCGTAAACGGAAACCTTGGGAACAAACTGCCGCAGTTCCTCATCGCTCATCCCATCAATGACAGCACCTTCCACCGCTTCGGTCCCGGGAGTCAGAATTCCAATTTCCCGGGCAATGGCAGAAGCGGTGATCTTATGATCGCCGGTAATCATGATGGGGCGAATGCCGGCAGCAATACACTCGGCCACAGCCGCCTTGGATTCTTCCCGGGGGGGATCCATCATGGCAATGAGGCCCAGGAATGTCAGACCGTTTTCATCTTCCAAACTCACAGCCGTGCTTTCCACGGTCCGACAGCCAAACGCCAGCACCCGCAATCCCTCATTGGAAAACTGCTCATTGGCCCGTTCCACATCCGCCCGCTCCTGCGGCGAGATGATGCACCGATCCAGCATCACGTCTACGGCGCCCTTGGTTACCATCATCAGCCCGCCGGAGAGCTGATGAACCGTGGACATCAGCTTGCGGTCGGAATCAAAGGGGATTTCCGTCAGCCGCGGCCAGCGCTGGCGGGTATCTCCTTCATCAAATCCATACGCCTCGCCCAAACGGACCAACGCGGTTTCGGTGGGATCGCCCACCTCGCCTTCTTCGCTGACAACCGCATCGCTGCACAGCAGAGCCGTGCGCAGCAGCGGCTCCTGCACCGGATCATGAAAGTCGGCTTCTTCGGCGGAAATGATCTTTCCACCGGTATAGAGCTTTTTCACCGTCATTTTGTTCTGCGTCAGAGTGCCGGTCTTATCCGAACAGATCACCGACACACTGCCCAGGCCTTCTACCGCCTGGAGCTTGCGGATAATGGCGTTTTCCCGGGCCATCTTCTGTGTGCCGAAGGAAAGTACAATGGTCACGATGGAGGAAAGCGCCTCCGGAATGGCGGCTACCGCCAGCGCCACAGCAAAGAGGAAAGCGTTCATCACGTTTTCATGCCGCAAAAACACACTCACGGCAAACAGCACTGCGCAGATGATCAAAATACCAATGGACAGCTTCCGGCCGAATTGGTCCAGACTCACCTGCAAAGGAGTCTTCTTCTCTTCCGTGCTCTTGAGCAATGCGGCAATCTTGCCCATCTCCGTGTTCATCCCGGTACCGGTGACCAGGAACTTCGCCCGGCCATAGGTAACAAAGCTGCCGGAAAATACCATGTTCTTCCGATCGCCCAACGGAGCATCACCCGGGATCTCTCCCAGCTCCTTCTCCACCGGCAGACTCTCGCCGGTCAGCGCGCTCTCCGCGCATTTGAGGCTGGCACACTCCAAGAGGCGGCCGTCGGCGCAGACAGAGTCTCCCGCCTCCAGCACCACCACATCACCAGGAACCACATCCCGGCCGGGCACCTGAAGTACGCGGCCATCCCGCAGCACCTTGGCCGTGGGCGCAGACATCTGCTTGAGACTGTCCAGCGAAGCAGTGGCTTTGACGGTTTGAACGGTTCCCAGAATCGCGTTCATGGTAATAACCGCCAGAATGACAATTGTGCTCTCCACATCTCCCAGCACAGCGGACACCGCGGCCGCCAGAATCAAAATGATTACCAGGAAATCCGCAAACTGCTCCAGGAAAATCCGAAAAACGCTCTTTTGCTTGCCCGCCTGCAATTCATTGGGGCCATATTTTCGCAGGCGCTCCGCCGCCTCTTCCGCAGTCAGTCCGCCATCGCCGCAGGAAAGATCCTGCAGCAGCTCCATACGACTCTTTTGCCAGATCTTTTTCTCGTTCATACCTAATCTCCTTTCGGCAGAGCGCAAAAAAACGAGACTTTTGCGCCAATGCCCTGCATTGATACAAAAGTCTCGCTGTTTCAACCCGTAGCGGAGCGGAACGCTCGTGTATTGACGCCTGCGGATACACATTTCTGTGCCAGCTACTCCCTTTTCTAGTGGGCAGTATACTCGTATTTTTTC
>CABUDN010000199.1 GCA_902490355.1 uncultured Oscillibacter sp.
GGAGAGGGTCCCATGTGCCTCGTCGAAGTCACTCCACATAAGGCCGCAAATCTCACCCTGCCGCAGGCCAGTGGTCAGTTCGGTGTAGAAGAAGTCGTGCCAGACACTGTCCGCCCGGATCGTATCCAGGAAGCGTTCCAGCTGAGCGTCATTGAGAATCTGCTTGGGTGCCGTTTTCTTTTTGGGCAAGGCGATGCCCTCGGTGGGATTTCGAGCGATGAGATTTTCCCGCACCGCGGCGTCCATGGCCTGGTGGAATACCCCGTGGATACGGCGGATGGTCGCGCCGGACAACTGGTATCCGTACTCCGGATGGAGTTCTTTCCGCCCGTTTTTCTGGAGTTCCCGGTACAGCTTCTGGACATCCTCTCGGGTGACCTTCCCCACCGGCTTGTCTCCCAGGTAAGGCTTGATGTTTCGCTCGACATATCCCCGGTAGCCCTCCAGAGTGGAGGGTCGCACCGATGGGGCAGCGTACTCCTCCAGCCAGCGGTCCAGCCACTGGCCCAGGGGCATTTTGCTGTTCTCGCTCAGGTCCACATCCCGGTATTTCTCGATATTCTGATGGAGCTTTTTCAACAGCTCCTTTTGAGTTTTGGCGGATAGATAGCGGAAGATGGGCTCGCCGCTTTCCTTGTGGCCAACGACAATGCGCCCTTCCCAGCGGCCATCTTCCCTCTTGCGCACCATGCCATCTCCGGATGGTCTCCGCTTTCCCATAAGCTCACTCCTCCTTTCCTATTTGACGGCAGACGCGCTCTGTCTCCTCCTCATCGAAGGAGTACAGACCGTCCGACTCCAGCTCTTTGCTCAGTCCCCAGGCCAGTTTGAATCCGGCCATAAAGCTGGCCAAGGAAGTCTCCTCCCGCAGTAGATTTTGAGTATCCACCAAGTGCATAAGCCTGCGCCGCTGCAGCTTGTCCAGGCAATCACGCACTTCCTGGCGGGTGTTCTCGATGTCCTCCTCTAACTCACTGAAATCCGGCTCCCGGTAGAACCGCTGGTGCAGGGCTTTCATGTAGTCGTTCATGTGTACCGCCTCCTATCAGCGACACAACATACCACAAGGTTTGGTCAATAGCCATCCCAATCCCAGCGAGTTATCAATTTGTTATCAATTGCCCGGCGCCTATCTTTGTTTATGCGGCGCAAGTTTGGAAGGGAGTATCACATCCCGCCCATCGTCATGCCACCCATGTTCTGTTCCTCCTCATGGTCATCCGGCTTGTGACCCATGGCGTTCCTTTTCTGACGGATCTTCTGGCGCAGTTTGCGATCCGCTCTCTGACTGCCCGGCGGGCAAGGCGGAATGGAGTTGTCCTGAAAGATCCGGCCCATGTGGTGGAGCAGCTTGGTGGCAGACAGGAGCACATTGGGACTGCGGTTGTCATTGAAGTGGTCCAGGAAGAACTGGGCGTACTCGTTCCCCTGTGATGCGGACGCCCAGAACCAGCGGTACGCCTGATCTTGATCCCGAGCCACATCCTCTCCGGTGAGATACAGCTTGCCCAGGGTGTACTGAGCATACTGGTTACCCTCTTGAGCGGCATCGCTCAGATACTCTACCGCCTTGGCTATATTCTTCGGGACATCCGTTCCCTCCAGATACATCTTGCCCAGCCGGTAAGCAGCGTAGGAATTGCCCTGCGCCGCCGCTTTCTCATACCAGGACAACGCTTCCTCCATTCGCTTTTGACTTTGCAGCAACTTACCAAGGGCGTATTGGGAAAAGTCGTGACCGGCTTCGGCGGCACGGCGGAACCACAGCTCCGCCTGTTCGTCATCCGGCAGCACACCCATTCCATCCCGCCAGCATTTGCCCAGCAGGTGAGCGGCCACGGTGAAGCCGGCGTCCCAGAGCTGCTCCAGTAACCGCACCTGTTCCGCTTTTTCTTCCTCTGTGTTTTCATATACCGAGAGGATTTCTTTCGCGTTCTGGTAGGCCTCCGCCATCTCCCACCGAGAGGACCAGGCGTAGTACACCTCCTCCTGGTCCTCATCCACTTCGTCTTTCATGGATGCATCCTCGAAGGTGAATGTACTCAGTTGCAGTTCCTCCGCCTCCCGGACGACCATGTTCTTGATGGCCTTGAATTCCTGTTGCTGTGACAATGGTTTGTGTTCTCGTGGCGTGTCCTTGTAGTACCACTCCAGCTCATCCCGCAGCTGGTTCCATTGTTCATAGCACTCCGCCACTTGCGGGAGTTTGCCCAGCTCATCCACGATGGCGTCCACCTGGGCCTTCACCGGCTTTTTCAGATAGCCGTACACCTTCTTACCTTTGACCTCAGATAACATTTCGGCCAGCGTTTCCATTTGCCCGGCGATGATAGGACTGTCGCAGAGTCCGGACTTCATCTCCCGAATGAGACGGCCCATAGCTTCCATAGCTGCGTCCCGTATCTCTTGGTATGACAGATCCTTCTCTTGATAGAGGGACAACAGTTCGTCCTGGAAGATGTCGTTGGACAGCTGGGAGCGCATCTGCTCGATGCCGCGCTCGGTCAGGTAACCTTGCTTTGGATCATTGGACCAGGCCATCATGTGGATGTGTGGGTGGTGCTTTTCATCGTGGAAGGCAGCGCACCACCGAAAGCTGCTGGGCGGAATTTTCATGGCCGCCGCCAGTTCTGTCTGATGGGCCAGCAGCAATCTGCGCCAGTTCTCGCCGTTTTCGTAGCCCAGCCGTGCGGCATCCTCCCGCTTCAGGGAGTAGATGAAGGTCCATACCGGACTGGCGTGTGCGTTGATCTCCTCCATGGTTTGCTCCAGATCAGCAGCACCGTCTGCG
>CABUDN010000200.1 GCA_902490355.1 uncultured Oscillibacter sp.
TTGCCGACTACGGCATCTGCGGCGACCTGTTCAAGGTCACCCCCATGCTCACGGAGGCCATCCGCGCCGCCAAGGCTGCGAAGTAACGGATCTTTCCCTGCAAGAAAAGGCCCGGGATTCATCATTTTATTCATGGCGGGGTTCCGGTTTTTCTGAACGTATGAAAAACCGGAACCCTCTTTTTGAGCTTTCCCCGGGTTAAAACTGGAATGAAAGGTGTAACAATATGGATTTTTACCTGAGTAATGAGGAGAAAATGCTCCAAAAAATGTACCGGGAGTTTGCGGAGAACGAGGTTCGCCCCCTGGCGGAGGAGCTGGATGAGGAAGAGCGCTTCCCCATGGAGACTGTGGAGAAGATGGCCAAGCTGGGCATGATGGGCATTCCCTTCCCCAAGAAGTACGGCGGCGCCGGCGGCACCAATGTGGCCTATGCCCTGGCGGTGGAAGAGCTGGCCAAGGTCTGCGGCACCACGTCCGTCATTGTCTGCGCCCACACCTCTCTTTGCTGCTATCCCATCTATGCCTTCGGTACGGAAGAGCAGAAGATGAAGTATCTGCCGGATTTGCTCAGCGGCCGGAAGATCGGCGCTTTCGGCCTGACCGAGCCCAACGCTGGTTCTGATGCCTCCGGCCAGCAGACCACTGCCGTGCTGGAGGGCGACCACTATGTCCTCAACGGCACCAAGTGCTTCATCACCAACGGCACTGTGGCCGACACCTATGTGGTGTTTGCCATGACCGATAAGCACGCCGGCAACCACGGCATCTCCGCCTTCATTGTGGAGCGCAACTTCCCCGGCTTCTCCGTGGGCAAGCACGAGCGCAAGATGGGTATCCGCGGCTCTTCCACCTGCGACCTCATTATGGAGGACTGCATTGTGCCCAAGGAGAATCTGCTGGGCAAGGAAGGCAAGGGCTTCAAGGTGGCCATGGGCACTCTGGACGGCGGCCGTGTGGGCGTTGCTGCGCAGGCTCTGGGCATCGGCGAAGGTGCCATCAACGAAGCGGTGAAGTACACCCAGGAGCGTGTCCAGTTCGGCAAGCGTCTGAGCCAGTTCCAGAATACCCAGTTCCAGCTGGCGGATATGAAGACCCGGGCCGATGCCGCCCAGATGCTGGTGTACCGCGCTGCCTTTGCCAAGGACCAGGGCGATCCCCAGACCGGTTACTATTCCTCCATGGCAAAACTGTTTGCCGCGGAGATGGCTTCCGATGTGACCCGCCGGGCGGTGCAGCTCTTTGGCGGTTATGGCTATACCCGCGAGTATCCCGTTGAGCGCATGATGCGCGATGCCAAGATCACCGAAATCTATGAGGGCACCTCTGAGGTCCAGCGTATGGTGATCTCCCGTGCCATGGGTGTCAAGTAAGGAATGAACAACATGCAGCAGTTTCAGGAATTATACAACAGCAAACTCACGACACCGGACGAAGCGGTCAGCCGGTGCCTGCACTCCGGCGCCGTGTGCGCCTCCGACATTGCCCTGGCCCATTCTTCTCTGTTCTATGAGGCGGTTGGCCGGGCCATTGCAGAAGGCCGTCTGGACGACATTACCCAGCACACCCTGCTGGATACCGGCGCGTTCCCCTTCTACCGGCCGGAATTTGCCGGTAAGTATCACGGCGTGTCCTGGTTCTCTCAGGGACCGGCCCGCAAAGCCATCAACGGCGGCTTTGCCGATGTGATGCCCGCGTATTACCGGGATATCCCGGGTCTGTTCCAGGACTATGTCAAGCCGGAGGTGCTCATTGCCGTGGTGTCTCCCATGGATAAGCACGGCTATTTCTCTACCGGCTGCGACGGCTCTTTGTCCGCGGCACTGTTTGCCACGGCCAAGACGGTGCTGCTGGAGGTCAACCCCCATATGCCCCGGAGCCTGTCCTCCACGCAGATCCATATTTCCCAGGTGGATGCGCTCTGGGAAAACGACGCGCCCATGATGTGCCTGCCGCCCAAGGAGATTGATGAAGTCAGCGCCCGGATCGGCGGCTTCATTGCCGAGGAGATTCCCGACGGCGCCACGCTGCAGCTGGGCATCGGCGCCATTCCCGACGCCGTGGGCAACGCGCTGCAAAGCAAGCACCACTTGGGCATCCACACCGAGATGTTCACCGACAGCATGATGACCCTGATCGAGTGCGGTGCGGTGGATAACAGCTGCAAGCCCATTCACACGGGCAAGACGGTGGCCTCCTTCGCCCTGGGCTCTCAGAGAATGTATGATTACATCGATGACAACCCCATGGTGGAAATGCTGCCGGTCAACTATGTGAATGACCCGGCGGTCATTGCCCAGCATCCCAATTTCATCTCCATCAATGCCGCGCTGGAGGTGGACTTCTTCGGCCAGGTCTGTGCCGAGTCCATCGGTACCCGTCATGTCTCCGGTACCGGCGGCCAGAGCGATTATGTCCGGGGTGCCGTGCAGTCCAAGGGCGGCAAGAGCTTCATTGCCTTTGCCTCCACGGCCAAGGACGATACCGTCAGCCGCATTATGCCCACGCTGACGCCGGGCGCGCAGATCAGCACCAGCAAAAACGATGTGGACTGCATCGTAACGGAGTACGGCATTGCCAAGCTCCGGGGCCGCACGCTCAGCCAGCGCACCAAGGCTCTCATTGCCATTGCCCATCCCAAGTTCCGGGATATGCTGACCTATGAGGCCAAGAAAGAGAATATTTTGATCTGAGCAAAAACCAATTGAATAAGGAAGGTACGTTATGAAGATCATTGTCAGCATTAAGCAGGTTCCCGATACCTCCGGCAAGGTGGCGG
>CABUDN010000201.1 GCA_902490355.1 uncultured Oscillibacter sp.
TTACCACAAAGGACAGGATGAATGAAAAGACATACGGTGCGGCAAAGTCAAATACCAGCAGCAGCAAAATATACAGTCCCGTATTGCCCATGATTTTCCCAAATGCAGGGTCGGTAAATACGGAAATATAGTTTTCCAATCCCACAAACTCCTTGGTGGGGCGGGTCATATTCCAGTCAAAAAAACTCAGGTACAGCGTATAGAGCAGAGGGTAAAACATAAAGATGGCAAACAGCACGGTCGCCGGTGCCAGCAGTCCGTAAGAGACCACCCGCTCCCGCCAGCTGCGCCGCAGCCCCAGCCGGTACGGTGCCCGTCCGGCTGTCAAAACAGCATGCATATCAGGCAAAGCAATTCTCTCCTTTAACGCTGGGGATCCCGCACAGGATGCGGGATCCCCGGCAGTCTTGCAGATCAGTCCTCGATGAAGGCCTGCACCTTGGCCTGGCACTCATCCATGGCGGTGCTCACGTCCTTGGTGCCGCCCAGTACCTGGTCCCGCATGTCGATCAGGGCCTGCTGGGCTTCCAGGGCAGAACCGGGCCATGCCGTCCACTGCACGGCGTCAGCACGCTGATCCATGGCCGCCTGCATCAGGGGGTTCTGCTCCAGATAATCCTGGAGAATCTGGGAGTTTTCCGCGCCCTTGGTAGCCGGGACATAGCCGGTGCCGGCCACCCACTTGGCGGCGTTGTCATCGCTGCACAGGAACTTGATGAACTCCCAGGCAGCCTTCTGCTCTTCGGGATCCTGGGCGGTAATGGCCAGATAGCAGCCGCCGGCGGGAACCGCACGGTCCTGTCCCTCAAAGGCGGGGAACGTGGTGGAGCGCACATCGAAGTTGGCGGAACTCATGATATTGGTGGCTTTGGCAATGGAACCGATATACATGGCGATCTCGCCGTCGTTGAATGCCTGGATGCCCTCGTCGTTGTTGGTCAGGTGCACGGCGGACTCATCGGTCAGCACCATGTCGGCATAGGACTGCATGGCTGCCTTTCCCTCCTCGGAGTTGAAGGTCGCCGTGGCGGTGTCACCGTCCCGGGTCAGCATGGAGGCTCCGCCGGACTCCAGAATCGCCTGCAGCACCCAGGTATCTCCCTCCTGGAGGTAGGCGCCGTACTTGCCGGTCTTTTCCTTCACCGTCTTGGCAAAGGAGACGAACTCATCCCAGCTCTTCGGGCCATCCTCAGAAAGGCCTGCCTCCTGCAGCAGATCCGCGTTGTAGAACAGCACGGGGTTGGAAACGGAATACGGCACACCGGCCAGCACACCCTCACTGTTCCGGGCCAGATCCAGAATGCTGTCGGAGAAGGTATCCGTGAGGAAGGTCTCATCCTCGGGGAAGTAATTGGAGACGATTTCCTCCGGGCTGATGTAGGAGAAGTTGGCGGGGAAATACTCAATATTGGACCAGGACACCTGGACGATGGAGGGCGCATTGCCCGCGGCGGTATCGGCCTGGAGGTTCTTGAGCAGCTCATCATAGCTGGCGTTGAACCGCCCCTCTACCTCGATCTCATCCTGGCTGGCATTGAATGTGTCGATAAACTCCTGTACCGCGGCGCCGCCCTGGTTTTCGCTGTTGATGTGCCAGTACTGAATCTGGACCTTCTCGCCGTCGGCGGCATCGTCATTGCCCGCAGCGGAAGCACCGCAGCCAGCCAGAGTGCCGGCCATCAAAGCCGCAGACAGCGCGGCAGCCAAAAACTGTTTCTTCTGAATCATCATACTTACTCCTTTATACTCTCTGCACGTTCCTGTATCAGATCCGACTTGACCCTCTCAGAAGGTCAGGCGGCAAATTTCGGGATGGAAGGGAAACACCTGATGCGGATGGGTGATGATCTCCCGGCCTTCCAGCCAGCAGGTGTTGTATCCCCGGGTCTCGGTGTAGATCACCTCCGTGGGACTGACCGTTTCCACACCGAAGGCAAAGGACTCCGCCGTAATCTGGCGAACGCCCAGCACCGTGCGGTCCTCGGCATAGTGGGCATGCCCGCACAAATAGGCGATAACATCGCTCTTGGCGAGCACCTGTCCCAAAGATTCGGGGTAATCCGTGTGGAACCAGGCCTGGCGGCTGGCAAACGGATGGTGCCCCAGCAGGATGGTGCCCTGACCATACGGCTGGGCCAGTTCTTCGGACAGCCACTGTACCTGCTCCTGGGAAATCACGCCGCAGCCGTTGCCCTCCTGGGCCGTATCCAGTACCAAAAAGCGGTATCCGCCCAGCTCATAGCGGGCTGTATAGCTGCCGGTGCGTTCTTCTCCCAGGTAGCCCCGGTAAAACGCCTGCTTGAAATCGTGGTTGCCCAGCACGGGAATCACCGGGATCCCGCCCCGTTCCCGCTCGATCAGCTCCCGCAGGTAACGGTAATCCTCCTCGGTTCCCTCGTGGACCAGGTCCCCGGTGAGCACAATCACGTCCGGACGGGCCGCTACCGCCTCCCGGATCCCGGCAAGAACATAGTTGACCGGCGGCACCGTCTGGCGCAGAGGCGCCCGGTCCAGCATGGATCCGTTGTAATCCCGCAGGATATGCAGATCCGAAAGATGTGCAATTTGAAGTGTTGCCATGTGTCTCCTTTCCGTGCGGGACGCCAGGTCTTTGCAAGGGCCTCCCGCTCAAACCAACGGTGTCAGTATAGCGGCTCCCCTGTCAAGATCGTCACCTCCCCTCTGTTAAAAATGGCCGCGGGGCACCCTCTCCGGCACTTTCCGGAGATCGGAAGAGCGTCGTGTAGGGAAAGAGTGTAG
>CABUDN010000202.1 GCA_902490355.1 uncultured Oscillibacter sp.
ATAAGACGCCCTCCCTGCGTATCATTTTTTTCAAAATCCTCAGAGGTTTTTCACAAACAGCGCACGAATCGCGTTAAGGACTGCGATAATCATAACGCCCACATCCGCAAAAACTGCCAGCCACATATTGGCGAAGCCCAAAGCTACCAGTACAAGACAAATCAGTTTTATACCAATGGCCACAACGATATTCTGGTACACGATACCCAGACATTTACGGGAAATCTTAATGGCAGTGGAAATCTTCATGGGATCATCATCCATCAGCACCACGTCGGCAGCCTCAATGGCAGCGTCAGAACCCATAGCCCCCATAGCAATGCCAATGTCCGCCCGGCCCAGTACGGGAGCATCATTGATGCCGTCGCCCACGAAGGCCAGCTTCGCCTTCTCCGGCTTATCTTTCAGAAGGGATTCCACTTTTTCCACCTTATCGGCGGGAAGAAGCTGACTGTACACCTGATCGACTCCCAAGTCTCCGGCCACTTGATCAGCCACCCGCTTGGCATCGCCAGTGAGCATAACGGTCTTTTGCACGCCTGCAGCCTTCAAGGCCCGGATTGCCTGCTTGGAGGTGGGTTTTACCACGTCGGAAATCACAATATGCCCCGCATATTTGCCGTCAATCGCCATGTGAATGATGGTTCCCACGCTGTGGCAGTTGATGTAGTCCACACCGATACGCATCATTAGTTTGTCATTACCGGCAGCCACGGTGTGTCCGTCAACCTGGGCAATGACGCCGTTGCCGCTAATCTCCTGAATATCGCTGACACGGCTGCGGTCAATCTCCTTGCCATAGGCTTTCTGCAAGCTCTTGCTGATGGGATGGCTGGAAGCAGATTCCGCCAGAGCAGCGTATTCAACCAGCTTGGCATTCTCCATCTCGCTGTGGTGGATACCGTTGACTTCAAACACGCCCTGGGTCAGGGTGCCGGTCTTATCGAACACCACAACCTTGGTCTGGGAAAGGGTTTCCAGATAGTTGGACCCTTTGACCAAGACGCCCGCTTTGCTGGCCCCGCCAATGCCTGCAAAGAAGCTCAAGGGGATGCTGATGACCAGTGCGCAGGGGCAGCTTGCCACCAGGAAGGTCAACGCGCGATAGATCCAGGTCTCCCACCCGGCATCAAGGCCGAGAGCAAACATCCGAACCAGAGGCGGCAGGATAGCCAGCGCCAGTGCCGCATAGCAGACAGCAGGGGTATAAATTTTGGCAAAACGGGAGATGAAATCTTCCGACCTGGACTTGCGGGAGGAAGCGTTCTCCACCAGGTCAAGGATTTTGGAGACAGTGGATTCTCCGAATTCTTTTGTGGTCTTGATCTTCAGTACGCCGGTCATGTTGACGCAGCCGCTGATGATTTCATCGCCTTCTTTGGCATCTCGGGGCAGGCTCTCACCAGTCAGGGCCGCCGTGTTCAGGGTAGAGACACCCTCGGTCACAATGCCGTCAATAGGCACTTTTTCACCGGGTTGAACCACAATGATCGAGCCGATCTCCACCTCATCGGGATCGACCTGCTCCAGCTTACCGTCACGCTCAATGTTCGCGTAATCGGGGCGGATGTCCATCAGGTCGCTGATATTGCGGCGGCTCTTGCCCACTGCGTAGCTCTGGAACCACTCGCCAACCTGATAAAACAGCATGACGGCGATGGCTTCCAAATAGTCACCGTTCTCATAGATAGCCAGTGCCAGTGCGCCCAACGTAGCAACAGCCATCAGGAAGTGCTCGTCAAAGACTTGGCCGTTGCGGATGCCCTTGCACGCTTTCTGTAGGATATCGTACCCAATGATAGCGTAATCGACCAGATAGCAGGCCAGGCGCACCCAGCGCCCGGCAGACCCAAGCTGATCAAAGGCGGCAGACCCAAGCAGCTGGAGCCCCAACAGCAATACCGTAGCTGCCAGAATGCGCCAGAGCATGACTTTTTGCTTTTTGGTCATACCGCTGTTGGCCCGTGCGCCGATAAATTGAAGAATCACAGCCATCAGGGCCACAACAATCAGCAGGCCATTGATAATGTACTCTTGCATCTTGATTTCCCTTTCAAAGATTGCTTATTTGTTTATTTGTATAACATAGACAATGCCCTGTAAGCATCTGCTTCAGGGCATGTCTTTGGCAGTTACAGGTAGATCTCGCAGTCAGGCTCCACCTTTTTGCATGCCTTCTGTACATCAGCCATCACGCTTGCAGGCTCCTGCCCCTCAGCAAACTCGACGATCATCTTCTGGGTCATGAAGTTCACAGTAGCGTTCTGCACGCCGCTGGTCTTGCGGGCAGCATCCTCCATCAGGTTGGCGCAGTTGGCACAGTCTACTTCGATCTTGTAAGTCTTTTTCATTTTGGAAAACTCCTCTCTGGATTAGATCATATTATTATCAATAATTAAACCATCGTTTAACTGTATCTCCATCATACACAGGCAATGCCTTATCGTCAACGCCTTTGAAAGCAATCCTTCCGTTTGGGTAAAAGGTCCTTCTGTTTGGACAAAAACAGACCGGGACAGTTCATTGATTGAACCATCCCGGCCGCCTGTTTAAATATTAAGTCCTATACCCCTGATTATCCGATCCACGGATCTCTTCGTGATAAAAGTAATTGATGATCGTCGTACAATGGAACGAGATACCCTTACTTCCAGTTT
>CABUDN010000203.1 GCA_902490355.1 uncultured Oscillibacter sp.
GGGCGGTCGGATACAAGGTTTTCCCGATAAATACGCTCGCAGCGAAGCGCCTGGGTGCCAAGATCCTGTGCGACCACTTCACCCTCTTCACTGATCTCTCTGAGAATGTGGGCAGCAAGCCCACCGTGGTGGAGAAGGCTGAAGCCCAGCGGGACAAGGTGCTGGAGATGACCATCGAGGAGCTGGACCTTTCCGTCCGCAGCTTCAACTGCCTCAAGCGTGCCAACATCAATACCGTCGAGGATCTGATTTCCAAGACCGAAGACGAGATGATGAAGGTCCGCAACCTGGGCCGCAAGTCCCTGGAAGAGGTCATTAACAAGCTGGCTATGATGGGACTGCATCTGGCCGACGAAGAAAACAACTGATTTTACGCCGGCGGATTGCTCCCCGGCTGACCAAAATCCTGATAAGGAGGAAACCGAAATGCCCGGAACTCGGAAACTTGGCAAGACCACTGACCAGCGCATGGCGATGCTGCGTCAGCAGGTCACGGATTTCCTGGACAAGGGAAAGATGGAGACCACCGTCACCCGCGCCAAGGAGATCAAGCCCCTGGCTGAGAAGATGATTACTCTCGGCAAGAAGAGCGATCTGGCTGCCTATCGGCAGGCCATGAGCTTCATCACCCGCGAGGATGTGTGCAAGAAGCTGTTCAAGGAGATTGCTCCCAGCTATGCCGAGCGCAATGGCGGCTATACCCGCATCATCCGCACCGGCGTTCGCCGCGGCGATGCTGCTGAGATGGCGATCATTGAGCTGGTGAAGTAATTTTACACCTAACAAAAAGCCCTTTGTCATGAGCTCCAGAACCTCATGACAAAGGGCTTTTTGAATTTCCTGACAGTTTGCAGTTTACTGTGTGATTTACGCTGCTTCGGCACAAACTACCTTTGATTTGAATCGGAGGAGAAGCAGCATGCGAAGATGGCTTGTGGTGGGATGGATGATGGCAGGAATCGTCCTGTTTGCAGGGAAAACCGCCACGGAAGAAATCCTGCCGGCAGACAGTGCGGCCGAGATTCCGGCTCCACGCTATGTAGCGCTGACGTTTGATGATGGTCCGCGGCCGGGGAGCACAGAGCGGTTATTGGAAGGACTGCGGGATCGCGGGGCCCGTGCGACGTTCTTCCTCATTGGTGAGCAGGCACAGATGTATCCCGAGCTGGTACAGATGATTGGTGCTGAGGGGCATCAGGTGGGAAATCATACATGGGGGCATGTCTGCTTACAGGACCTGAATACTGCCAATGCTCTGGCGGAGGTTGAGCGGGCGGATGCCGTGCTTCAAACGATTTTGGGCCCCGGAGACTATTGGGTGCGACCGCCGTATGGGTTGGTGGATCAGGCCTTTATTCAGCAGCTCTCAGTGCCGGTAATAAAGTGGTCTGTAGACCCTCGGGATTGGGAGAGCCGCAATACGCAGGCGGTGGTGGATGCGGTAATGGAAACTGTGACAGATGGAAGCATCGTACTGCTGCATGATATATATGACACATCAGTGGAAGCGGCATTTCAGATCATAGATCTGCTGGAACACCAAGGGTATCGGTTTGTTACGGTTGAGCAGCTGTTGCGGATCAAGGGGATTGAGCCGCAAGCGGGAACGGCCTATCGCAAAGCGGAAGAATAGAAATGAGGGGGATGCTTTTGCATCCCCCTCATTTGATCACAAGTTGTTATCCCAGAATCAGCAGCAGAGTCAGGATCAGGAACACTGCGCCCACCCATTTGGTAGCCCGGGCAAGCTTTGCATCCATTGTCTTAGCCTTGTTTCTGGCCAAGAAGGAGTCTGCCACACCGCCAATACTGCCGGACAAGCCTGCACTCTTGCCAGACTGGCACAGAACCACGACAATGATTGCAAGGCCGCACAGCAACTGGAGAATCGTAATGATCAGTTTCAACGTATCCATAGCGGAAAACCTCCAAAAATTACTCATGCGACTGGCATGATCATTCATTCACAGAACATCATGTTACCATAGAATGTATGAATTTTCAAGAGAAACTTTAAAAAAAGCGATTCTTTTCAAAAAAAAGATCATTCAAAATCTGGAACAAATGTTTGCAATTCGTCGGTAAGTATGCTATACTGAAAAAAACACCTGCCAATGGCAGGGACAGGAGGTCCGGTATGGCTGGATTGACAGGTATGCAGCAGAAAATATATGACTATATCGTCTCCTGTGTACGGGATCAGGGATATCCTCCCTCTGTTCGGGAAATTGGTGAAGCAGTGGGACTGCGTTCCCCTTCCACGGTACATTTCCACCTCAAGCATTTGGAGGAGGCGGGCGTCATTGAAAAGGGCGCCGGAAAAGGCCGGGCGATTACACTGCGGAATCCTCCGCCTCCAGAAGACCGGGTGCCTGTCGTAGGAAATGTGGCAGCGGGCAGCCCCATTTTGGCAGAGGAGAATATTGAAGACTATTTGGCCTTTGATACCGGCGGAAGGGATGGAGAGTATTTTGCCCTGCGGGTAAGGGGAGAGTCCATGATTAATGCCGGAATTTTGCCGGGTGACTTGGTGGTGGTACACCGCAGGCAGACGGCGAATAACGGCGAGATTGTGGTGGCCCATCACTGTCCGGCGCTGGTTTCAACGGCCAGCGCATACATCCATATCCTAAA
>CABUDN010000204.1 GCA_902490355.1 uncultured Oscillibacter sp.
TCCAAGGGGGAACCGGTGCTGGTTCATGCTAAGAGCGTGATTTTGGCTACTGGCGGAGCCAGCCGCTTGTTCCGGAGAAATCTGTATCCGCGCGATATTACGGGAGACGGATATGCCATGGCCTATCGGGCCGGGGCGCGGATGTCCAATATGGAATTTATTCAGGCGGGCGTAGGCGTGGCGGCTCCTTTCCTGAATCTGTTCGGCAATTACCTTTGGGAGGCGTTTCCGCAGATTGAAAATGCAGCCGGTGAACAGATCCTGGGCCGGTATCTTCCGGATGGACTGCGGGCTGAGCAAGTGATTCGGGAAAAGACGCACTTCCCCTTCAGTACACGTGATGCGTCCCGGTATATTGAGATTGCCATTCAAAGTGAGTGCAATCGCGGAAATGGGACCGCCCGGGGCAATCTGCTGCTGCAGTTCCGCAATTCCGATTTTAAGACGCTGTTTGAAAAAAATCCGATCTTTGCCTCCATGTGGGAAGTCACCTATCAGTGGCACAAAAAACGCGGGATTGACCTGTATCAAGACCCGGTTGAAATTGCCTGCTTCGCCCATGCAATCAACGGCGGAATTCTGATTGATGAGCAGGGCGCATCTACACTGGCAGGACTGTATGCGGTGGGAGAAACTGCCTCCGGACCGCATGGCGCAGACCGGCTGGGCGGTAATATGTCGGTGACCTGTCAGGTCTTCGGCAACATTGCCGGGCAGCATGCAGCAAAGTTTGCAAAGCAGCAGAGCGGATATCCGGAGACGAAACAGTCGGAACAGAGCATTACAGACCGGCTGCAAGCACTCTCCTGCGGCAAGAGAGCCGAATGCGCGGACCTGCTTTCTTCCCTGCAGGAGCACTCGGACCACGCGCTCTTGATTATTCGCAATGAAGAAGGGCTGAAGAAGTACGAAACGTATTTGGACAGCCTGCAGCAGGAAATACAGCGAGGAGGTGAGCGCAGCTGTCTGGGCGGCTTGCTTGAGCTGGAAAATCTGGCGACAGTCGGCAGTCTCATTGCGCAGGCTGCACTGCTCAGAAAAGAAAGCCGCGGCAGTCATTATCGTGAGGATTTCCCGGAACTGGATCCGGATATGGCGCACCCGATTTACCTGCAGAACAAGGCGTAACCTTGCAGATTCAACCTGTAGGACAAAAGAAAGGAAGATTACTATGAAAAAAAGACTGATCTCGATGATGCTTTCCTCCATCCTGCTACTGTCTCTTGCAGCGTGCGGGCAGACCTCCGATAATACCCCGGCTGGTGACGAGGGAAGTGAAGAGGGCGGCACGATTGTCCTCAAATGCGGACATGTGCTGGCCGAAGACAGCCATTTTGACTTTGGCGTGGATAAATTTGCCGAGCTGGTAAATGAGAAGTCCAATGGTACCATTCAGATTGAAGTCCACACTGACGGCACCCTGGGACAAGAGCGCGAGATGATGGAATCCCTGCAGCTGGGCAATTTGGATCTGGCACTGGTTTCCACGGCGCCCATCAGCAACTTCTATCCCAAGATGTCGGTGCTGGATATGCCGTACCTCTTTGACTCCAAGGAGCATGCGTATGCCGTTTTGGATGGTGAAATCGGAACGCAGCTGTTTGAGGAGCTGAAGAACCAGGGCATGGTGGGTCTTGCCTATATGGAAAACGGTTTCCGCAACATCTTTTCCACCAAGGAGATTCGGACGCCCAGCGACCTGCAGGGCACCAAGATCCGGATCATGGAAAATGAGATCCAGACCACCACGTTCAGCGAGCTGGGAGCAATCGTCACCAACATGGCGTCCGGAGAAGTGTATACCGGACTGCAGCAGGGCACGATTGATGCTGCGGAAAACGCCATCTGCGCATACTACAGCAGTGCATATTATGAGGTCTGCAAGGAGCTGAGCCTGACGGAGCACTTCTATGGCGCCACGGCCCTTCTGATGAGCAGTGCTGTTTATGACTCCTTGACGGAAGAGCAGCAGAACATCCTGAAGGAAGCGGCTGCGGAAGCACGGGATCTGCAGCGTGCAGATGTGGCGGAACGGGAATCCAAGTACCTGACGGAGCTGCAGGAAGAGGATGGCGTTACGGTTCATACGGACATCGACAAAGAGGCCTTCAAGTCCATTACGGACCAGATTTACGCACAGTTCTATGACATTGTTCCTGAAGATCTGATTGAATCCATCCGCAACTGCGCCTATTAATCCCCATCGATCAAAGGAAAGGAGGATGGCCGCCGCTTGCGGCACTGAGGAGAGGCGGTCTTAGCCATGAAATTTTATAAAGGAGTCAGTAAGCTGGAAAGTTTTTTCGTGGCGGTCGTCACAGTACTTCTGGTTCTGGTGGTGTTTATTCAGGTGGTAAACCGCACCCTGATTAAGGCCACAATTGCCTGGCCCGAAGAAGCTGCGCGGTATTTGATGGTTTGGCAGGTGTTCCTCGCCTCTGTCATTGCGTTTCGGCAGGGAGCAAATTGCTGCATCGATGTCTTAATCAATCGTTTTCACGGAAAAGTTCGCATGGCCATGACCTGCTTTGCCAATGCAGTTTGTCTGGGATTTGCGTTGGTTGTAACAGTGATGGCAGATCGGAAGAGCGTCGTGTAGGGAAAGAGTGTAGATCTCGGTGGTC
>CABUDN010000205.1 GCA_902490355.1 uncultured Oscillibacter sp.
TGACCACTTCTGTGTGCATCCCCAGGTCTTTCTTCCCCGCATAGGCCAGGCATTCCCCGATGGCATTGGGCAGCCCCCCCAGCCCCAGCTGGATGCAGGCTCCATCCGGCACCATTTCTGCAATGTGTCCGGCGATCTGCCGGTCCAGTTCCGTGATGGGGGCCGGAACATTTTCCGCCAGGGCATGGTCACTTTCCACAATGACGTCCACCTCCGAGACGTGGACCAGATGGTGGTACTCCCCATCCGTACTCAGAACCGGCAGATTGGAATTGACCTCCGCAATCACCAGCTCACTCTGCTCCAGCACATCCCGGTCCAGATGGGACGCAGAGATGCTCCGGCTCATCCAGCCGTTTTCATCCGGAGGTGTGCACGTAATCACCGTCACCCGGGGATGCCGTGCACAGATCCAGGCGCCGTCTTCGCTCAGGTGGGTCGGCACAAAATGAACGTTTCCCTGGGGAATCAGGGCCCGGTCCCCCGAGAGGAAGTTCACATAATATTCCACCAGATCCCGGTTCTCCGGCTGGAGCAGCACGGTGTCGGTGGGGGTAAACAAGCCGTCCAGCTCAATCTTCCCGCCGCTTTCCCGCAGACGGCGTGTCAGCGCCGCATCCACCGCATACGGCCAGCTGGCAGCACCCGGCATTGCCACAGCATCGCCGCTGTGAATCTGTGCCGCAGCCTCCTCCGCGCTGATGCGCAAAGCTGCATACTGCTGCCGCCAATCTCCAGTTCCGGCCAAACGCCCCCGGCGGACGGGCTTGATATCAGTTGTCGTCATGGTTGCCTCCCGCATTGCAAGATACTTTAATTGTACTCCAGAACGCTTCGCCCCGCAAGAGCAAGCCGTGCCGCTGCCAATGGATTGGCGGCGGCACGGCAGCGATCGGGAGAACACTTCTCAATAGATGAGATCCACCAGTCCGGTGGTCAGGAACGGAATAAACGTCAGAGCCAGCAGCTCCACAATCAGCACAATGTAGAAGGGGATACTTTCAATGATAAAGTCCTTGAGCTTGCATTTGGTTTCGCCGCAGACGACAAACATCAGCGTGCCCATGGGAGGAGACATCGAACCGATGGCCATGTTGAAGATGAACACCATGAGGAACTGAATCTCGTTGATGCCATAGTTCATGGCAATGGGGAACAGCAGCGGCACCAGGATAATCATGGCCGCATTGCCTTCGATGAACATACCCACAATCAGCAGGAACAGGTTCACCAGCAGCAAGAACACATACTTGTTGGCGCTGACTTCCAGCATGGCCTCCGTCAGCATCTGCGGGATCCGTTCCTTGGTAAGGATCCAGGACAGTGCAGAGGCGGCGCCGATGATCAGCATGATGCCGCCGGTAGAGAGGATGGTCTCCTTCAGGCCGTTTTTGATGGTCGCCCAATTCAGCTCCCGGTAAATCAGGCCCAGCACAATGGAGTACACCACTGCTACCGCGCCGGCTTCCGTAGCGGTAAAGATACCCAGACGAACGCCGCCGATGATGATGACCGGCAGGCACATAGGCAGAATGGAGTCCTTCACCACAGGCGCTGCTTCCTTCCAGGTCAGACGATGATCCCGGGTGGGGGCATAGCCGCGCTTCTTGGAGATCACCGACACCGTGACCATTTCGCCCACGCACAGCAAAAGGCCCACACCGATGCCGGAAACGAACAGCTTGCCGATGGAGACGTTGGCCAGGGAGCCGCACAGGATCATGGCGATTCCCGGGGGAATCAGGGGGGTAATCATAGCCGAAGCGGCGGTAACCACCGAGGAGAATTCCTTGCTCATGCCCTTTTTCTCCATCTCGGGCACCAGCATCCGCGCTTCCATGGCTGCGTCAGCCAAGCTGGAGCCCGACAGACCGCCCATCAGGGTCGACAGCAGCACGTTTACCTGCGCCAAGCCGCCCCACAGCCGTCCGGTGAGGATATCGCAAAGGGCCATAATCCGGCGGGTTACACCGGAATAGTTCATGAACACGCCTGAGCAGACGAAAAACGGAATGGCCAACAGGGACGAGCTTTGCACAGCAGAAACCAGCCGCTGTGCCAGAATCATGGAGCCCACCGCCGGATTCATGAAGAAGTATACCGCACTGCCCGCGATCACGGAGAGAAATACCGGCACCTTCATGAACAGCAGCACCAACATGACAATCAATGCAACTGCAATTTCAACACTCATGCCTCAGTCTCCTCCGTTCCCAAGGGTTTTTTTGCGATAAACTGCCGGTACGCTGCAAACAGCATGCTGACAATCATCAAAATACCGCCTACCGGCACCACCAGATACACAATGCTGTATGGGATCCGCAGCAAAGTCGTCACCTTACCAGCCTCCATGAGCTGATAATAATAGCTCCACTCCTGCATAAACAGATATCCCAGAATCAACAGTTCCAGCAATACATCGAACCGCTCAATGAAGCCTCCGATCTTCTTGGGCAGAGCATCCACCACAATTTCAATGGCGATATGCGACCCCGTCCGAAACGCGGCACTTCCTCCCAGAAATACCACCCACAAAAACAGCAGCATCTGGAC
>CABUDN010000206.1 GCA_902490355.1 uncultured Oscillibacter sp.
GTCTCTTTGGAGATTCCACCCGTCTGCGGATTTTATACGTGCTGTTTGAGTCGGAACTGTGCGTGTGCGACATTGCCGTGCTGCTGGGGCTGACACAGTCCGCCATTTCCCACCAGCTGCGTGCCTTGAAAAGCGCCCGTCTGGTCAAATCCCGCCGGGAAGGGAAGACCGTATTCTACTCTCTGGCGGATGACCATGTGAAAACCATCATCAACCAGGGACTCGATCACGTGCGGGAGTAACCGCTCCTGCACCCGAAACGCTCTGCAAACAGCAGAAAGAAGCATTGTCCTCTCCTGCGCGGGAGCCGCACCCAGAGCCCGGAAAAACCGAGCAGGTTTTCCACAAAACCATGCAAAATGGGGAAAAAACACCAGGTCCCGGAGACAAATTGTCTCCGGGACCTCTATTTTTCGCCTGATATTCCATTTTGGGCAGGGAGCAGCCGCGTTTTTTTGCACAAGAATCGGGAAATGCGGCGCTTGGCGCCTGCTCTGGCCCCATTTTCAGGCGACTGGCTCCTCTGAAACGCGTAACTTACAGCGTCTCCAGCTCTGTCTGCCACAGTGTCCACTGGGCGTCGCTGGGCATCCGCCAGTCGCCGCGGGGCGACAGGGCCACCGTGCCCACCTTGGGGCCGTCGGGCAGGCAGTTGCGCTTGAACTGCTGCGAGAAAAAGCGGCGGTAGAAGGTCTTGAGCCACTTCAAAATGACCTCCCGGCTGTACTGTCCGCCCAAAGCATACTGGGCCAGACGGTAGATCTTCCGGGGGGAGTAGCCCCAGCGGAGCAGATAATACAGGAAAAAGTCGTGGAGCTCATAGGGTCCCACCAGATCCTCGGTCTTCTGGCTGATCTGCCCCTGTACGGCGGGCAGCAGCTCCGGAGAGACGGGCGTATCCAGAATATCCTCCAGCACATCCCGCAATGCTTCGTCCTTTTCCGCGTTGTCCCGGGCCAGATACGCCACCAGGTGCCGCACCAGAGTCTTGGGAATGGAGGCGTTGACGGCATACATGCTCATATGGTCGCCGTTGTAGGTGCACCAGCCCAGAGCCAGCTCGCTGAGGTCGCCGGTTCCGATGACGATGCCGCCGGTCTGGTTGGCAATATCCATCAGCACCTGGGTCCGCTCCCGGGCCTGGGCGTTTTCAAAGGTGACGGAGTGATCGGCCATATCGTGTCCGATATCCTTGAAGTGGCTGCGGACACTGGCGGAGATATCCACGGTGCGCAGCGTGGCGCCCAGCTTCTCTGCCAGGATCACGGCGTTGTTCCGGGTGCGGTCCGTGGTGCCGAAGCACGGCATGGTCACCGCCACAATCTCTGTCATGGGACGGTCCAGCATCTTCATGGCAAGGCCCGTAATCAGCACCGCCAAAGTGGAGTCCAGTCCGCCGGAGAGGCCCACCACCGCCGTCTTGGCGCCGGTATGCTCCAGCCGCTGCTTGAGCCCCAGAGAGGCAATGAGCAGAATCTCCCGGCACCGGGCGTCCCGGTCCTCCTTGCCCTCGGGAACAAAGGGCTTGGGAGCGATATACCGGGTGAGCTTGGTGGTGACCGGCGTCAGGGTAAAGCCGCAGTAATTCTTCTTTTCCTCCGCATCGCCGAAGGCTTGGGTCCGGCGGCGCTCATAGCAGAGCTTCTGCACGTCGATTTCGGAGAGAAGCAGTCCGTTTTCAAAGCGCTTTTCTCCCAGCAGAGTTCCGTTTTCCGCGATCAGCTGGTGGGCGCCGAACACCACGTCGGAGGTGGACTCGCCCTCTCCGGCACTGGCATAGAGGTATCCGCACAGCAGCTTTGCCGACTGCGTCGTCACCAGCTGGCGGCGATAGCGGTCCTTGCCCAGGACCTCGTTGCTGGCTGAGAGGTTGCAGATCACCGTGGCGCCGGCCCGGGCCATGGCCGCGGACGGAGACTCCGGCGCCCACAGGTCCTCGCAGATCTCAAAGCCCAGCACCAGCTCCGGCAGATTCTCACAGGTAAAAATCTGCCCGGCGCCGAAGGGCACCGCCTCCTGGCCGCAGAAGGAAATGTAGTCATCCTCCGCAGGTGCGGGCGCAAACTGCCGCTTTTCGTAAAACTCCCCGTAATTGGGCAGATGGGTCTTGGGTACGATGCCCAGAATGGCTCCCTTTTGTATAATGACCGCGCAGTTATACAGTTTGTTGTTCACCCGCACCGGCATTCCCACGGCGGTGACGACTTCCAGATTCCGGGTCGCCTCCAGCACCGTGGCCAGGGCCTGTTCGGCACCCCGCAGCAGGGCATCCTGATAGAAAAGATCCCCGCAGGTATAGCCCGTCAGTCCCAGCTCCGGCAGCACCAGCACCTTGGCCCCGGCCTGCTCGGCCGAGCGCATCATGGTAAAGGTCTGCTCAGCGTTGTAATCACAATCCGCCAGACGCAGCGGCGGCGTGCCGCAGGCCACGGAAACAAAACCGTCCTTCATGAACAAAACCTCCTGTCGCATGGTTTGGATTTCATCCGTTATTGTACACCGCTTTTTCTCCCCT
>CABUDN010000207.1 GCA_902490355.1 uncultured Oscillibacter sp.
ACCACCGAGATCTACACTCTTTCCCTACACGACGCTCTTCCGATCTGAAGTCGCGGATCGTGTCGGAGTGCAGGGCTTCCACCAAAGCCTGGACTGCCTCATTGTTCTCGTTGCCCTCTTTCACCACCAGCACGTTGACATAGGGAGAGTCGGAAGACTCAATGGCCAGAGCATCCGTGGTGGGATTCAGGCCGGCACCCAGAGCGTAGTTGGAATTGATGACCGCCAGGTCCAGATCGGGCCGGGAGCTGGGCAGGGTCTGCGCCTCGATCTCCTCGAACTGCAGGTTCTTGGGGTTGTCAACGATGTTGTTGGGGGTAGCGGAGAGGTTGGAGCTGTCGTCCAGGGTGATCAGGCCCTGGGCTTCCAGCAGCAGCAGGGCACGGCCCTCGTTGGTGGGGTCATTGGGTACGCCGATCACTGCGCCGTCGGGCAGATCTTCCAGGGACTCCACACGACCGGCATAGATGCCCATGGGCTCGATATGGACACCGGCGACATCTACCAGGTGAGTGCCGCGGGTCTCGTTGAACTCCTCCAGATAAGGCAGGTGCTGGAAGTAGTTGGCATCCTCATCGCCATCCTCCACAGCGGTGTTGGGCACCACATAGTCATCGTACTGGTTGACAACCAGCTCAATGCCTTGCTCCGCCAGCAGGGGGACACAGGCCTCCAGAATCACCGCATGGGGCGTGGGGGAGGCGGCCACGGTCAGAGTCGTGGTGGTCTCGGCCGTATCACCGTTCTCCGCAGAATCGCCCGTGCTCTCTGCGGTGTCGTTGCTGCCGCCGCAGGCGGCCAGGGACAGGCACAGCGTCAGGCCCAGCAGCAGGGCCAGAATCTTCTTACTCATAGTTCATTTCCTCCAATACTGAATCTTGCAATGAAAATATTATTTCAAACGTCTGCCGGAATTCCAAGAGACAAACGATGAAAACCAAAGGGGATTACTTCAGCCGCTTATCGATATGCTTGGACCACCAGTTGAATACCCACTGGACGATCTGTACGAAGATGATGAGGAAGACCACCGTCACCCACATCAAAGAGGTGATGCCGCGGTTGTGGCCGTACTGAATGGCAATGCTGCCCAGGCCGCCGGCGCCGACCATACCGGCGATGGCGGTATAGGCCAGAATCGTCACCACGGAGATGGCGCCGCCCAGGACCAGGGAGGGCATGGCCTCCGGCAGATAAACCTTTCGGACAATCTGAAGGGGAGAGGCGCCCATGGATTGGGCGGCTTCCACGACGCCGGCATCCACCTCACTGAGAGAAGTCTCCACCATGCGGGCCACGAAGGGAGCCGCGGAGATTACCAGGGGCGGGATGGCACCCCGGACACCGATGGCCGTGCCCACCAGGAAGCGGGTGTACGGCATGATGGCCACCAGCAAAATGGCAAAGGGGAGGGAGCGGCCGATATTGACGATCCAGCCCAACACGCCGTAGAGGCCCTTGTGAGGCCGGATGCCCTGGGGCTGGGTGACAATGAGCGCGACGCCCAGAGGAACGCCGATGACGTAGGCCAGCGCCGTAGAGAGTGCGACCATGATCAGGGTTTCCCAGGTGCCCTCGATCAGGACGTTGCCATAGTCGGCCCAGAAAGCAGAAATGGTTTCAAACATGGTACTCCACCTCCTCAGCGGTGACGTTGGGTTGAGAACGAATATAGCTCAGGGCACGGGCAGCGTCGTTGGGATCGTCCGGCAGACCCAGCAGCATGGTGCCGAAGGCCTTCCCGTCAATATTACGGGTATCGGCGCCCAGGATATTCACCTTTACGCCGCAGTCAATGGCCAGGGAAGCGATGAGCGGCTGATAGGCAGTGCCGCCGTTGAACGCCACCCGGACGGCGTGGGTGCCCGCCGGATACTGCTGTACGCTGACACCGCCAGGATAGACCAGACGCCGTGCGGCATCAGTGGTGGGGTGGGAGAAGATCTCTTCCACCGCGCCCTGCTCGGCAATGACGCCGCCGTCCAGAATGGCGACCCGGGTGCAGATTTCTTCAATGACACTCATCTGGTGGGTGATGACTACCACGGTTACACCCAGCTTGTGATTGAGGTCCTTAAGCAGCTCCAGAATGGAAGTGGTTGTCGTGGGGTCCAGGGCGGAGGTGGCTTCATCGCACAGCAAAACCTTGGGGTTTGTGGCCAGGGCCCGGGCAATGGCTACCCGCTGCTTCTGGCCGCCGGAGAGCTGTGCCGGATAGGAACCGGCCTTATCCTTCAAACCGACCAGATCCAGAAGTTCTTCCGCCCGCTTCCGGGCCTCAGCTGCCGGGACGCCGCACAGTTCCATGGGGAAACATACATTCTTCAAACAGGTGCGCTGCATCAGCAGGTTGAATCCCTGAAAGATCATGGTGATGTTCCGCCGGACCTGACGCAATTCCCGCTCGGAAATGAAGGACTGGCAGCCGTCGTCCTCTGTCCAGGCCAACCGCTGTCCATTGACCACAATGGTGCCGCTGGTGGGACGCTCCAAGAGGTTCATG
>CABUDN010000208.1 GCA_902490355.1 uncultured Oscillibacter sp.
CGCCACCAGATCCTTGATGGCCTGACGGGCGGGCTTGAGATACTCACGGGGATCGAACTTGTCAGGATGCTCGTCGAAGAAGGTCCGGATGGTGCCGGTCATGGCCAGACGCAGATCGGAGTCAATGTTGATCTTGCACACTGCGCTGCGGGCAGCCTTGCGCAGCTGCTCCTCGGGAATGCCCACGGCATCGGGCATCTTGCCGCCGTGCTCGTTGATCATGCGGACAAACTCCTGGGGCACGGAGGAAGAACCGTGAAGCACGATGGGGAATCCGGGCAGGCGCTTGACCACTTCGTCCAGGATGTCAAAGCGCAACGGGGGCGGAACCAGCTCGCCCTTTTCGTTGCGGGTGCACTGGGCAGCAGTGAACTTATAGGCGCCGTGGCTGGTGCCGATGGCGATGGCCAGGGAGTCGCATCCGGTCTTGGAGACAAACTCCTCCACCTCTTCGGGGCGGGTGTAGTGGGACTCCTCCGCAGAGACCTTCACCTCATCCTCAATGCCGGCCAGAGCGCCCAGCTCAGCCTCAACCACCACACCGTGATCGTGCGCGTACTCGACGACCTTCTTGGTGATCTCGATGTTCTCGGCGAAGGGCTTGCTGCTGGCGTCGATCATGACGGAGGTAAAGCCGCCGTCAATGCAACTCTTGCAGGTCTCGAAGCTGTCGCCGTGGTCCAGATGCAGGCAGATGGGCAGGCCGGTCTCGATCACAGCGGCCTCCACCAGCTTGATGAGGTATGTATGATTGGCATACGCACGTGCGCCCTTGGATACCTGCAGAATCAGGGGAGCCTCCAGATCCTTGGCGGCCTCGGTGATACCCTGCACGATCTCCATATTGTTGACGTTGAATGCACCGATGGCATAGCCGCCGTTATAGGCTTTTTTGAACATTTCCGTAGTGGTAACCAGTGGCATACGATCATCTCCCAAAAAAATTGTAATAATTTGGCTGCAGACTGACCTTTCAGGCAATTGCGGGTCAGCTGCACTTTTGGCGGAAATCCACGATTCACGCAGGAGAAAACGATTTCCTTCTATGATAATATCACAAAAAAAATAAATTGCAAGTATTTACAATTCATTTTTTGAATGCTATGATATTTCAGAGGCGGCATGGCCGCCTGCAGAGCGAGGAAGAAAATTCTGGAGGAGGAATTCCCATGAGTGAACTCAAAGGCGCATGCATTATCGGTCAATCCGGCGGACCGACTTCTGTCATCAATGCCAGTGCCTACGGCGTGATTGATACGGCACTGAAAAATCCCAATATTACCCGTGTTCTGGGTGCGGAACACGGCATCAAGGGCGTTTTGAACGACCGTCTGTTCGATATGGGACAGGAAGACCCCGCAGAGTTGGAGCTGCTCAAGTATACGCCCTCCTCCGCGTTGGGTTCCTGCCGCTACAAGATGAAGGATCCGGATGTGGACGATACGGATTACAAGCGGATTCTGGAGATCTTCAAGAAGTACGATGTGCGCTACTTCTTCTACAACGGCGGCAACGACTCCATGGATACCTGCAACAAGATTTCCAAGTACATGCAGAAGGTCGGCTATGAGTGCCGCGTTATGGGCGTGCCCAAGACCATCGACAACGACCTTTTCGGAACGGATCACTGCCCCGGCTACGCCTCCGCCGCCAAGTACATCGCCACCAGCTGCATGGAAGTGTATCAGGATGCCCGGGTGTATGACACGGGCCTGGTGTGCATCATCGAGATCATGGGCCGTCATGCCGGCTGGCTGGCCGGTGCCGCCGCCCTGGCTTCTGCCTATGGTGCCGGTCCCGATCTGGTGTACCTGCCGGAAGTGGACTTCGATATGAACAAGTTCCTGACTGATGTGGACCGGATTTACAAGGAAAAGGGCAACTGCATGGTAGCAGTCAGCGAGGGTATCCACTATGCTGACGGCACCTTTGTCTCCGAGGCCAAAACCTCTGCCACCGACGGATTCGGCCACGCTCAGCTGGGCGGTCTGGCTGCCCTGCTGGCCGACGCGGTGAAGCAGAAGACCGGCGCCAAGGTCCGCGGCATTGAGCTGAGCCTGCTGCAGCGCTGCGGTGCACATCTGGCTTCTGAGACGGATATTGAGGAGAGTTACATGGCCGGTAAGGCCGCCGTGGAGAACGCGGTCAACGGTATCACCGACAAGATGGTGGGCTTTGAGCGCAGCTATGAGGACGGTAAGTATGTCTGCCGCACCAAGCTGCTGAACCTGACGGACGTGGCCAACACGGAAAAGAAGGTTCCCCTGGAGTGGATCAACGCCACCCATGACGGCGTGGAGAAGGCCTTCATTGACTATGCTCTGCCCCTGATTCAGGGTGAGCCGAAGCTGCCCAAACAGGATTCCCTGCCCCGGTTCGCTCACCTGAAGAAGGTTCTGGCGAAGTAACTTGGATTGCAATTAAAAAGGAGGCCCAGATCGGAAGAGCGTCGTGTAGGGAAAGAGTGTAGATCTCGGTGGTC
>CABUDN010000209.1 GCA_902490355.1 uncultured Oscillibacter sp.
CGCGCCGTCGCCGGTTAATACAAGATCTCCTTCGCCGGTACGGGCGGCGCGTCCACCACCGGATACATGAAGGGTGACTTCCTCTCCAACGGATAAGAGCATAAAAATATCCCCGGATGCACTGGCATCCGGGGATATTTCGTTGCGTCATGGTGAAAATCATGGTATCATGTATAATTGTACCGATGTGAGCAAGGAGTATGGATATGACAACCCGTGATTTTCAGAAAAAATCTCAGTTTCAGATTTTCTTTTCGTATTTCCGGCCCCACTGGCGGCTGTTTGTGATGGATTTGGCCTGCGCCCTGATGATCTCCCTGATTGATCTGGCGTTTCCCTATATTTCCCGTTGGTGCATGTATGAGCTGCTGCCGCAGAACGCATATAAGACCTTCTTTGCGGTCATGGCGGTGGTGTTTGCGGCCTTTGCCCTGCGGGCGGTCTTTACCTATATCATTGGATATTGGGGCCATACCTTCGGAATTCTGGTGGAAGCGGACATCCGCCGGGATCTGTTTCGTCACATGCAGGAGCTGTCCTTTGACTATTTTGACCGCAATCGCACCGGCCAGCTGATGAGCCGGCTGACGGCGGACCTCTTCGATATTACAGAACTGGCTCACCATGGTCCGGAGGACATCTTCATCTCCGGCGTGACCATTGTGGGCTCCCTCATCATTCTCTTCACCATTCAGTGGCGCCTGGCGCTGGTAATCGCCCTGATCCTTCCGGTCTTTTTCCTGGTGGTGTGGCGGTGCCGCCGCTCCATGAGCGAGGCTTCCGCCCGGGTGAAGCAGAAAACCGCCGTCATCAATGCCGACATAGAGTCCGGGCTGTCCGGAATCCGTACAGCCAAGGCCTTTGCCAATGAGGAGACGGAACTGCGCAAGTTCGACTCGTCCAACGATACCTACAAGACCTCCAAGCGGCAGTTTCACAAGGCCATGGGCCGGTTCAACGCTGCTATGGAGTTTTTCCTGTGCGCCCTGTCCGCAGCAGTGATTGCAGCCGGCGGCGGCTTGATTATGGCGGGAAAAATGGATATCGTGGATCTTATTACCTTCAGCCTCTATATCACAACTTTCGTCAACCCCGTTCGCAAGCTTTCCAATTTTGCCGAGCTGTTTGCCAATGGTACCGCCGGCCTGGGCCGTTTCGTGGAGCTGATGCGGGAAGAGCCTGCCATGAAGGATGCGCCGGATGCCATGGTGCTCTCCCGTGTGGAAGGCCGGATTGACGTAGAGCATGTGAGCTTTGCCTATCAGGACGATCTGGCCGTCCTCCATGATGTGGACCTGCATATCCGCCCGGGCGAGACGGTGGCGGTGGTGGGTCCCTCCGGCGGCGGAAAATCCACGCTCTGCCAGCTGATTCCCCGGTTTTATGACGTGACCAGCGGTGCCATCCGGATTGACGGTGTGGATGTGCGGGCTGTGACGCAGGAGTCTTTGCGCCAGAATGTGGGCGTGGTGCAGCAGGAAGTGTTTCTGTTTGCCGCCAGCATTCTGGAGAACATCCGTTACGGACGTCCCGGCGCCACGGAGGAAGAGGTGGCGCAGGCGGCAAAGCTGGCGGAGATCTACGACGATATCGTGGCCATGCCTGACGGCTTCAACACCTATGTGGGCGAGCGGGGAACCCTGCTCTCCGGCGGACAGAAACAGAGAATCTCCATTGCGCGGATCTTCCTGAAGGATCCGCCGGTGCTGATTTTGGATGAGGCGACTTCTGCGCTGGACAGCGTGACCGAGGCCCGGCTGCAGGAGACGTTTGAGCGGCTGAGTCAGGGACGCACGACCATCATCATTGCCCACCGCCTCTCTACTGTTCGCAATGCCGACCGCATTGCCGTGGTGGAAGAGGGACGGATTGTGGAGCTGGGCAGCCATGAGGAACTGATGGCCCGGGACGGCGCCTATGCGCAGCTGGTCCGTACACAGGAGCTGCGCCATGGATAAAGGAGCATTGCTGGATCGCTTGGGCGCCACAGGCGAGGACCGGATGCTGCTGGCGAAGGTCTGGGACCGGATGCAGCAGGCCCGGAGCCGGAATATTCCCGCGGCCACAGACTTTCTCTCTCCGCAGCAGCAGATTCTCACCCGGGAGCTGCTGCACTTGGCGGGTGCTGCGGAGACGGAGTATGTATTCCTGGGAGGATACCCGGAGGCGGAACGCCGCCTGGCGCTGTTCCTGCCGGATTGGCTGGAGGCGGAAACGGCAGAGAGCGAAAGTCCCATCCGGTGTCTGCGGGCATCGTTCCGGGCAGAACAGTCCCTCAGTCACCGGGATTTCCTGGGAAGTCTCATGGGAATGGGCATTGTCCGGGAAAAGATCGGCGACATTCTGGTAGGGCCGGAAAGCGCGGACATTCTGGTGTTGGAGACTGTAGAGCCGTTTTTGCTGCAAAGCTGGGACAGTGCCGGC
>CABUDN010000210.1 GCA_902490355.1 uncultured Oscillibacter sp.
CCGGGGAAGGACAGAGGATCTGCCGCGGGATACTTTTCATTGAGTTCCCGGAAAGAGCCGGGATCGAGAATGGTGCTCAGGCGGTAATAGCCGCCGATGGGGAAGTGGTAGCCGCACTTGGGGCACACAGACAGCCCCTCCGCGACGGTTTTGCGTTCGCTTTCCTGTCCGCACTTGGGGCAGGTAATCAGTTTATCGCCGGGAATATAGTTGTCCCGGATGGCCTTCATGGCCAGGAGCCGGGCCCGGCGCTTGGCAAAGATGCTGTTCATACGCCCTCCTCATGCTCCTCGACCCGGCGGCTGAAATCCAGCAGCTCGGGCAGGTGTTCGTCCAGGAATGCTGTGGTGCAGCCGCCCCGGACAAAAATGGGATGGTACAGAATCTGGTAGCTCAGCTCCGCGTTGGTGGGGAAGCCCTCCAGAGTGAATTCCTCCAGGCAGCGGCGCATCTTGCGGATGGCCTCCAGCCGGGTGGGAGCGTGCACCAGGAGCTTGGCTGCCATGGAATCATAGTAGGGGGAAAGGGTGCAGCCGTTGTACAGACAGGAGTCCACCCGCACACCGGCGCCGCCGGGGAAGTGCAGGAAGGATACCTGGCCGGGACAGGGCTGGAAGTTCTTGGTGGGATCTTCCGCGTTGATCCGGCACTCAATGGAATGGCCTTCCAGGTGAATATCCTCTTGTGCCACATCCAAAGCCAGGCCGGAGGCAATGCGCAGCTGCTGGCGCACCAGGTCCACGCCGGTGATCATTTCCGTGACGCCGTGCTCCACCTGAATCCGGGTATTCATCTCCATAAAATAGAAGTGCTCCCCGTCAGCGTCCAGCAGGAATTCCACCGTACCGGCGCCCTCATAGTTGACGGCCCGGGCGGCCCGAACGGCAGCCTGGCCCATCTCTTCCCGCAGGGCCGGAGTCAGGCACCGGGCGGGAGCCTCTTCAATGAGCTTCTGGTTGCGCCGCTGTACGGAGCAGTCCCGGTCGCCCAGATGGATCACATTGCCGTGCCGGTCGGCCAGCACCTGAAACTCAATGTGCCGGGGGGCCAGAACCAGCTTCTCCAGATACATCTCGTCGTCTCCGAAGCAGGCCTTGGCTTCCGCCTTGGCCTCCGCGTAAGCGGCGGGCAGGATCTGGGCGTTGTCGCAGCGGCGGATACCACGGCCGCCGCCGCCGGCACTGGCTTTGAGCAGCACTGGATAGCCCACGGACTCCGCCGCGGCCAGGGCTTCCTCCACAGAGGAAACCGGCCCGTCGGAGCCGGGAGTTACCGGTACGCCGGCAGCCCGCATGAGATCGCGGGCCGCAGACTTGGAGCCGGCTTTGCGGATCGTGTCGCCGGAGGGACCGATGAAGGTCAGCCCTGCGGCGGCGCAGGCGTCGGCAAAGTCGGCGTTTTCAGACAAAAACCCATAGCCGGGATGGATGCCGTCGCATCCGGTAGCCAGGGCGGCGGTGAGCAGAGCGGTCTGGTTGAGATAGCTTTCAGAGGCCTTGGCCGGACCGATGCACACCGATTGGGTAGCCAGCTGGACGTGGAGGGCCTCCGCGTCGGCCTGGGAATAGACGGCCACGGTTTCAATTCCCAGCTCCCGGCAGGCCCGCAGCACCCGCAGGGCGATCTCGCCCCGGTTGGCGATCAGAACCCGCTTCAGCATGGCTTGTAGCGCAGCAGCGGCTCACCGAAGGCCGCCAGCTCTCCGTTTTCCTTGAGGACTGCTTCGATGATGCAGTCACAGGGGGCGGGGACCTCGCTCATCATCTTCATGGCCTCGATGAGGCAGACGGTCTGACCCTTCTTCACCCGGTCACCCACGCTGACAAAGGGAGGCTGATCCGGGGCGGGAGCGGCATAGAATGTGCCCACCAGGGGAGCGGTGATGGCTTCACCGTCCGCTTCCCGGGGGGCAGCAGATACTGCCGCAGGGGCGGGCATGGCGGCGGGAGCCGCCGGGGCAGCCGCGGCAGATCCGCCGCGGGAGAGTTCTATGGAAAAATCCTGCCGGGAAAGACGCAGCGTTTGCAGAGAGCTGCGCTCAAAGCAGGCAATCAAATCATAAATTTCTTGGTTCGTCATGGCGGTTCCTTTCTCCATGGAAAGTGTTTCCCAGAGGGGAAGGCCCCTCTGGGAGTTTGATCAGGCCTTGTGAGCGGCCAGGTAATCCATGATGTCGCCCACGGTCTTGAGGTTGGCCACATCCGCATCGTCGATGGTGACACCGGCAGCTTCTTCCAGCGCCATGACCAGCTCCACAGAGGCCAGGGAGTCGGCACCCAGGTCGTCGGCCAGGGAGGCGGTAGGAGTGACCTGCTCAGCGTCGCAGCCCAGGGTTTCCTATTACCGCGAAAAAGGACTTTATAAATATACTTACGGAGAAAATACGGATTA
>CABUDN010000211.1 GCA_902490355.1 uncultured Oscillibacter sp.
TCAGGTGCCGAATCTTCAGTCCCTATGCCTCTGCCGCCACCTCATAGGGGTAAAACTTCCGGACGGGATACAGTCCGCACACCTCGACCTTACGGGAAAATTTCATGGAATTGGCCTCCTTGCCATTGTTGAAATGTTCAAAGTACCCTTATTGTAACACTCTTTTTCATGATGTCAACAGTTTTTCGCATGGGGGGATATGCGAAAAAGGAGTGGCGAACCACTCCTTTTTCCAAACTCCTCACAGCGAGGTCTCTTCGTCCGCAGAAGGCGTTGATTCGTCCGCAGCAGACGGACCGCCCATCTGCATCTCCTGCCACTGGGCCCGGGTGATGAGCAGCTGCCGGGGCTTGGAGCCCTCAAAGGGACCCACAATTCCCCGCTCTTCCATCTGGTCCACCAGGCGGGCCGCCCGGGAATATCCCAGCTTCAGCCGCCGCTGCAGCATGGAAACGGAGGCTTGTCCTGTCTCCAATACCACATCCACGGCGGCGGGAAGCAGCTCGTCTCCCTCTTCGTCGCCGGCATCGGAGGCAGCAGAAGCGGCTCCTTTTCCGCCCTTCTCCTTTTCCTGAACCGACTCTTCGATCTTGGCAATGACCTCATCGGAGTACTGCGCTTCGCCGCTTTGCTTGACGAACGTCACCACTTCCTCGATCTCCTCCGGAGAGATGAAGCAGCCCTGTACGCGGGTCGGCTTTCCGGCCCCCAGCGGTGCATAGAGCATATCACCCTTGCCCACCAGCTTCTCTGCGCCGGTGGTATCCAGAATGATACGGGATTCCAGCG
Source organism: uncultured Oscillibacter sp. (assembly GCA_902490355.1). Taxonomy (GTDB): domain Bacteria; phylum Bacillota; class Clostridia; order Oscillospirales; family Oscillospiraceae; genus Oscillibacter. Next base: position 790 of record CABUDN010000211.1, read on the forward strand.
AGGACGCCACGGCAAAGGCAATCCGGCTGGGGATATTGGCCTTCATCAGGCCCGTGATGACATCCGCGGAGGGACGCTGGGTGGCGATCACCAGATGCACACCGGCCGCACGGCCCATCTGGGCCACCCGGCAGATGGATTCTTCCACTTCCTTGGCCGCCACCAGCATCAAATCCGCCAGCTCGTCGATGACCACCACCACGGCGGGCATGGTCTCCATCCCCTCCGTGGCCCGGGCCAGCTTGTTGAACTCCTCCAGTTTCTTCACACCGTGCTCGGAGAAGGTCTTGTAACGCTTCATCATCTCAAACACGGCCCACTGCAGCGCACCGGCGGCCTTCTTGGGATCCGTCACCACCGGAATCAGCAAGTGGGGAATGCCGTTATAGGGCGCCAGTTCCACCATCTTGGGGTCCACCATGATGAAGCGGACCTCGTCGGGCGTGGACTTGTAGAGCAGGCTGATAATCAGGGAGTTGGTGCACACGGACTTACCGGAACCGGTGGTACCGGCAATCAGCACGTGTGGCAGCTTTTCGATATTGCCGATGACGTTGCGTCCGCCGATGTCCCGGCCCAGGGCAAAGGCCACCTTGGACGGATGCTCCGTAAAGTCCCGGGACTCCAGCACATCCCGGATCAAAACCGGGGTCACCTGCTTGTTGGGCACCTCAATGCCCACCACGGAGATCTTGTCCGGGATGGGAGCAATCCGCACACCGGTAGCACCCAGAGCCAGGGCAATGTCGTCGGCCAGATTCGTGATCTTGCTGAGCTTGACGCCCTGGTCCAGAACAAACTCATACCGGGTGACGGCGGGACCGTGCACCACATCTCCCGCCGTGGCGTCCACGCCGAAGCTGGAGAGTGTCTCCGCCAGACGGCGGGAATTATTGCGCAGCTCGGCCCCGGCTTCGATATGGTTTTCTCCCTGGCTTTGATGCAGCAGGGTAATGGGCGGGAAGCAATAGTCGTCTCCCTCCCCTGCCAGCTTCTCCTGAATCTCCTCCGTGACGGCAGCAGTTTGCTCCGCCACCTCCCGGGCCGTGGTGTTCTTCTCTTTCCGTGCAGACACCGGCTCCTGCACAATCGGTGCCGCGGGCGCCGGTTCCGGAGCAGGCGCGGGAGCTGCCGGCTCGGCAGCCCGAAGCGGCGCGGGGGCCGGCTTGTCCGCCTTGCGGGGCGCAGGCTGCTCCGCCACCTCGCTCTCAGAGAGCACCTGATCCGGGGTCTTCTGTCCGTCCGCCTTATGGCGGAAGAAGCTGGTAAACCGTCCCGGCTCCTTTCCAGCCGGGATGGCAGGCGTCTGCGCAACATGGGAAGGCGCCTGCGGTACATCGTCCAGGGGGAAATCGATCTGTGTCCGCTCCTGCGTGCGGACTCTGGGCGCCTCAACCGAAGCCGGACGGGGGGCCGGCTTTTCCCGAACCGGCTCCTCTTCATAGTCATAGTGGGGACGGGAGCGGTACTTTTCCACCAGCATCCCCGGCGTGATGTGCAGTGCTGCCATCAGCATCACGGCAAACAGGATCACATCTTTCAGAATGAACGAATTGCCTGTGGAGGGTACTCCGTCATTATCGTTGA
>CABUDN010000212.1 GCA_902490355.1 uncultured Oscillibacter sp.
AGTGTCATGCGCTCCATGCTGACCGAAGCATTCGACGCAATGAAGATAAAGCAGGAAAGGAGGAGCTGCCATGCGCGTTTTTCAGGATTATGATCGTGCCGCGGCCGTGGCCTATGCCCACACCTGGGCTTATCGGCGCAATCCGCGGTATTATAATTATGAGGAATTGGGCGGGGACTGTACCAATTTCGCCTCCCAGTGTCTTTATGCCGGCAGCGGCATCATGAATTTTACTCCCACCTGGGGCTGGTACTATCTGGATGCCGACCGCAAGGCACCGGCCTGGACGGGGGTACAGTACCTCTGGAATTTTTTGACCCGCACCCGGCAGTCCGTGGGGCCGGTGGGGGAAGCGTGTGCCCTGGAAGATCTCCAGCCCGGCGATCTCGTGCAGCTTTCCTTTGACGGGACGACCTTTGGCCATACGCCCTTTGTCATCGCAGTGGAACAGCCCGTTTCCACTAAAACGGTTCTGGTGGCCGCTCATACCCAAGATGCCGACTTCCGGCCGCTGTCCACCTATGCCTACCGAAATCTGCGCTGCCTGCGGATTACCGGCGTCGTACGGCCCTGAAAATAATTCATAATCTGTTCACAATTACATTCCCCCAAATCGGTATCATGATGCTATCAAGAAAGGGGGAGATTTCGTGAAAAAGCTCATTTCCGGTCTTTTGGCCGTTCTGATGACGGCCGCGCTGGCCATTCCCTCGGCCGGTGCATACAGCGATATTCCCGCAGGAAGTGCATTGTCCGAAGAGGTCTGGAAGGCCGTGGATCTGGGACTAATGAACGGGTACAGCCCGGATACCTTCGGCTATTCCGACTCCGTCACCCGGGCGCAGTTTGTCACCGTGGTGGGGCGGATGCTGGGTTGGTTCGATGCCGGACAGCCCGCGCAGGCCCACATTACCCCGCAGATGCAGGTGCCCCAGGACATTTCCACGACGTACTGGACCGCCATCAGCGCTGCCGCCAAGTATGACGCCGTGGATGATACCGTTCCGTTCCGACCCAATGACGCCATCACCCGGGGAGAAATGGCGGAGATTCTGGTGCGGGCGCTGGGACTCAAGGGCACGGCCGCCATCGCGGAAAAGGAGAGCAGCCTGCCGTTTCAGGATGTGACCTCCGGAAAGGGATATGTGGCGGTAGCCTATGCCATTGGACTGACCAACGGCACCTCCGCTACTACGTTTTCTCCTGCGGCCACTGCCACCCGTGCCCAGGCTGCCGCGATGCTGGTGCGAATCTATGAGAAGATCAACCAAAGCAGCGGATTTGTCCATGGATTCTACGCACTTTCCTCGTACAGTCAGCTCAGTTCTGCCTCGGGAATGGATGCCGTCAGCGCCGGATGGAGCCGCATGACCTGGGACGGCACCACCGCATTGCTGTCCACCACCGGTGCCAACAACAACGAGTATTACGTTCCCACCGGGTACAGCGAGGTTACCGATTACATGCAGTCTCACCAGGTTCCGCTGCATCTGAGTGTCTTTATGGATACCGGCAGCGGTTTCAAGGAGCTGCTTGCTTCCGCTGAGGGCCGCAGCCAGGCGATTGCACAGATCATCAATGAGGTGACCGTAACATACCAGACCATTGGCCGCAATCCATACAGCGGCGTCACCATTGACTTTGAGGGCCTGCGAAGCGGCCAGAAGGCTGACTTTACCGCCTTTATCCAGGCCCTGGCCAAGGAGCTGGACAAGCTGGGCAAGTCCCTGTACGTCTGTGTCTCTCCGGCGCTCACCGGCGGCGGGTATTATGACGGTTACGATTATCGGGCCATCGGAGACGCGGCAGACAAGGTGATCCTCATGGCCTATGACTACGAGTCCCGAGACGCCAGCTTGTATGTGGGTTCCTGCATCCGGGATAACCAGACCTTTGCCCAGTCTACCCAGAATGCTCCGCTGGGACAGGTGTTTTGGTCCCTGATGGCCATTACCGATGATACCACCGGTGTGCGGGATCCATCCAAGGTGCTGCTGGGGATCAGCAGCAAGAACGTGGCCTGGAAGGTGGATGAAAACGACTGCCTGATCTCCGCCAAGCCGGTGTATCTGTCCAATGACGCGGTGTGGCAGTATCTGCAAAAGGCTCTGGCCGGTGAGGCCGGCACCAGCATGACGGAGCAGTACCTCATTGTATCCTCCGACAGCGGCGAACGCTACTTCATCTGGCGGGAAGATCCCGCGCTGACCCTGCGCACGGCCAAGCTCCTGGGGATTACCGGAATTTCCATCTGGCGTCTGGGGACCATGCCGTTGTACAACGGCTGGAGCTGGCAGAACCTGCTGCATACATAATTTTACGGCATTTTACGGAGATCGGAAGAGCACACGTCTGAACTCCAGTCACATTCC
>CABUDN010000213.1 GCA_902490355.1 uncultured Oscillibacter sp.
AACGCTAGCCTGTCACGCTAGAGGTCGACGGTTCGAGCCCGTTCCGGGTCGCCATTTTATGCTGCTGTAGCTCAGTCGGTAGAGCGCATCCTTGGTAAGGATGAGGTCGGCGGTTCAAATCCGCCCAGCAGCTCCAGGAAAACCCTGCAACCGCAATGGTTGCAGGGTTCTTTCTTTTTTGATAAGGGAGTAAAACAGGCTGCAGCCATGCCTGTGGCTACTGTTTGGCTACTGTCCATGATGAGATGCTTACGGCAGAGCAGAACGCATAAAAGTCTTTGCCCTACTCTGGATAACTGTGCAAGTTTTTACCCACGCTTTGTATTGCTACAAGCGGAGACCTGCGGCACAGGTTTATAGCGGATCCAGGATACCGGCAGAAATTCTTTCCAGCGCAGGTTGGATAGCAGGCAATGCCTGTCTACGCCGGCTGCCGCACGGTTTGGCAGAACTGTTAGCCTGTAAGGTTGGAAGAAGCACCGTAAGATGATGGTGCGCATGGGGGATCAACATGCCGGCATACGGGGGCGTAGATGGCAGCACCGTCCATGAGAATGAGATGCTGATACAATTGGTTGCAGAGAAATTCGGCCATGGCCAACCGTCCCCTGAAAAAAAGAATCGGAGCCCGCAGTTGCGGACTCCGTCGTCAGATCCACTATAGCGGATCTGATGGATATCAATCCCTGTTATTGTATCCAATACCGTTCAGTCTGCTGTACCGGCCGGAGGGAGGGCCGTCTCTGCCTGCGCGGGGAGGGGCGGCTCCGGCTGGTTGGGATACATCTTCCGCAGCTTGCGGATACAGGCGAAGGCGGCGGGCACCAGGAACAGATCTGCTGCGATCCAGGCCGCCGGGGAGGCCACGCACACCGCGGTGTATCCAAATACCGGAACCAGGCCAAGTCCAACACCGGCGCGGGCCGCCATCTCCAGCACACCCGCCAGAATGGCGAAGGAGCTGTATCCCATGCCTTGGATGGAGAAGCGGATGATATTCACCAGGGCCAGGGGGAAGAAAAAGGCAGTGACAGACGTCACATAGCGGGAGGTCAGGGAGACCAGCAGGTCCAGTTGGGGTTCACTGGGGTTGAGGAACAGCATAGCGCAGGGATCAGCGAATACCAGCATGGCGCAGAAGGCCACCACCGCATACGCCAGCCCCAGCAGGGAGCAGGACCGGATTCCCTGGCCCAGGCGATCCAGGCGGCAGGCCCCCACATTCTGGCCGCAGTAGGTGGCCATGGTGGCACCCATGGCATCAAAGGGGCAGCCCAGCAGCTGGAAGAGCTTCACGCCGGCCGACACCGCTGCCACATAGGTGCTGCCCAAAGTGTTCACGGCAGTTTGGAGGATGACGGAGCCGATGGCGGTGATGGAGTATTGCAGGCCCATGGGGATGCCCATAGCGCACAGCACCTTGCAGGAAACGCCGTCCAGCTGCCGCTCTTCCCGCGTCATGCGGAGAATGGGGTATTGCTTCACCATATAGGCCAGACAGGCCAGGCCGGAGATGCCCTGAGCCACCACCGTGGCAATGGCGGCCCCGGCCACGCCGGTGTTGAACCACAAAATGAGGGCAAAATCCAGGAAGATGTTCAGGAAGGAGGACAGGGCCAGGAAATACACCGGGGTGCGGCTGTCTCCCAGGGAGCGCAGGATGCCCGCCAGCAGGTTATAAAGAAATGTGACTGGAATGCCCATAAAGATGACGAAGATATAGGAATTGGCCTGGGCAAAAATATCCGACGGGGTGCGCATCAAAGTCAGGATGTCCTGGCAGCCCAGGCCGGTGGCTACTGTCAGCACCAGGGCAAACAGGGCGGAGAGGTAGGCCGCGTTGGCAACATACCGCCGCATCTGGGAAAACGCACCGGCCCCCATCTGCTGCGCCACTGGAATGGCAAACCCGCTGCACACGCCGGTGCAAAAGCCGATGACGCCAAAGTTGATAGAACCGGTGGAGCCTACGGCTGCCAGCGCCTGGGCCCCTAACAGTTTTCCAACGATCATGGTATCTACCAGGTTGTAACATTGCTGGAACAGCAGCCCCAGCAACGTGGGGACTGCAAATTGAAGGATCAGCCGCATGGGGCTGCCGGTGGTCAAATTCCGGGTCAAAATATTCGCTCCTCTCTGGGATCCATCTAGGAATCTCTCTACATACCGCTTTATTATAGTTGCGGGCATTCCGGCTGGCTAGCGTGTTTTTTCACAATTTTTTGCTGGGCCGGACCCGGTCTTTCTTGCCGCCGCTCACAGTCTGGACCGGCAGCCCGGAGCGCCGCGGTCAACGAGACAGGACGGTTACGGCTTCATTTTTCTTGTTTTTAGCTTCTTCGATCAGCTTTTCCTGTTCTTC
>CABUDN010000214.1 GCA_902490355.1 uncultured Oscillibacter sp.
AGTCCTTCCCCGGATTGGTAGAATCATCATATTGCCAATAAGCCAACACTTTTGCAAACAGCACGAAGTACGCCGAGAGCTTTTGTTCTTCCGTAGCGAAGAACTGATCAAAGAACGGAGCCTTCAAGAACACAAAGCTCAGCGCGGTCAGCCACAGGCCCATGGTAACAATCTGAACCATCATCTGCTTGCTGACGATGCTCTCATCCCGTCTGCGCGGCTTTTCGGTCATATAGCGCTCCTGTGCCGGCTCATTGCCCAGCATGATCGCGCCCAAACCATCCATCACCAGGTTGACAAACAGCAGATGGGTGACTTTCAGCGGCTCTTCAATGCCGAAAAACGGCGCGATTGCGCTGACAACAACGGCCGCCACATTGATGACCAGCTGGAATTTGCAGAACTTCAGGATATTGTGATAAATCGTACGGCCATACCAGATGGCGTCCTTGATGGACTTGAAGTTATCATCCAGGATGACAATTTTTCCCGCTTCCTTGGCCGCTTCGGTGCCGCTGCCCATGGCAAAGCCAACGTCTGCGCGTTTGAGTGCCGGAGAGTCGTTTACACCGTCGCCGGTCATACCGACTACCAGGTTCATTTCCTGGCACAGGCGAACCATACGGGATTTGTCCGTAGGCAGTGCACGCGCAATGACCCGGATCCGGGGAATGATCTCCTTCACCTCATCATCCGACAGCTCGTTGAGCTGGCCGGAAGTCAATGCGATGTCGTCTTCCGTCTTCAGCAGTCCTGCGTCCTTGGCAATTGCAACCGCCGTCTCCAGCCGGTCACCCGTAATCATAACCACCTGGATGCCTGCATGCTGAACAGCCGCAATGGCCTCCCGTGCCTCCGGACGAACATCATCCCGGATTCCCACAAATCCGATGATAACGGTATCCTCACGAATCTGATTTTCCACCAGCTCCTGGTTGGAATATCCGAAAGCCAGGACACGCATGGACTTATTTGCCAGCTCATCAATCTTGGCGTTGATCGTATTCAGGGAAATGGTCCGCTCTTCTCCGCTGAGACTGAGATATTTTGTGGATGCGGAAAGCAGCCGCTCCGGCGCGCCTTTATAGAAGGTCTTCTTGAGATCGCCCAGATAGGCCTGGCTGAATTTATTGGCGGAGTTAAAGCTCTGCGCCAACGTCACCGTGCAGGAGCTCTCCAGCTTTTTAAATGTGTCCGCCCCCAAAAACTTCATCAGGGCCTGATCCGTGGCGTTGCCGCCGATTACCTCGCCCGCCGCGTCAAACATGGACTGGGTGTTTTTGCCGATGGCAAGGTCCACCAGGCCCTTAATCTTGCCGTGCTGGGGCAGTTCTTTCAGGGGAATCGTAATGCCATCGCCCGTAAAGAACTCCACCACCTCCAGGCGGCCCTTTGTAATGGTGCCCGTCTTATCGCTGAAGAGGATGTTGAGAGAACCCGCCGTTTCAATGCCTTCCGCTTTGCGAACCAACACATTGTGGTCCAGCATCTTGCTGGTATTCTGCATCAGAACCAGTGAGATCATCAGCGGCAGGCCCTCGGGCACCGCACACACGATGATCACGACTGCCAGAGATACCGCCTCTACCACATCCTTGATGATCTCAGTGGCACCAATGGAGAAATACGCGGCAAATCCGCCGGCAGACATGATGTAATACCCAAAATACAGCACTGCAATGACGATGGCGCCAATGTAGCCGAACTTGGAAATCATATTGGCCAGGTTGGCAAGCTTTACCTTCAGCGGAGAATCCGGCTCATCGTCCTGCATCTCCTCCGCCATTTTGCCCATCATGGTGGCCAGGCCAACCTTGCGGACATCCAGAACGCCTTCCCCGTCAAACAAGACTGCGCCGCGGAACAGGGAGTGCTGGTCCACAAATGTTTCTCCCGTAATCTCATCGGCCAGCTGGAACTCGCCCTCCGCCGCGACCTTGGGGCATTCCTCCGCCTCGCCGTTTAAGGCGGAGTTGTCCACCTTAATAGCACCGTAAATCAGGATGCCGTCCGCAGGGACCTTATCGCCGGACTGCAGCAGCACCTTATCGCCTACCACCACGTCATCAATATCAATCACGGTAATGACGCCGTTTCGATACACCTTGCACTGATCCTTTTTCGTGCTGTCTTTGAGCTGGCGGTATTTGGTGTCGCTGGCTACCCCGGTTTTAGCCGAGACAAACGCCACAATCAAAATGGCCACGATGGTGCCGATCGGCTCATAGATATCGGCGTATCCAAAGGCGCACATGACGATCATCAAAACGGCAATTGCCAAAAGAATCCGAATCATGGGATCGCCGAATGTCTCTTTGTAGTCAGCTGGATAAAAGGAGAATTCGGTTTTTTCAGGTCT
>CABUDN010000215.1 GCA_902490355.1 uncultured Oscillibacter sp.
GAGATAAAGGAATGTGACTGGAGTTCAGACGTGTGCTCTTCCGATCTGCCGGTAACCGCATATTTGAGAAAAAGACACTGCCGAACCGGCAGTGTCTTTTTCCAATGTGTGGAAAATTAACAAAAATCGAAACATGTTTTTGTGCAAATTGACTGTTGCAAATGGCGCGAAAAGTTTTAAAATAAAGGCCCGCAAGAAGAACGGACCAATACTTGAAACCATAGGATTGGAGGGGGGAGTCCATATGACGTATCATTATCTCATGGACCTGGCGCTGATTTTATTGAGCACCAAGCTGCTGGGTCTTATAACACAAAAGTTTCAGATGCCCCAGGTCGTGGGTGCTTTGCTGGCAGGACTGATTCTGGGACCGTCGTGCCTGAATGTACTTTCGGAGACAGAATTTCTCTCCCAGCTCAGTGAGCTGGGCGTGATTGTGCTGATGTTTTCCGCCGGTATGGGTACCGACATTCAGGAACTCAAGCACAGCGGAAAAGCAGGCTTTCTGGTGGCGCTGCTGGGCGTGATGGTGCCTTTGGTAATGGGCACGGCTCTGGCCTGGGGCGCAGATCAGTGGGGCCTTATCGAAAGCAGCGGCTTCCTGGAGAATGTGTTCCTGGGCACGATCCTGACGGCCACCTCCGTCAGCATTACGGTGGAGACCCTCAAGGAGATGGGGAAGCTGGATACCCGGGTGGGCAACACGATCCTGGCGGCAGCACTGATTGATGACGTGCTGGGCCTGATTGCCCTGACCATTGTCAGCAGTGTGGCCGGCGGACAGGAGAGCATCGTGATGGTGCTGATTAAGATCGTGCTGTTCTTCGTGTTTGCTGTGGTAGTGGGCCTGGGCGCCAACCGGCTGTTTTGCTGGATGATCCGGCAGCAGCAGGGACGGAACATGCGGCGCTATCCGGTGCTGGCCTTTGTATTGTGCCTGGTGATGGCCTATTGTGCCGAGGAGTTTTTCGGCGTGGCGGATATTACCGGCGCCTATGCTGCGGGTCTGGTCATCTCCTGCACGTCCAAGGCCACCTACATTCAGTCCAAGTATGATCCTCTGGGCTATCTGCTGCTGACGCCGGTGTTTTTTGCCAGCATCGGCATTGATGCCCAGATTCACGATGTGGGCATGGGCATCGCGGTGTTCTCCGCACTGCTGCTGGTGATCTCCGTGATTTCCAAGATGCTGGGCTGCGGCCTGGGTGCCAAGCTGTGCGGATTTTCCGGAAAGGAGAGCCTGCAGGTAGGCGTCGGTATGGTGTGCCGGGGTGAAGTAGCCCTGATCGTGGCCAACCGGGGACTGTCCATGGGCGTCCTGAGCCAGAACCTGATGACTCCGGTGATCATCACCGTAGTAGGCGGCACGATCCTGACGCCGGTTTTGCTGAAGCTGGCCTTCCGCGGCGAGAAGGAGACGCCGATGGAGGAGAGCGGCCTGACCGACCGGTACGAGAAGGTGGATCAGCTGGATCTGGTGTCCGATCAGCTGCTGCGCAAGGATCGGGAGCTGATGGACAAAGGCAATTCCTGAATTCGGTCTATGCGGATACAGATACGGTCCGCGGAAGCGCCAGGCGTTTCCGCGGACCGTATTCGTTATTTCCATTAAGAAGCGGTGTGGGGAGCGTGTCCGGTTTCCTCACCGTTGCGGAACAACAGCGTGATGCACCAAAGACCCGCCAGACCCACCAGTGCGTAGATTACGCGGGAGAAGACGGACATCTGGCCGCCGAAGAGAAAGGCGACGGTGTCGAAACCGAACAGGCCGATGCCGCCCCAGTTCAGGGCGCCGACAATGGCCAGAAGCAGGGCGATTTTGTCTACAATCATGCTCAAACCTCCAATCCTGGGATTTGCGCATAGCATGCCCCGGTAAGCGCAACTGTATACCCAAGGGTGAAATTTGGAAATGCAATTGCAAAGCGTTCCGGGGATATTGTATAATCAATGTACTTTCAAATTTCAAAAAACGCAGGAGGGTCTTATGAATATTGTATGCTTGGATATGGAGGGTGTGTTGGTGCCCGAGATCTGGATCGCGTTTTCCGAGGCCAGCGGGATTCCGGAGCTCAAGCGCACCACCCGGGACGAGCCGGATTACGACAAGCTCATGCGCTGGCGTCTGGGCGTTTTGAAGGAGCATGTAATTATAACTCTAACCACTTGGAAGGAAATACACTGACATACGGACAAACAAAA
>CABUDN010000216.1 GCA_902490355.1 uncultured Oscillibacter sp.
GCTATCATTGATGCGCTCAAAGAGGAGGTTCTTGCATGAAGATCATCGTAGACGCAATGGGCGGCGACAATGCCCCCCAGGCCATCGTACAGGGCGCCCTGGATGCCCACAAGGCCTATGGAGTGGAAATCCTGCTGGTAGGCCGGGCGGCGGAGGTGCTGCGGGCTGTGGAGGCCTGCGGGGAAAAGACCCTGCCTGCCGGCGTGGAGATCCGGGATGCCAGCGAGGTGGTGGAGATTGCCGACGATCCCGCCACAGCCTTCAAGATGAAGAAGGATTCCTCCCTGACCGTGGGACTGAATCTGCTCAAAGCCGGGGCGGGAGACGCCTTTGTCTCCGCCGGTTCCACCGGTGCTCTGCTGGCCGGGGCTACGCTGCTGGTCAAGCGGATTCGCGGCATTCGCCGGGCGGCCATGGGCCCGGTGATCCCCACTGCCACCGGGCGGGCGATTTTGTGTGACTGCGGCGCCAACGCCGAGTGCACGGCGGAGTATCTGCTCCAGTTCGCCTATTTGGGCAATTACTATGCCAAGCGGGTGCTGGGGATTGAGTCTCCCCGGGTGGGGCTGTTGAATATCGGTGCGGAGGAGGAAAAGGGCGATACTCTGCGCCACGAGACCTATGCCCTGCTGACCCAGGCGTCCGAGGCCGGACGGATCCGGTTCATCGGCAATATCGAGGCCAATGACGTCATGATGGGCGGCGCCGATGTGGTGGTGGCCGACGGCTTTACCGGAAATGTGATGCTCAAGGGGCTGGAAGGAACTGCCAAGTTCCTGCTCAAGGAACTCAAGAAGGTATTCCTCTCCAGCACCAAGACGAAGCTGGCTGCCGCCATGGTCAAGGGAGAGCTGGGCGGCTTGAAAAAGGCCCTGGATCCCGGTGAAACCGGCGGCACGCCGTTTTTGGGAATTTCCCGGCCGGTCATCAAGGCCCACGGTTCTTCCGACGCCCGGGCACTGTGCAACGCGGTGCTGCGGGCCAAGGAATACGCTGAGAGCGGCTTCATCGCCGATATCGAGGCCAACATCGATTTGATGCGTGTGGAGCGGCCGGCAGAAAAAGTGTAAACCCTCTTGACAGAGGCGCGGCACTTGCCGTATGATTACCCCAACAGAGCATAATACATGAGGGGTGAACGTCATGTCGATTGAAGAGATTTTCCAGACAATGCGGGAACTGGTGGCGGAGCAGTTTGCTTTGGAGCCGGAAGAGGTTACCATGGACACCGCGTTCGAGGAGGACCTGGGCGCCGACTCTGTGGATTTGGTGGAGCTGGTCATGGCCATCGAAGAGGAATTTGAGGTTGGCGAAATCCAGGAAGAGGATCTCAGCGGTCTCAAAACCGTTGGCGATACGGTCAACTACATTGCCAGCAAGGTAAAGTAAACGTATGGAACACCCCGCCTGCGTGCGGGGTTTCCTTTTGGAGAGGACCAACATGGTGGAACTGGAGAAAAAACTAAATTATACCTTCCGCAATCCGGCACTGCTGGAGGAGGCGCTGAGCCACAGCTCCTATGCCAATGAGCATCGGGCCGGGCATCTGAACAGCAATGAGCGGCTGGAGTTCCTGGGCGATTCCGTGCTGGGATTTGTGACGGCGGAGTTTTTGTTCCTCCAGCACCCGGACCTGCCCGAGGGCGACCTGACCCGGATTCGGGCGGCGCTGGTGTGCGAACAGAGCCTGTATGAGGTGGCGCGGAAGCTGGACCTGGGCAGCTACCTGAAGCTGGGCCGGGGAGAAGAGGCCGGCGGCGGACGGGAGCGGACTTCCATCCTGGCCGATGCCATGGAGGCCGTGTTTGCTGCGGTCTATCTGGACGGCGGGATCACAGCGGCGTCGGCCCTGATCCACCGCTGCCTGCTGGATGCGGAGAAGGAAGAAGCGGTGGAGGAACGCCGCCGGGATTACAAGACCGCACTGCAGGAGCTGGTGCAGCGTCAGGCCGATCAGGTACTGGTCTACCGGGTGGTAGGCGAACAGGGGCCGGATCACGCCAAGACCTTTGAAGCGGAGGTTCTGCTCAACGGCACGCCTGTGGGCTCCGGCTGCGGACACAGCAAAAAAGAAGCCGAACAGGCTGCGGCGAAAAGTGCACTGGAAGCATTGGAACAGATCGGAAGAGCACACGTCTGAACTCCAGTCACATTCCTTTATC
>CABUDN010000217.1 GCA_902490355.1 uncultured Oscillibacter sp.
CAGGAATATTTCAGGTTTCCTGCTTTTAAAATTCCTGATTTTACAAATAAAGCGGGAAGGAAAAAGCGACCGGCCGCTCACCGTGTGAAGCGGCCGGGCAAATGAGACGGCGGAGCATTACTCCGGGGAATCGGTTTTTTCTGCGGGGTCCGCATCTGCCTGTTTGGGTGCCCGGCAGGCTGGGAAGCCCAGGATTCCCAGGGCTGCGCCGCACAGGGCGCTGCCCCAAGAGAGCGCCCTGGGGTGACGGCCCACATAGAGCAAAAACGCATTGGCGGGGAAACTGGACTGCTGGGAGAAAGAGCTGTGTCCCTGGAGATATTGAAGATTCTCCCACAGGCCCCGGGCCAGATAGAAAAACCAGGGAGACATTGCAGCAAGCCATACGGCGATCCCTGCCAAAAGGAGCCTCCGGCTCCGCACTGCCCACCGGCTATGGAGGGGTTCTGACCGCAGCAGTATCAGACATCCCTGAGACAGTGTCCAGCTCAGCAGAATAAAAAACAGGGGCTTTCCGAAAAAGGTCACCATGTATACCGGGTACGCCAGGTATCGCTCCAGCAGCAGCCGCTGCGCCCGGGCACCTCCGACAAAATAGAGAATGGCAGCAAGGCCTGTCAGAACTGCTCCCACCGCCAGACGCCGCAGGAGCCGGGCGGAGTGTTCCCTTCCGATTGGGCCGTACACAAGCTCTTTTATATCAACGTCCAGTGCCTGAGCAAGTTCCGTCAGCATTTCCACGTCCGGCCGGGAACGGCCCGTCTCATAGTTGGAGACCGTCTGCCGGGTGACGTGGATGGCCTCTGCCAGCTGATCCTGGCTCAGTTTTTTCCGCATACGCAGAGCGCGAATGTTTTTTCCAATATCCCGCATAGGTGTTACCTCCCGGCTGCGTTTATGGTGCATCTGAAAAGCGATACATAGACAATCCGGTTTTTTCTGCTTTTATTCTAGTAGAAAGCAGGAATCTTGTCACGCAAAGAGTCTTTGCAGCGTCCAAAAAGAGGGAGTACCCCCTGGGGAATAGGAAAAAAGGACGCCTGCAAAAGCAGGCGTCCTGGATGTACAGCGGAAAATCAGTCCTCGCACAGGCCGGCGGTGATGATGGCCATGGAGTAGACCTCCTGGGCATTGCAGCCGCGGGAGAGGTCGTTGATGGGGGCGTTGAGGCCCTGCAGGATGGGGCCGTAAGCATCGAAGGAGCCCATCCGCTGGCAGATCTTGTAGCCGATGTTGCCGGCGTTGATGTCGGGGAAGATGAAGGTGTTGGCGTGACCGGCGACGGTGGAGTTGGGGCACTTGGTGTGTGCCACGGTGGGGGAGACGGCGGCGTCGAACTGCAGCTCGCCTTCCATGGCCAGCTCGGGAGCAGCGGCGTGAGCCTTCTGGAAGGCATTGCGCATCTTGTCCACGTCCTCGCCCTTGCCGGAGCCCATGGTGGAGTAGCTCAGGAAAGCAACCTTGGGATCAATGCCGAAGACCTTGGCGGTAGCGGCAGTCTCCAGGGCGATTTCCACCAGCTCGTCCTCGGTGGGCTTGATGTTGATGGCGCAGTCGCCCATGGCCAGGACCTCGCGGTCACCGGTGGCGGAAGGACGCACCAGAATGAAGCAGGAGGAAACGATCTTGCTGCCGGGCTTGGTCTTGATGATCTGCAGAGCGGGACGGACAGTATCAGCGGTGGAGTAGGTAGCGCCGCCCAGCAGAGCGTCGGCATAGCCCATCTTCACCAGCATGGTGCCGAAGTAGTTGCCCTGCTTGAGAGCGGCACGGCACTGCTCCTCGCTCATCTTGCCCTTGCGCAGCTCCACCATGGTGGCGACCATCTTGTCCATGTCGGCGAAGGTCTCGGGATCAATGATCTCGGCGCCGCGGATGTTGAAGCCGATCTCCTCGGCCACCTTCTGCACTTCCTCAGGATTGCCGACCAGAACGGGGGTCAGGAAGGTACCGGAGAGCAGACGGGCAGACGCTTCCAGAATCCGGGGATCGGTGCCCTCGGTGAAAACGATCTTGCGGGGGTGGGCCTTCAGCTTTTTAATCAAAAACTCAAACATAATTCTTTTCCTCCAAAAAGGTCGAAATTAAAATAGGACGGGGAACGGAGCATTTTCCTCTGACAGATTTTAGTGCTGATTTTGC
>CABUDN010000218.1 GCA_902490355.1 uncultured Oscillibacter sp.
ATAAAGGAATGTGACTGGAGTTCAGACGTGTGCTCTTCCGATCTTGTAGTCCAGAATCTTTTGTTCTGCGCGGGTCAGTTCCCCGGGGGAAACGGCAAGGCTCAGTTCCATGGAAGTTCTCCTATCAGTTCAGTACATTCATCAGAGCGGCGTGAAGAATTTGGTTGGAGGCCAGCACAGCGCCGCCCTCCGTGAGGGAAAGGGGCGCGCCGCCTGGCGCGGTGACACGGCCGCCGGCTTCCTCTACCAGAAGCATTCCGGCGGCATAATCCCAGGGCTGGAGAGACAGCTCCACATAGCCGTCCAGCCGTCCGCAGGCCACATAGCAGAGATCCAAAGAGGCGCAGCCGGTGCGGCGCACATCCTGACAGCGGTCATACAGCGCTCGCATTTGGCGGAAGGCCTCATCAGCCAAATCCCGCCGGCCGGGAACCGTGCCTGCGGACAACAGACTGCCGCTCAGGCTGCCGGTTTTGCTCACCCGGATGGGGCGGCCGTTTTGAAAGGCTCCGCCGCCCCGCTGGGCGGTAAAGCATTCCTGCGTATAAGGATGGTATACCACACCGAAGGTCACTTGTCCATCTTCCGCCAGCGCCAGCGAGACCGCGCTGTGGCGGAACCGGTGGATCAGATTGGTGGTGCCGTCCACCGGGTCCAGAATCCAGAAGGGGCGGCCGGGGTCAACGGCGGTTTGGTCTCCTTCCTCTCCGAAAAACTGTACGGCCGGGGCCAGCTCAAAGAGCCGGTCCCGGAGCAAGTTCTGCACGGAAAGATCCACATTGGTGACAAAATCCGTCGGGCTTTTGGACAGGATGGTTTGGACGGCGGCGGGGTCAGTCAGAAGGGCACCGGCCTGACGGACAGCCTCCACCGCCTGCCCGGCCAAACTGTCAGTCAGGATACGCATGCGGCGGCCTCCCCGGTGAGGATGGAGACATAGTCGCCTCCCAGAGCATGGATCTCTTTGAGAGACCGCTTGAGCAGACACGCGGTGCGTACCTGGACTGCGGCGGTGTCGGAGAGCACAATCTCGTACCGCCCGGCATCCATCTCGGCCTTCAGGGCGGAGATGGAGCGGCACTCCCGCTCAAACACTGTGGTGACACAGCCGTACTGTACCGCCTGGTGGGTGTCGCTGCCGGAGACAACGGGGATATTCAGCCGCTGTGCCAAGGCATAGGTCAGCTCTTCCGTACGTGCCCGGTCCAGAGCCAGGTCCTTTCCGTTGAGATCCAAAAAACCAAGACGGCGCAGCTGCTCTTCGGGGAGCTCCGGCACATGACCCGGGGAACGGAAAGGATGGCCGCAGCCCACCAGCACGGGGTATTCTTCGAACAGGCGCATCAGCTGGGCAAAGGGGAGAAACTGCCCCTTCTGCTTATAGGGCTCCAGACGGCGGTTCAACTCCAAAACGGCCTCCAGAGGACCAATGGACAGGATGTGGCCGCCCTCGGCCACGTCCGTCTCCATGCCCGGGAAGATGCGCAGCCCGTTGGGAAGTTCCAGCACATCCTCCGTGCGGCGGCTTATTGCGGACAGATAGCCGTAGAGTTCATCGAACTGCAGAGTATTGAAGTGCTCGGTGAGACACAGGGCATCCAGACCGGCCCGCCGGGCTTCGCTGAAGAGCCAGTCGGTGTAGGCAGTGGAAAAAGGCAGCTTTTTGGCCAGTTTTCCGTGGGTGTGAAAATCGAGTCGCAAAGGAAAAACCTTCTTTCAAAGCAGAGTGGAAACGAGAACAGACAACGCCACCCACAGAGCGGAGATGGCCAAAAACAGAAGGTCGTTATCGGTCACCTTCAGAGCGGAGAGTTTGAGCTTCTTGACCGCCTTGTTGACGGCGGCGTACCGGTAGCCCCGCAGCTCCAGAGCTTCCACTGTGGTGCGGGAACGCTTGGCGGTGTTGAGCATCAGGGGATAGAAGGACTCCATGATGATTTTTACCTGGTAGATGAGGTAGCGCACCTTGCCGGTCAGGGTGTCATGGGCGGGAGGGTTGCCCCGCAGGCGATAGGACAGGAGGACATTCTGGAACTCCTCCATCAGCATGGGCAGCATCCGGTAGGCATAGGAGATGG
>CABUDN010000219.1 GCA_902490355.1 uncultured Oscillibacter sp.
CAAGACCGCCATCGCCAAAGCCATTCATTCCATGAGCGACCGGGCATCCGGTCCCTTTATCGAAGTCAACTGCGCAGTGCTCCACGAAAATTTGATGGAGTCCGAGCTCTTCGGCTACGAGAAGGACGCCCGAGCCGGCACCTCCGGCAGGAAAATCGGCAAAATTGAACTGGCCAACCACGGCACCTTGTTTTTGGATGAGATCGGAGAGCTGCCTCTGCATATTCAGTCCAAGCTGCTGCAGCTGATTCAGGAAAAAACCGTTGAGCGTCTTTCCGACGGCCGGCGGGTTGCGCTGGATTTCCGGCTGATTGTCGCTACCAACCGCAATCTGGAGGAAGAAGTGCAGCGCGGCCTGTTTCGCTCCGATCTTTTTTACCGGCTCAATGTCATCCGGATTCACATTCCGCCCCTGCGGCTGCGCAAGGAAGATATTCTCCCTTTGGCTCACCAGTTCTTGGCCCGATTCTGCCGGGAATACGGCAAGGATTTGAACTTTTCTCCTCAGTTTTTGGGTTTTTTGGAGCAATACGACTGGCCGGGCAATGTCCGTCAGCTGGAGAATTTGATCGAGCGCAGTGTCATCACCGTGCAGGACCCCATTATTGACGTCACCGCCCTCCCGCCGGAATACGCCAGCCAGGCCCCCGCCGTCCTTCAGGCCCAATCCGGCACCCTGGCGCAGAGAATGGATGCCTATGAGGGTGAAATTATCCGGGACGCGTACCGCCGTTGGGGCACTACTGTGGGGGTTGCCAAGGAGCTGGGAATTTCCCAGCCCACCGCCGCCCGAAAGGTATCCAAATACGTCCACAGCTGACGTTTCACAGCTGCGTGTTTCCATATGCCAAAATTCCCGGACCGCTTGAGCGGTCCGGGAATTTTCAGTCGTTCTCAGGCAAAGGTCAGTACGGTTCCGGTCTTTCCATCCAGAGCATCCAGACAGCGGTCCAGGCTGGTGATGATGGCCCGTTTGTCCGGATTCGCCCGGACAAATTTCATGGCCGCCTCCACCTTGGGCAGCATACTGCCCACGCCAAACTGTCCCTCCCGGACATACTGCGCGGCCTGCGCCAGATTCAGGTGCGACAGATTCTCCTGGTCCGGTTTTCCGAACCGAATGGCCACCTTTTCCACCTCGGTAAGGATCAGCAGTGCGTCTGCCCCCACCTCTTCGGCCAGCAGCTCAGCGGCGAAATCCTTGTCAATCACCGCCGCCACACCTTCCAGGGTTCCATCCGGATTCTCCACCACGGGAATGCCGCCTCCGCCGCAGGCAATCACCACCGCGTGATCCCACAGCAGGCGAATGGCGTCGATCTCCACAATCCGGCGGGGCATGGGCGAAGCCACCACCCGCCGCCAGCCCCGGCCGGCGTCTTCCCGCATGACATAGCCCTTTTCCTGCTCCAACTTTCTGGCTTCTTCCTGGGAATAGAACGCGCCAATGGGTTTGGTGGGATTTTGAAACGCGGGGTCGTTCCGATCCACCACCACCTGCGTCGCCAGTGTCACCACCGGGTAATTCCGTCCCCGGCTGCTCAGGGCATACTTGAGCGATTGCTGAATGTGGTAGCCGATATAGCCCTGGCTCATGGCGCCGCACACGTCAAAGGGCATGGGCGGCACCACATCCCGGGCCGCTTCTCCGGCCAGCACGATCCGGCCCACCTGGGGACCGTTTCCATGGACTACCGCCATTTCATATCCCCGCCGGCTGATCTCGGCGATGCGTTCACTGGTCTTTTTCACCACTTCCAGCTGCGCCTCAGCAGTAGGCGCGCTGTTTCCAGACTGCAGGGCGTTGCCGCCCAGTGCGATAACAATTCTCTCCGGCATGGTCACACTTCCTCTTTTTTGATGGTACATTCAGTGTGTGCCGCCGGAACCGGATTATACAAAAAAGCAGCGGAACCCAACCAATGGATGGGTTCCGCCGTCTGTTTAATGGACAATCTTTTCGCTGTTCATGCTGCGGGTCAGCGTCATGAGGAGGATTTTGAGATCAAAAAACGTCACCGTCCCGGTCTACTACTGCATTTTCTATCGGGTTGCCTTGTGGGTCAT
>CABUDN010000220.1 GCA_902490355.1 uncultured Oscillibacter sp.
CTAAAACATCACTTATTATATTGTGTAGGCAACACCCCAAACAGTTTCTTGCTTGGCGAACGCCACAGCGGCCTCCACCTTGGGCAGCATGGAACCGGGGGCAAACTGTCCTTCCGCGATGTATTTTTCCGCCACAGGCACGGTCATATGGGTGAGCCAACGCTGATTGGGCTTTCCAAAGTGGACTGCCACCTTTTCCACGGCGGTGAGGATCATGAGGCAGTCCGCCCCCAGTTCCTCCGCCAGGAGCTCCGCGGTGAAATCCTTGTCTACCACGGCGCCGGCGCCCCGCAGGTGGTTGCCATCCGGCAACACCGGGATGCCGCCTCCGCCGCAGGCGATGACGATCTGTCCCGCATCGGCCAGTGTGCGGATGGTGTCCAGCTCCACCACCCGGCGGGGCCGTGGAGAGGCCACCACCCGGCGCCAGCCCCGCCCGGCATCCTCCATGACCGGATTTCCCCGGCGGCGCATCTCCTCCGCCTCCGCCTGGGTCATAAAGGCTCCGATGGGCTTGGTGGGATGCTGGAAAGCCGGGTCTGCGGGGTCTACCTCCACCTGGGTGAGCACCGTGGCCACGCTGCGGCGAACGCCACGGTTCAGCAGTTCCTCCCGCAGGGCGTTCTGGAGGTCATAGCCGATGTAGCCTTGGCTCATGGCGGTACATACCGAGAGAGGGGCCATGGGGTGGCTGGGGTCCTCCCGGGAGAGCGTGGTCATGGCCATGTTGATCATCCCCACCTGGGGACCGTTGCCGTGGGTAATGACCATCTGATGTCCCTCCTCTAGGAGGTCGGCGATAGTCTTGACGGTGCGCTTTACGGCTTTCATCTGCTCAGGCAGGTTTTCCCCCAGGGCGTTTCCCCCCAGAGCCAGAACAATGCGCTTGGGTTTCATAGGCA
The DNA here is from genome assembly GCA_902490355.1 of uncultured Oscillibacter sp. Classification (GTDB taxonomy): domain Bacteria; phylum Bacillota; class Clostridia; order Oscillospirales; family Oscillospiraceae; genus Oscillibacter. The sequence continues at coordinate 903 of CABUDN010000220.1, forward strand.
ATCCCCCTTTCCAGCCTTTCGGCCGCCGCGCGGGCGCTGTCTCTCCCGCGGATATGGGTCCTTACTTCTTCCTCCGGACCCGGCCCCGGCGCTCCAGCTCCCGGAGCATCTCCACGGGCTTTTCACATTGGGCCAGGAAGATCATGGCGGCGATAATATAGGGCTTGAAGCTGGCCTCCCTGTAGAGGGGGGTGCGGTAGCGGTCAAAGACACCGGCCTCCACCTCGCCGTCCACACAGGAGACGCCGTTGATGTCGGCGGGCAGGCAGTGGAGATACAGCGCCCTGCCCTCCCTGGTGGTCTTCATCAGCTCCTCGGTGCAGCACCAGTCCTTGTGCCGGGCATTCTGCTCCAGCAGCTCCTTCTCCAGCGCCTGGATGCCCGCGCTGTCGCCCACGGCATACAGTTCGGTCCGCTTCTCCATGGCGGCAAAGGGCGCCCAGCTCTTGGGGTAGACGATATCCGCCCCTGCAAAGGCCTCCGCCATGGAGTTGGTTTTGGTAAAGGTGCCGCCGGAGCGCCGGGCGTTCTGTCGGGCCACCTCCTCCACCTCGGGCATGACCTCGTAGCCCTCGGGGTGGGCCAGCACCACATCCATGCCGAAGCGGGTCATCAGCCCGATCACCCCCTGGGGCACCGACAGGGGCTTACCGTAGCTGGGTGAGTACGCCCAGGTCATGGCTACCTTCTTGCCCTTCAGGTTCTCTACGCCGCCAAACTCGTGAATGATATGAAGCATATCGGCCATGCACTGGGTGGGGTGGTCGATATCGCACTGGAGATTCACCAGGGTAGGCCGCTGCTCCAGCACCCCGTCCCGGTAGCCCTCGGCCACCGCGTCGGCTACGGACTGCATATAGGTGTGACCCTTTCCGATGTACATATCGTCCCGGATACCGATGACATCGGCCATGAAGGAGATCATATTGGCGGTCTCCCGCACGGTCTCGCCGTGGGCGATCTGGCTCTTGCCCTCGTCCAGGTCCTGGACCTCCAGGCCCAGCAGGTTGCAGGCGCTGGCGAAGGAGAAGCGGGTCCGGGTGGAGTTGTCCCGGAAGAGGGAGATGCCCAGGCCGGAATCAAAGATCCTCGCGGAAATGTTCCGCTCCCGCAGATCCCGCAGCGCGTC
>CABUDN010000221.1 GCA_902490355.1 uncultured Oscillibacter sp.
CAGAAGACGGCATACGAGTTAAAGGAATGTGACTGGAGTTCAGACGTGTGCTCTTCCGATCTGGCGTATTGGGAAAATCATCAATATCGCATCCATGCAAAGCTTTTTTGGAATCCCCAATACGCCTGCTTATGCAGCAAGCAAAGGTGCGGTGGCTCAATTGACCAAAGCGTTGGGAAACGAATGGATTTCTCAGGGAATCAATGTGAACGCTCTGGCTCCTGGGTGGATTGCAACTAAATTGACGAAAGGTGTTGTAGAAGACCCTGTCCGGACACAGGAAATCATGGGGCGGTTGCCGGCTGGACGCTGGGGAAAGCCGGATGATTTTAAGGGACCCGTCATCTTTTTGGCCTCTGCTGCATCAGATTATCTGAGTGGCGCGGTAATTCCAGTGGACGGTGGGTATCTGACGCGCTGATCTGGCGTCAAATGAATAAGGGAGGCATAGATCTCTTATATTTCGGAAGAGACCATAGCTGGTTCGGCATTATCCCCTCAAAAGCCGTTTCATTGCACAAAGGGACGGGACACTGGTTCAGTGTCCCGTCCCTATTCATGTTCCCGCTTCCAAATCCAGCAAAAATTGCTTACGCTCCAGCCCTCCGGCATAGCCGGTGAGGTGCCCGTTCGCCCCCAGCACCCGATGGCAGGGGATCAGGATGGAGATGGGGTTGTGTCCCACTGCGCTGCCTACCGCCCGGGCAGCGGCAGGGGAAAGCCCCAGCTCCCGGGCGAGCGCACCGTATGTGGTAGTAGCACCATAGGGGATTGCCTGCAGCAAGTCCCATACCCGGCGTTGAAACGGGGTTCCTGCCGGATCTAAAGGCGGAAGGGGAGGAAGGGGACCTTCTCCTGCAAAATACGCCCTCAGCCATGCCTGGGCCTGCCGGAGCACCGGATCATCCGGATTTTCCCGGGTGGGTTCTTGAACCGTGCGGGCATAATATTTTTGGCCCTCCAGCCAAAGTCCGGTCACAGCGCTGCCGTTTGAGGTCAGCAGCAAGGCTCCGACCGGAGAGGGGATCGTCATGCAGTTGGTCACGGCAAACAACTCCTTTCACACAAGTAGTATACCAATGGGAGGGGGGACTTGCAAGGGAGGGAAAGACGTGATACCATAGGAGCGGACAACTGTTGCAAGGAGGAATCACCATATGCTGCTGGCCATTGACGTAGGCAATTCCAATACATCGGTGGGCCTGTTCGACCAGGAGAAGAACCTGCGTTTTCTGGCTTATCTGGATACAGACAGCCGCAAGACGGCCGATCAGATCAGCATTGACCTGATGAATCTGTTTACGCTGTACCATTACAGCTATGCCGATGTAACAGGCGCGATCTTATGCAGCGTGGTGCCGCCTTTGAACTTCATGATGGAAAAAGCTTTGACCCGCCTGCTTGGCAAGCCCCCTATGGTAGTGGGGCCCGGCGTCAAGACCGGACTGAATATCCGCCTGTCCGTTCAGACGCAGGTGGGCGCCGACATTGTGGCCGACGCCGTGGCGGCGTTGGAGCGGTTTCAGCCACCCATCATCACCATCGACATGGGCACCGCCACCACCATCGGCGTGATTTCCGAAGGCCGCAATTATGAGGGCGGCATGCTGCTGCCCGGAGTGAACGTCTCTTTGGAGGCCTTGAGCCGCCGGGCGGCTCAGCTGCCCGCCATCTCCCTGCAGCATCCCAAGACCGTCATCGGAAAGAACACGGAGGACTGCATGCGTTCCGGCATTGTGTACGGTACGGCAGGCATGCTGGACGGGATCATTGACCGCATCCGGGGAGAATTTCCCGGCAAGGAGGTCAGCGTGGTGGCGACCGGTGGAAATGCTCCGGTCATCGTGCGGTACTGCCGCAACCCCATTGTTTATGACAAATATCTCCTGATGAACGGCCTGTGGACCATCTATCAGAAAAACCGCTGAGCAGATCGAAAACCCGACTGCGTGACCCAACAGGACAGAAAAAGGAAGATCGGAAGAGCACACGTCTGAACTCCAGTCACATTCCTTTATCT
>CABUDN010000222.1 GCA_902490355.1 uncultured Oscillibacter sp.
CGGATTCTCCCACGCAGCGCGTGGGCGGCAAGATCTTACAAGGCTTTTCACCTTACACTCATGAGGTCCCGCTGGAGAGTCTCCAGGACGTTTTTGACGGCCAGGAGGTCCGGGAGTTTACGGACCGGATGGCCCAGACCTTGGGACCGGAGGCGGAATACTCCGTGGAGCCCAAGGTAGACGGTCTGTCCGTAGCTCTGGAGTACCGGGACGGCGTGTTCGTCCGGGGTGCCACCCGGGGCGACGGCCGGACAGGGGAGGACGTGACGGAAAATCTGCGCACGATCCGCTCCATCCCCATGGTGCTGCCGGAAAAGCTGCCCCGCCTCATTGTTCGGGGCGAGGTGTATATGGCCCGGTCGGTCTTTGAGGAGATCAACGCCCAGCGGGAGCTGGAGGGAAAGCCCCTGATGGCCAATCCCCGCAACGCTGCAGCTGGTTCTTTGCGCCAGCTGGACCCCAAAATCGCCGCCCAGCGCCGCCTGGACATCCAGGTGTTCAACCTGCAGCTGGCGGAGGGGAAAGTGTTCCGCCTTCACTCAGAAACTCTGGAGTATTTGGCCTCCCAACACTTCCGGATCATCCCGCATAAAACCCTCCGCGCTTTTGAAGTCCAGCAGGAGATTAACCGGATCAATGATCAGCGCATGGAGTACCCCTTTGATATTGATGGCACGGTTGTGAAGGTAAACAACTTGTCATATCGTGAAATTCTAGGCAGTACTGCCAAGTTTCCCAAGTGGGCGGTAGCCTTCAAATACCCGCCGGAGAAGAAGCCCGCCAAGGTGCTGGACATTGTGGTCCAGGTGGGCCGGACCGGTGTGCTGACGCCCAAGGCAGTGCTGACGCCGGTGCGCCTGGCCGGAACCACCGTCACCAACGCGACGCTGCACAATCAGGACTATATCACCCAGAAGGACATCCGGATTGGAGATACCGTTATCGTTCAGAAGGCGGGGGAGATCATCCCGGAGATTCTGGAAGTGGACTTCAAGCAGCGTCCGGAGGGCACAGTACCCTACATCCTGCCCCAGACGTGCCCGGTGTGCGGCGCGCCGGTGGAGCGGGATGAGGACGGCGCCGCCGTGCGCTGCACCGGCGCGGAGTGTCCGGCCCAGCTGCTGCGCAACCTCACCCACTTTGCCGGGCGGGACGCTATGGACATTGACGGTCTGGGTCCCAGCTTGGTGGAGCAGCTGGTGGACAGCGGCCTGGTCCGGAATGCGGCAGACCTTTACAGCCTTCGGGCCCCAGATGTTGTACAGCTGGAGCGGATGGGCGAAAAATCGGCGGAAAATCTGATTGCGGCGATCGCCCGCTCCAAGGGCAACGACCTTTCCAAGCTGATCTATGGTCTGGGGATCCGGCAGGTCGGAGAGAAGGCTGCCAAGGTCCTGGCCATGCATTTTGGTACTCTGGACGCGCTGATGGCGGCCACAACCGAAGAATTGACCGCCATCGACGACGTGGGCGAGATCACGGCCCGGTGTATTACGGAATACCTGTCCCAGCCCCAGTCCCGGGATCTCATTGCCCAGCTGCGGGAGGCGGGTGTCAACATGACCAGTCAGGCGGAATTGGTGGACCAGAGATTTGCCGGAATGACCTTCGTCCTCACCGGCACTCTGACCAAGTGGGACCGCAAAGCCGCCCAGG
>CABUDN010000223.1 GCA_902490355.1 uncultured Oscillibacter sp.
TGAAGTCAACGGCTTGAATCTCATTTGCAATTCTGAATGCCCATGGGCGGTCCCCGGTGTGTTTGGCTTTGCGGCGGAAATATGACTGGAATTTATGTCGCCTTCATGCTATACTATTTCCGTGTGAAATTTTTTTGATTTAAAGGAGCGTGTACCTATGTCCCTGCTCTCATCCATTCTGTTGGGGTTCATTCAGGGTCTGACGGAGTTTTTGCCGGTTTCCAGCTCTGGCCACCTGGCCATTGCGGAGCACCTTTTGGGAATGTCCGGCGCATCGGATATTCCGGAGTTTTTTGATGTGCTGCTGCATCTTGGCACCCTGGTCGCGGTGTTCGTGGCGTATTGGGCCGAGGTGCGGGATATGGTGCTGGAGTTTTTCCGTGGAGCGAAAGACCTGGCCCACGGTACGACTCCCACCCCGATCCCCCCGGCGCGCCGGATGATCTTATTGATTATTGTGGGAACCCTGCCGCTGTTTGTAGTGCTCCCGATCAAGGATCTGGTGGAGGGCCTGGCGGATAACATGTATTTCGTGGGCGGTGCCCTGCTGGTAACCGGATGCCTGCTGTTTGCCAGCGACCGGGTGCGCAAGGGCCACAAGAGTGAGCGGTCCGCCCGCATTCAGGATGTATTGGTAGTGGGTTTGGCGCAGGCCATCGCGACCTGCCCGGGAATCTCCCGCTCCGGCACCACCATTACAGCCGGCTGCTTTGTGGGCTTTGACCGCAAATTTGCCGTGCGCTACTCCTTCCTGATGTCCATTCCCGCCATTCTGGGCGCCAATATTCTCAGCTTGAAGGACGCGGTTTCCGCCGGCATTATCTGGGCCGACGTGCCGGTCTATCTGGTGGGTGTGGTCGTGGCTGCCGGTGTGGGATATGCCTGCATCCGACTGCTGAAAATGATTGCCGAAAAAGGCAAGTTCGGATTTTTCGCCTATTATTGCTGGGCAGCCGGCGTGGTAACGCTGATTTTGACCCTGCTGCAGAACTAAGCATCGGAGGTACGTACTGTGGCTTCCTCATCACAAAAGAAATCCACTTCCGGGAAAAAGCGCGCAAGTTCCAGCGCTTCCCGAAGTAAAAAAGCTGCGCCGCAGCCACGTCCCATCCGCCGGGAGGTATGGGGCGTGGTGCTGCTGGTGCTGACCTTATGCACTCTGGTAAGTTATCTGGGCATCAGTGCACTGTTTATCGATTGGCTGGCGGTGCTGCTCAAGGGCCTGTTCGGCTACGGCTACTGGCTGGCAGGGCCGGCCATGCTGCTGGCGGCCGGCATTTTGCTCACCCATCACGGGCGGCCTGTTCGCCTGCGGGTGAGCTGTGCCCTGCTGCTGCCGATGCTCTTCGGCGTTTTGGGGCATGTGCTGTTTTGCAAGGAGGTTTACCGCCCCTCCATTGCCATCTTGCGGGATCTGTGGATTTCCGGCGTTGGGTTGATTTCCGGCGGCGCGGTCTCCGGTGTTCTGGCAGTGGGATCGGTGGCGGTGTTCGCCAAGTTTGTCTCTGTGGTGATCTTCCTGATCCTGTTTGCCGTGATGCTGATGGCAGCACTGCACATCACGCCGGGGATGC